>JAISLY010000048.1 GCA_031277035.1 Coriobacteriales bacterium | reverse complement strand
GAACGGACCGGCGGGGCAAACCAGAGCTGGGATATAGCCCCTATCACCCCTTCGCTTGCTGATGGCACCTATACCATATGTACCGCTGGTGCAGGCAATCGCTCACTTGATGTAGAGGGTGCCTCTTTACAAGATGGTGCCCGGATGCTTCTGTGGGACTTTCACGGACAGACAAACCAGCAGTTCACCATACACTTTTTACCTGAGACAGGCTATTACACCATCGTTGGCCTTGCTTCGCAAAAATCAGTAGATGTCTTTGGCAACTCCACTGCCTCAGGTACCCAGATTATCCAGTGGACGCTTCACAGGCAGTTAAACCAGCAGTGGTCTATCGCAGACAGCGGAGCAGGTAACGGAACTCGTGCCATCATCGGAGCCAGAAACAACCTCTCACTTGATGTCTTTGGGGGAAACGTGGCCAACAACGGTCGCATCATTGCCTGGCCCTATCACGGCCAATACAACCAGCAGTGGCTTTTTGATGCGGTAGGCTAGGAGCATACAGGGTCTGCCCGCCCACAGGGGCGGGCAGCCTCAACTCCGCAGGGTCGTCTCCAAGCGTCCCCTCTGTCACCTCGAAGCAGGCTTCTCAGCCCCCTTTTCGCCTCTCCTTTCAGCCTCTGCCTCATCACGCGCACCACCGCTCAACAAGCCTTGCGCTGCGCCCGCGCATTCGAGCAATCTTCACTGACAAGTAGGCGGGAAAATGAGAGAATATGCGGCAAAGACGTGGCGGGGTGACCGCCTGAGCGAGGAGGGCGCGATGCAGTATCCGGCTTTTGAGGCGAACAGAAGTGGCGGAGTGGGAGAGAACCCCGTCTTCTGCCATCAGTGTGGAGCTGCCCTTGAAGAGGACGACCGCTTTTGTCCCTTCTGCGGCGCAGACCAGACGCAAGCCTCCGCTCCTGCCCCAAGTGTACCAGCCGCCACAACGGCTCTCTTCTGTCATCAGTGTGGAGCCCCTCTTGAAGAGGACGACCGCTTTTGTCCCTTCTGCGGCGCAGACCAGACGCAAGCCTCCGCTCCTGCACCAACTGTGCCAGATGCCACACCGTTTTCGCGTGCAGCCACGCTCTCAACCCCAACCCCAACCTCAACCCCAACCCCAACCTTTCCCTCCGCGGTTCCTGCGACCCTCTCAATCCCATCAGCCCCCACGCCTCCCACAGGCCCCTCAATCCCAACAGACCTCTCATATCCGCAGCAACTTCCAACGCCCACTTCCTCAAAGAAGCCTCTCGGACTCATCATTGGAGTGGCCGCCGCCGCATTGATCATCGTGCTTGCGGTCGCCCTGGTGGTCGTCCTCGACCCCTTCTCAAGCAGCTCGACAGCAGAGCGGGAGACTGCGGGAAACAGCGGCACAACTGTTCAGCGGGCTGCAGAGGGTGACGGTGAGGGTCGTGAGGGGGATTCTCGTGAAGATGACTCTCGTGAGGGCAGCCCCCTGACAGACGATGAACGCTCTTCCTCGTCCTCGCCAGATGCAGGTGGTGCAAACCAAAGCGACGCCAATCGCTCCAACGCAGACCAATCCGACTACATCATCCCCGACAGCGGTCGCCGCTATCTTTCCGAAAGCGAGATCAGGGCTCTGTCGGACTGGGAGTGCTTTATCGCTCGAAACGAGATATTCGCACGCTATGGCAGAGGATTTGCCAACCAGGAGCTCCGGGACTACTTTGCCTCCAAAAGTTGGTATGTGGAGCGCTACTCTCCCTCGGAGTTCGACTCGATGGCAAGTCCTTTGAACGACTATGAGCTCAAGAATGCCGATCTGATACTCTCAATCGAACGTGCGCGCGGCTCGGCGTATGCAAGTTGACGAGAAAACCCCTGAGAGAGCTTTGTGATGCCATGAATCGCACAACTTTGCAGAGGCGCTGTGCACAGGCCCTTGTTCCGGCTCGCGGCCCGGGGCGCGCCCGCCCCCTGGCCGCCCTGCTCGCCGAGCTGACCCTGCTCGCCGAGCTGGCCCTGCTCGCCCTGGCCGCCCTGCTCGCCGTGTCCCTCGTTGGCTGCGGCCCCGATGGAAGCGTGATGGTGCAGGATGCCACCAGCTTTGACGACCCACCAACAGACAGCCGCTTTGAGACGCCGGCGCCCGACGCTACCGCCGAGTCACCTGCAGAAAGTCCCGAGATTGAGCTTACCGAAGAACCGATGCCAACGCCGGCCAACGCAGCAGCGCTCTTCCAGGAGCTGGGCGTTGTTGAAGACTACCGTCCGGAGTTCGTGCACGGCGAGAAGCCTGCACAGTATCAGAAATACATCGTCTTGCACGACACGGAGGGTTGGGGAGACCCCGCGTCGGTCATCGCGTATTGGGACGGTCGCGATAACGGCGTGGCGGCTCATTTTGTCATCGGCACCGATGGCAGCGTCTTTCAATGCGTCCCTCTCGACGCGATTACACATCATGCGGGCTGGGCCGACACCGGCAAAAACGCGCTGTATGGCGTCGAGGACGAATCGCGGGATGATAAGGTGGGCACCGCGTTTTACGCCACGTCCTACACCGACTACGGCATGAACTCATACTCCATCGGTATCGAGATGGTTCATGTGGGCGGCGACGGCGACTATCCACAGGCGCAGCTGGATGCGCTTGACAAGGTGATTGCCTACATCGACGCCTGGTATGGGTTTGAGAGCACAATTATCGATCACAAGGCATGGGCGGCAGGCAACTCGGATACCTCGGCAGAGTTTGCGGGCTATCTGGCGAATTATCAGGACCACCGCAGCTGGCGCTGAAGGCCGCCCGCCCGACTCCTCGCCACGCCCCCTCGCGCAGCTGACCCGCAGCTGGCGCTGAGAAAGGCGGGCATCCGTCTCGCGCGCCCCGCTTCTCTCCCCGCTTCGCCTCGCTTCTCTCCCCGCTCCGCCCGCCTCTCTCCCCGCTCCGCCCCGCCTCTCTCCTCCGCCTCCCTACCCGTCCGCTTCTACCGCCGACTCCACCTGTGCCGCAGATGAGGGGCGATGCCCTACCACCGGCAGGGTCAGCAGGGCCGCGACAAAGGACAGGGCACAGATGAGGGCCATCGCGACCCACAGGCCAAAGCGATCTCCGACCAGGCCGATGAGCGGGGAGGCAGCCCCGCCCACGCTGACAACGACGCCAAGCGAGATGCCGGAGGCAAGACCAAGGCGGTTTGGCAGATAGGACTGCCCGAGGGCGACGATGGGGCCGTAGGATGCGCTGGAGGTAAACGAGACGAGAACAATCAGGGTCGTTGCCAGGACGATGTTGTCTACGAACAGGAATGCGAGCAGCAGGGGAGCGGAGACAAAGAAACTGATCAGTATCGTCCGCGTAAATCCAATGCGGTCGGCGATGCGGCCGCCAAGCCAGGTGGCAACAGCTCCTGCGGCCGAAAACAGGGTAAGCATCAGCGCGGCAAAGGACGCGGACTGTTTAAGAATGCCAATCCAGTACAGCGGTATGAAGACCATCAGGCCGGTTGCAACGATGGAGCGCAAAAAGTTAACCGAACTTATCTTGAGAAAGCCGGGCCAGTCGTCGATGAGCCCCGAAGGCCCAGCCGCCGCCCTCCGCTCGGCCTCCTGAAGGGTGAAGCGGCGATAGGCACCGGTTTGCGTGAACAGCAGCAGGGCCATGATAACTGTGGGGACGAGAAACAAAGCGGTGCCATGAATACCCCAGGTCTCCAGGGCAAAGATGGCAATGATGGGGCCGAGGGCAAAGCCGATGTTGCCGCCGACTGTGAAGTTAGAGACACCCGCGCCCTTGTCGTCGCCCGCAACGACGTTGGCGAGCTTGCCGCCTTCGGGATGGAACAGGGCCACGCCGACGCCGGTCAGCGAGGCACAGAGCAGCATGAGCGGATAGTCATCCATGAAGCCGAGCAGAGCGATGCCGCTTCCGGCAAGCAGGATGCCAAGGCTCATGAACCAGGGCCGCTCGACCCTGTCGCCCAGCCAGCCGAACAGCGGCTGTATCACCGAGGAGACAATACTGCTGGAGAGCACGAGTGCGGCTGCCGCGGCGTAGTTCAGATTGTAGGCGATGATTAAAAAGGGCAGCATGGCGGGAAGCGCACCCTGATTGATGTCGGTGCAGATATGACCAAAGGTCAACAGATAACTGTGAGTACGGGACTTCATGGTGATATTATAGCCGGATGAACATCTTTTCCCTCGATCCTTTTGAGCCGCACTCAGAACTGCTCGCCCGGGCGGCTGCGCTTCTGGCGGCAGGCTCGCTCGCTGTGCTTCCAACGGACACCGTTTATGGGCTTGGCATGGCGGCTTTGCAAGACGCGCGTCCCGATGCGCTCTATCACCTTAAAGGGCGGCCTTTTGATAAACCCATCCCCCTGCTTTTGGCAGATGTGGAGGACATTACGCGTTATGGGAAGGCAATTTCTCGCCCCGCCCTGCGCCTGGCGGAGAAGCATTGGCCGGGAGCCTTGACGCTTGTCGTCTGGGCCTCCGAGGCGCTGCCGCCTGCGTTTCGGGCCCGAGACGGCAGCGTGGCGCTCCGCGTTGCCGACTCTCCCATTGTGCGAGCACTGGCACGTATGCTCGGCTCACCACTGGCAGTGACCAGTGCAAACCGTTCGGGTGAGGCCTCCGTTCGCAGGATTGAGGATATTGACCCCGCTTTGGCGCAGGCGGTCGACCTCATCATCGACGCCGGACCAGCCCCGCTCGGCGAGGAATCCACCGTCGTCTCCTGTCTTGAGGGCTCACCTCAGCTTCTGCGTCAGGGTGCGATTGGTATATGATGGGCACGGGTGTTTTTCGTGCGAGATTCGATGGCGCACAGGGTTTTGCCTGTTGCAATGCCTGCTGACTGACAAAGGAGGAGGGGATGACGAAACAGGCGATTGCGCTGGCAAGCGACCACGCCGGCTTTGAGCAGAAGCAGCTGCTCGCCGCCTTTCTCCGCGAGAAGGGCCACCTGGTGGCAGACCTTGGTCCCACGAGCGATGCGCGGGTGGATTATCCGGATTTCGCGGCTCTCGTCGGCGCGGCCCTCGCTTCGGGTGCGGCGGATGTCGGCATACTGATCTGCGGCACCGGCATCGGCATGGCCATCGCGGCAAACAAGCTGGCGGGCATTCGTGCCGCCAATGTGACCGACCCCGCTTTTGCCGAGCTTGCCCGAGCCCACAACGACGCGAACGTGCTGACGCTTTCCGCGCGCCTCGTTCCGCCTCAGACGAACCAGGCCATTGTCGAGACCTTTCTTGCGACCCCCTTCGCGGGCGGCCGACATGCCGAGCGGCTCGCGAAGATTGCGCAGCTCGAATGACGCGCGGCAGCTGACCTGGCTTCGTTTTGCCTGGCCGTCGACCCCGCGCTCGCCCCGCACCACCGCCCGCCCGCCCCGACCCCACCCCACCCGCCCGACCCCCGACCCGAAAGGCCCTCCATGTCTCTCGAACATCTCACCGCCCAGGATCCGGCTGTTGCCGCGGCCATCTCAGAGGAACTCGCCCGGCAGCGCTCCCAGATAGAGCTCATCGCCTCGGAAAACTTCACCTCCCTGGCCGTCATGGAGGCGGTCGGCAGCGTGCTGACGAACAAATATGCGGAGGGCTATCCGGCCAAGCGCTATTACGGCGGCTGCCATGTTGTCGACATCGTTGAGGACCTCGCCCGCGAGCGTGCCAGGCAGCTCTTCGGCGTGGCCTTTGCCAACGTCCAGCCGCACTCGGGCGCCAGCGCAAACCTTGCGGCCTACCTCGCCATGGTCAAGCCCGGCGACCGGGTGCTCGGCATGGACCTTTCGCATGGCGGACATCTGACGCACGGCTCGCCGGCAAACTTCTCCGGCAAACTCTATGAGATGTATGCCTACGGCCTCGACCCTCTCACCGAGACCCTCGACATGGACGAGGTCGAGCGGATTGCCAAACGCTGTCGGCCGCAGATGATCATCGCCGGAGCGAGCGCCTATCCGCGGATTTTGGATTTTGAGCGTTTCGCGGAGATTGCCCATGAGGTCGGCGCCGTACTCATGGTGGACATTGCGCATATCGCCGGGCTCGTTGCCGGCGGCGCTCACCCGAGCCCCTGTCCCCATGCCGACATCGTTACCTCCACCTCGCATAAGACCCTGCGCGGCCCCCGAGGCGGCTTTATCCTGACCAACGACGAAGCCGTAGCGGCCCGTGTTGACAAAGCCATCTTTCCCGGCTCTCAGGGAGGCCCGCTGGAGCATGTCATCGCCGGCAAGGCGGTTGCCTTTGGTGAGGCCCTCAGACCCGAGTTCTCAGACTACGCCCACGCCATCGTTGCCAACATGCAGGCGATGGGCGAGGGCATGGTCGAAGGCGGCCTGCGCCTGGTCTCCGGTGGCACGGATAACCACCTGGCGCTTGTCGACCTGACGCCTGCCGACGTGACGGGCAAAGACGCCGAGACAATCCTTGAAAATGTCGGAATCACGGTCAACAAGAACAAGATTCCCCAGGAGACGCGCCCCGCGCTTGTTACCAGCGGCATACGCGTTGGCTCCGCCGCAATGACGACCCGCGGTTTTAGCACCGAGGAGGCACGCGAGGTGGGCCACTGCATCGCCGAGGCCATCTTTGCTCACGATGACCTGGTGGCGACCACGAAACTCAAAAACCGCATCGCTGACCTTCTCGGTGCGCATCCGCTCTACCCTGAGCTGTAAACAAAGGTGGCACGCCGTGTTCGACCAGGTCGGTTCGCGGGATGCCTTATGGGAGAGGAGAACACATATGGACAGAAACGAGCCTGACCCTTCCGGCGGCCTCGAGCGCATCACGGTTATCGAACACCCGATGGTTCAGCATAAGTTGACCATCCTGCGCAACAAGGACACCGGATCCAAGAAGTTCCGCGAGCTCATCAAGGAACTTGCGATGTTTGAGGCCTATGAGGCGACGCGTCACTTTCAGCTTGAGCCGACGACGGTCACCACGCCGCTCTGTGAGACCAGCGCCTATACGCTCAAGGGCCGCAAGGTGGCAGTCGTCCCCATCCTTCGGGCGGGACTTGGTATGGTCGAGGGCATCCTTGAACTCATCCCGGCAGCGCGTGTGGGCCACATCGGCCTGTACCGCGACCCTGAGACTCATCTGCCAATCGAGTACTACTGCAAGCTGCCCGACGACATCGACAGCCGCGAGGTTCTCATCGTCGACCCGATGCTTGCAACCGGCGGCTCGGCGGCCAGCGCCATCGACTTCATCAGGGCGCGTGGGGTTTCCTCCGAAAAGATCAGGCTGCTGGTTATCCTCGCCGCTCCGGAGGGTATCCAGGCCGTTTTTGACGCGCACCCCACGGTGAGGATATACACCTGCGCCATCGACGATCATCTGGACGAACACGCCTACATCGTTCCCGGTCTTGGCGACGCCGGTGACCGGATTTTTGGAACCAGGTAGGCAATCAGCGCGTCACGGGGAGGCAAAAAGCGCGACGATGCGCCGTGCGGTCTTTGCCACAAACCTTATGAATCGGGAGAGCACATGGACACACGCCCCAGCTGGGATCAATATTTCATGGACATCGCCTATCAGGTTGCCAAGCGCACCACCTGCCGCAGGCGGGCGGTCGGCGCCGTAATCGTCAAGGACAAACGCATCCTTGCCACGGGCTACAACGGTGTGCCGGCCGGCATCGAGCACTGCCTGACCCGAGGTTGTCTGCGTGAGGAGCTTGGCATACCCTCCGGCCAGTCCCAGGAGCTCTGCCGAGGTCTGCACGCCGAGCAAAACGCCATCATCCAGGCCGCAAAGCACGGTATCACGGTGGACGGTGCCACCTGCTACTGCACCACACAACCCTGCATCATCTGCGCGAAGATACTCATCAACGCGGGCATTGTCGAGATTGTCTACGAGCAACCCTACCCCGACAAGCTCACCGAAGGCATGCTCGCCGAGGCCGGCGTGCTGACGCGCATCTATGAGCCTCCCGCGCATCGGCTTGATGAGAACCCTGCCCAATGCCCAGCGTGCTGACGCGCATCTACGAGCCACCCGCGCCTTTTGAGGGGCATTGAGGGCAGGAACAGCCCCGCGCATGCCGTCTGCCCTGCTGTTTGCGGACTTTCCCCTTTTCGTGTCCCTCTGAGGCGCATGGACTGCTATTATCCTCCAAGATTGAGTACAGCCTTACGGGGAGGGACGCGGCATTGGAGATATTGGCGGGGTTCTGTGGCCTTGGCGCCGGACTGCTGGGGGTAGCCCCCTTTGTCGTCTTAAAGCGGCTGATGCGGCGGTATTCGGCCTTGCGTGATATGCGTATGGTGTCCGCGGGTCTGCTCGGTACCATTCTCTCATTTTTCCTGATGGCCATAGCCCTTGTTCTCTGCGCTCAGCTTGCGCGCGAACAGCTGCTCATCTTTACCGCGGCCTGCCTTCCGGTCTTTTTGCTCGGTACGGTCTTTGTCGCCTGGCGGACGGGTGTTGCCCCGACGGGTGTTGCCCCGACGGGCGTCGCAGCGACGGGCGCCGCAGTGCCGGGCGCCGCAGCGACGGGTGCCGCAGTGTCGGGTGTTGCTCCGATGGGCGCCGCAGTGCCGGGCGCCGCAGCGGCGGGCGTGAGACGTTCGAACGATGAGGGAGAGGGGAGACTTTGAACCCTTTTGAGCATCTGGGAGAAGAAGTCGGCCTCCTGCAAAGGACGTTGGTGAGCACGGAGATGTTCGGGCCTGTCACCGCCTACACCCTCTACATCATACTGATCCTGCTTCTGGTTCTCGCGCTTGTCTTTGCCGCCAAACATCAGCTTTCGCTGGTGCCGCGCAACCGCTTTGTCGGCATCATGGAGTTCTTCGTCGACTTCGGCCGAAACGACATCGGCGCGGGAGTGCTGGGCAAGGAGGCTCAAAAGCACGTTCCCTTCCTGCTCACCCTTTTCATCTTCATTCTTGTCTCCAACCTCGTTGGGCTGATACCGGGCGCCAAGGCGGCGACTGGCACGATGGGTACGACGCTTACCCTTGCGGTCATCTCCTTTGTCTACTTTACCTGGTATGGCGTCAAGAAGCAGGGCGGCCTGCACTACCTGGGAAGTTTTGCGCCTAAGGGCGTCGTGCTGCCGCTTGCGATTTTCATCTGGCTCCTTGAGCTGATTTCAAATCTCATGCGCCTGCTCACGCTCTCAGTTCGACTCTTTGCCAACATGTTTGCCGGCCATCTGCTGCTGGGTGTGCTTGCCATCCTCTGTAACCTCTTCTTCGTCGCGGCGATACAGACGCTCTCTCTCTCCTCACTTCCCCTGTTGCTCGGCAGCGCATTGTGGCTTGTCCTGCTTGCGGTGCTGTACGCTTTGGAGGCCTTTGTGGCCTGTATCCAGGCATATGTCTTCACCCTGCTCTCGAGTGTCTACATCAACATCGCGACCTCGGAGCATTAGGGAGGCATGAGGGCCTCGGCGAGGGCATCGGCCACCGAGGATTGCAGACGTTTGACCGATGCAGCGATTGGTGAAAGTGGGACTGCATGTTTGGGACGTGATGAAGGCGAGACTGCAGCTTCGGTACATGATAGTACGTGATAGTAATAGTGTGTGATAGTGAAAGTACTTGGCAGTAAGGCGATTTGGGGATCGGTTCCACTTGGGCACCGACCTCACGGAAAGAGGAGGTTTTTTCATGGACATCCTGGCTCATGGTATCGGACTGGGCGCCATCGGCTTTGGCCTGGCGGCCATCGGAGGCGGTATCGGTGTTGGCCTTGCGGGTCTTGGCGCGACGGGGGCCATTGCCCGTCAGCCCGAGATGTACAGCCGCATCTTCTCAACCTTCATCATGTCCGCGGCCCTCTCCGAGGCGCTCGGCATCCTTGGCTTTGTCCTTGCCCTGATTTCGATGGCATGAGGACAGTGCGTTCTCAGAGGGCTTTGCGCTCTCGGCCGCAGAACGCGGGTTGGATAGTGAGGAACACGATGAGGAAACCAACGACTTCGCCTGTCCGCACGTGGGGCGCCTCCCTGGGTGCGCTCAGGGCTGCCCTTTCGGCTGCGGTTCTGGCCGTTTTTCTGGCGACGCCCGTTTTGGCCTTTGCCTCAGAGGAGCTTGCCGCAGAGCCCATCGCGGCTGCCGACGAGGCCTCGGGCATCGGCCTTCTCATACCCAAGCTGGGCGAGTGGATTCCGATGTTGCTCGGCTTTATCATCCTGTGGATTGTGCTTGCCAAGTTTGGCTGGCCTGCGTTTATGGGGATGATTGACAAGCGTGCGGCGACCATCAGGGATTCTCTTGAGAAGGCCGAGCTTGCGAAGCTTGAAAGCGAACGTCTGCTGGCTGAGCAGAAGGCCGAGCTTGAGGAGGCCCGCCACCTTGCGGCACAGATTGTGGCGGATGCCAAGGCGGCCGCGGAGCAGACGCGCGCTCAGATTACCACACAGGCTCGCGAGGAAGCTCAGGCGATGCTCGCCAAGGCAAGCGAAGCCATCGAGATAGAGAAGAAGGCGGCCATCGCCCAGTTGCAGAGCAGTGTGGCCGACCTGTCGGTCGCGATTGCCGGCCGCGTCATCGGTACCGAGTTGAGCGAGACGCAGCACCGTGCGGTCATCGAGCGCTACCTCGCCGAAGCGGGGAGTCTGAATGCCAACTGATCGGGTACAGGCCCGTAAGGCATCGGTCATCTACGCGAAGACCCTCCTTCAGGCCGCTCGCACAAGTGATACGGTCTTTGAGGTCGCCGACCAGCTGACCGAGGTGCTGGCGAGTTTTCGTGCTGCCGTCCAGCTGCGTGAGGTACTCTTCGATGCCTCGCTTGACGCCGCCCAACGGCGCGCGCTTGCCGAGGAGGCCTTTGCCGGCTTTGACGTGGCCCTGCTCGGCGTGCTCGGCGTGATGATTGAACGCGAGGACCTCGGCCTTCTTGCCAAGGTGAGCGAGCTGTATGAACGTGAAGTGGAAGATGCGCTCGGCATCGTCATCATCGAGGTGACAACCGCCGTCGCGCTCGACGAAGGGCTGCGCGAGGCGATACGAGCAAAGTATGCGGCGCAGTTCGGTGCCAAAATCGCACTGCGCGAGCGCCTTGATGCCGCTCTGATCGGCGGCATCGTCTTGAGCGCACATGGTAAACGGATTGACGCGAGCATTGCCTCCCAGTTGGAGCGCACCCGCGTCACCCTGTCCAACAGGAGATAAGGTGGGAGATTCTATGACTGCGACAAGCGCGGCGGCAGGCACGAAGGCGAGCGCGGCGGCAGGTGCCTCGATAAGCGCCCAGGCGATAGACGAGACGCTGCGCCAGCAACTCGACGCTATCAGGATGAATGTCGAGGCGCGCGAGGTTGGCACCGTCATTCAGATTGGCGACGGCATCGCTCGCATCAACGGCCTGCGCGGCGCCATGTCCGGCGAGCTGCTCGAGTTTGGCGAAGAGGGCGGCAAGACTGTGTATGGGCTGGCGCAAAACCTTGAGGAGGATGAGGTCGGCGCCGTGCTTTTGGGCGACGTGACCTCCATACGGGAAAATGATCGGGTGCGCACGACGGGCCGCATCGTTGAGGTTCCCTCCGGGCGCGGCTTCCTCGGGCGCGTCGTCAACCCGCTTGGCCTGCCGCTTGACGGCAAGGGCCCCATCGATGCCGAGGGGCACCGGCCGGTCGAGTTCCGTGCTCCGGGCGTCATTGAGCGCCAGGGCGTCAGCGAGCCCGTGCAGACCGGCATCATGGCCATCGACGCGATGATACCCATCGGCCGTGGACAGCGCGAGCTGATTATCGGCGACCGCCAGACCGGCAAGACCGCCATCGCCATCGACGCGATCATAAACTCCAAGGGCAAGGATCTGATTTGTATCTACGTTGCCATCGGCCAGAAGGCCTCAACCGTCGCGACCGTCGTTGAGACCCTCGAGCGATTTGGGGCGCTGGACTATACGATTATCGTCTCGGCGAGCGCTTCGGACTCCGCTCCGCTTCAGTACATCGCGCCGATGGCCGGCGTGGCAATGGGGGAGTTCTTCATGTATACCGGCGCCGACGGCAACCCCGCCAGTGCCGACAACCCGGGGCGCCACGTGCTGTGCGTCTACGACGACCTCTCAAAGCAGGCGGTCGCCTATCGCCAGATGTCGCTTACCCTGCGCCGCCCGCCCGGGCGCGAGGCGTATCCGGGCGACGTCTTTTACCTGCACTCCCGCCTGCTTGAACGGGCTGTCAAACTCTCCGATGCCAACGGCGCCGGATCGCTGACCGCCCTGCCGATTATCGAGACCCAGGCCGGCGACATCTCGGCCTATATCCCGACGAACGTCATCTCAATCACCGACGGCCAGATATTTTTGCAGTCCGACCTCTTCTTCCAGGGCCAGAGGCCGGCGGTCAACGTCGGCATTTCGGTCTCACGCGTCGGCGGAGATGCGCAGATTAAGGCCATGAAGCAGGTGGCAGGCTCCCTGCGTCTCGACCTGGCCGCCTATCGCGAGCTTCAGGCCTTCGCACAGTTTGGAAGCGATCTGGACAAGGCCACGCAAGACCAGCTCAACCGTGGCGCGCGCATGACCGAGCTGCTCAAGCAGGGCCGCTATCTGCCGATGCCCGTCGAGGAGCAGATCATGGCAATCTTTGCCGGCAACCAGGGCTTTCTTGATGATTTGCCGGTCTTTGAGGTGACGCGTTTCCGGGATGAACTGCTCCAGTATCTGCGGGCGAGCCATCCTGAGCTCGGTACCGCAATTCTTGCCGAGCGGAAGCTCTCGGAGGAGATCAGCGCGGATCTCGCAGAGGCCATCACGGCCTTCAAGGCCCAGTTTGCGGTCGGGGATTAGAGGGGTAGCGGCAGGTGGCATCCCTCAAGGATATACAAAAGCGCATCGCGTCGGTGCAGTCGATCAAGCAGATCACGCGCACGATGGAGATGGTCGCGACCGCCAAGATACGGCGCGCCACCGATCGCATCGTTGCCGCCACGCCCTATGCTCTGGCGATGGTTGAGGTTCTGCAGTCCGTTGCCTCGCGTTCCACGGGTTTTGAGAACCCGCTTCTGGCCCAGAACAGCGGCGCGAACCGAATGGTCGTCATCGTCGTCGTCTCGGATCGAGGCCTGGCGGGCGGCTTTAACAGCAACGTCTTACGTACGGCGGATCGCTTTATCACGCGAATGAAGGCCGAGGGCGTCACCTGCGACATCATTGCCTGCGGCAGGAAGGCGATTGGCTATTTTCGCTACCGGAAGCTCCCGGTTACGCTGGCCTTCCTCGACCTGTCATCCGACCCGACCTTTGACGAGGCACGCGAGATAGCGGCAACGGTCATCGAGTCGTATGAGGGTAAAAAGATAGACCAGGTGAATATTTTTTATAACCATGCGAAGAACGTTGCCGAGCAGGTGGTGACCACCGAGCAGATACTGCCCATCACAAAGGTTGCCTACCATGAGGTCGGCGAGGGCGAATCTGAGGCCATACACCTCGACGAGAGCGCGAAGGCGGCGGCAGCTGGCGCCTCAGAGCGTCTGGCGCAGGCTCGACGCAGGGCAGAGGAAATCTCCTCGGCCGGTGCGCAGCAGGGCGGCTTTGAGTACGAGCCCTCCGACGAGGCGGTGCTCAACGAACTGCTCCCCGCCTATGTTGAGACGAGGATTTTTCACGCCTTGCTCGATTCGGCGGCCGGTGAGCAGGGCGCGCGCCGCAGAGCCATGAAATCGGCGACCGACAACGCCATCGAGATGGTTTCCACCCTGAAGAGGGTATACAACCGGGCACGTCAAGGGGCTATCACCACTGAGATAACCGAGATCGTCGGCGGCGCAGCCGCGCTGGAGGATTGATGATGAGCGAAAAGGATGCAGCTATGAATGTTGGTCGAGTCGTACGCGTTGTCGGGCCGGTCGTGGACGTGGAGTTTTCCGCCGAGTCCATCCCGCCCATCTACAACGCCCTGAGAATCGAGACCGAGACGCCGATTGGCCCGGTGAAGGTCACCCTGGAAGTCGAGACCCATCTGCCGGGCAATGTGGTGCGCACGGTGGCCATGTCTTCGACCGACGGCCTGCAACGAGGGGTTGAGGCCGTTGATACGGGCGGCCCAATCAAGATGCCGGTCGGCCCGGGCACGCTCGGGCGCATCTGGAACGTCACCGGCGAGATTGTCGATGGCGGCGAGATGCCTGAGATAAACGAGTATTACCCAATCCACCGGCCCGCTCCGGCCTTTGATGAGCTCACGACCACGACCGAGATATTCGAGACCGGCATCAAGGTCGTCGATTTGCTCGAGCCCTATATCAAGGGCGGCAAGACCGGCCTGTTTGGCGGCGCCGGCGTGGGCAAGACCGTCATCATCATGGAGCTTATCAACAATCTTGCGCAGGAGCACGGCGGCACCTCGGTCTTTACCGGTGTGGGCGAGCGCACCCGCGAAGGTACCGCGCTGTACGGCGAGATGACCGAATCGGGCGTTATCGAGAAGGCATGCCTTGTCTACGGCCAGATGAACGAGCCGCCCGGGGCGCGTCTGCGCGTCGGCCTCTCGGGCCTGACCTGCGCCGAGTACTTCAGGGATCAGGGTCAGGACGTCCTTTTGTTCATCGACAACATCTTTCGCTTTACCCAGGCGGGCTCTGAGGTCTCGGCCCTGCTGGGACGCATGCCCTCGGCCGTTGGCTACCAGCCCACGCTTTCTACCGAGATGGGCGACCTGCAGGAGCGAATCACCTCGACGCGCACCGGCTCCATCACCTCTGTGCAGGCCATCTACGTTCCGGCCGACGACCTTACCGACCCGGCGCCAGCCACGGCCTTTACCCACCTCGACGCCACGACCGTTCTCTCGCGCTCCATCGCTGAGCTCGGCATCTACCCGGCGGTCGATCCGCTCGGCTCCACCTCACGGGCGCTTTCTGCCGAGATTCTCGGCGCGGAGCATTATCGCGTGGCCATCACCGTGCAGGAGATACTCCAGACCTATTCCGACCTTCAGGACATCATCGCCATTCTCGGCATGGACGAGCTTTCCGAGGATCAGAAGCTGACCGTCAGCCGTGCGCGTAAGATACAGCAGTTCCTCGGCCAACCCTTCCATGTCGCCGAGGTCTTTACCGGCAACCCCGGGCGTTACGTGAAACTTGAGGATACGGTGCGCTCCTTTGCGGCCATCATCGACGGCGAATGCGACCACATCCCCGAGCAGGCCTTCCGCTACAAGGGGGCCATCGAAGAAGTGTATGAGGCTGCCGAGAGGCTCAAGGACGCATGACGACCCTGATTTGTGACATAGTGACGCCGGAGCGGCAGGTCTTTGCCGAGGAGGTTGTCTTTGTCTCGGTGCCCGGTGTGGAGGGCGACATTGGCATTTTGCCCAGACGCGCAGCCGTGATGAGCACCTTGCGTCCGGGCGAGATACGTCTGCGTCAGACCGAGGATGCTGAGCCCTTGCGTTTTGCGGTCGCGGGCGGCTATGTGGAAAACGACGGCAGCAAGGTCGTCGTCCTGGCCAACCGCGTTGCAAACCTTGCTGACCTTGCGGCTGATGAGGTGCGAGAACAACGGGCCGAGGCCGCCCGCAAACTTGAGGCAGCCTTGGACGATGACCCTCATAAGGCCTACCTTCGCTCCGAACTGACCTGGTACACGCTGCTGGAGAGCCTGCTCGCACACTGAAGGTGAGGCGAGGTGAGGCGGCAGTGGGCATGAGCCCACGAGCCATGAGCCATGAGCCGGGCTGCTGCTGCTGGGCGTTTGTGTCCTGAGCCAGGCTGCTGCCACTCCTGCTGCTTTGAGCCGGGCCGCTGCCGCTGGACGTTTGTGTCCTGAGCCGGGCCGCTGGCTGGGCGTTTATGCCCAGGGACAGGTCGGCTATCCCGCTGGGCGTTTCCTCTGCAGCGCAGATGACCATCAAGCCTCAGACCAAAATCTTACATTTTACAGAGTAAACGCCTTACATTTTACAGACTGAACAGCTTACATTTTTCAGACTGAACAGCTTACATTTTACAGAGTGGTCTGCTAAACTTCCTTCTTGAGGTGATGAAACGATGGAATATTACGTGCGCCTTGCAGACAGCGAGCTCAAAAGTAGACTGAAACGGGCCGGCGGAGTCCTCATACGCGGCCCAAAAGGTTGTGGCAAGACCGAGACGGCTCGACAATGTGCAAAAAGTGAGGTGCTGGTTGACGATTCAAGCGCAATGGAGCAGCTCATGTCCATCAACGCGCTTCTCCTTCTTGACGGCGAAACACCTCGTCTGATAGATGAATGGCAGGAGCAGAAAAGTTTGTGGAATATCGTGCGTCATGAGATTGATCGACGAAAACAGACCGCACAATTTATCCTCACTGGTTCGGCGAATCCCGAGGAAAATGCTCGTCTGCACTCGGGGTTTGGGCGCTTTTCCGTCATGGATATGAGGCCGATGTCACTTTTTGAGAGCAGGCTGTCAAGCGGCTCAGTTTCCCTTGCGGGGCTTTGGCACGACGCGCCTTTGCCCAAAGAGCAACACGACAACAAACTTCTCGACATCATTGACTGGATTGTTGTGGGTGGATGGCCGGGGCATCTCCACCTGTCAACAGACGATGCCCTGCTTGCCATGCGCGATAATGTCGAGCTTGTCGCACAGGTCGATTTGAGCAGAGTTTCGAGTAAAAGGCGCGACCCACTCAAGGTTCGACAACTCCTGCGCTCCCTTGCACGGAACATATCCACTGAGGCAAGGATAGAAACTCTCCGCAGAGATGTGGGGGACACCGGGAGAGCGCACGGCACAGAGCGTGCTAACGGTGCGATGGCCTACGAGACAGTCACAGAGTACCTCGACGCCCTCCAGCGCATTATGGTACTGGAAAACCTTGAAGCCTGGAGCACTCATATACGCTCATCGGCAACCCTTCGAAAGGCGGAGAAGTGTCATTTTGTGGACCCGTCTTTTGCGGTAGCGGCACTGGGTCTTGACAGGGACAAGCTCATGCACGACATACCCTACCTGGGTTTGCTGTTCGAATCCCTGGTGATACGTGACCTGCGCATCTATGCTCAGGCAAACGATGCGAGGGTGTATCACTATCGCGATTCCAGCGGCAAGGAGGTGGACGCAATAGTGGAGAAGCGTGATGGCACTTGGGCGGCTTTTGAGATAAAACTCGGCTTTGGTGCTGTTGAGGCGGCGGTGCGCTCGCTTCTTGCCTTTGCGGATACCATTGATACCAGCAAAGTGCCTGCTCCCGCATCTCTTAACGTCATAACCGGCTCGGGCCCGGTTGTGCGGCACAGCAAGGGGGTACATATCATCCCCATCACCGCCCTGCGTGAGTAAAGGTGACCTTTGATGAAGTATTGCCCCATATGATGTGAGGCGGGTAGCCGCTCAATCTCCTAACACGCACCGGCGAAAGTCATCCAGACGACGAGTTCCGCTATACTATGAGGTTGTGAGAAACGCCAGCCTGATTCCTTAAATCAGGCGAAACTCAGAAAGCCGGACTGTTTTGCGGGGGCACTATGGGCAACAGGAAAAACCTTGCCGTATACGACAGAGCGACATTTGGGACGGACGGAGGACTGGCCGTTGACTTCATCGGTCGCTCCAACATCTGGATAGACAACACCTACACAGATGACGTCATCCAGCTTGGCCAGTACCTGATCATGCAGGCAATCCAGCATACCTATCCCGGCGAGCTCAGCATCGCGGGCTACGACAGCAAGCTCACCGGCCTGTTTGCGCCCTTTGCCAGCCTGTCCTCAGGGGACAACAAACTGCTTGCCGTCCTCAGCAGCGACGGCGCGCTGCAAGAACACCTTGAGCACGTCAGGCAGCAGATACAGGACGTCCACAATCTCATCCAGGGGCGCTGCAAAGCCCTGCTCGACTTCAGGCAGATGACGGGCAGGCCGGACGACAGCTACAACCTGATCGTGCTTTCCATAGACGCCTTCATGCTCGACCGCCAAACGCAGGTGCTCCTATCACTGCTGATGGACGTTGGACCGGCAGCCGGAGTCTCGTTCCTTATCATCTCCACAACAACGGACGCGCCGCTGGCAATGAAGGCAAGATGTGCGGTCCTGGGCGCTGGGCCGGGCACGGTCACGGTCACGGCAGAGAATAGGGCAACGGCCTACACCCCCTTCACACCCAGTCAAATTATCGCTAGTTGTGCGCGTTTTGCAGACAGTGCGAGGACTATCGGTGATAAGCCCGCGGAGGGCACCGATGCCGACGTGCTTGGTTTTGACGAGATCCACGACATAGCAAAACTTTGGGGAGAGTCCAGCCGCGACGGGCTGACCTTCTCCATCGGCCGGCGTGGGCAGGAAGACATCAGCATCACGCTCGGTGACCGCAAGAACCAGCGCCACAATGTCCTCATTACCGGTGCTGTCGGTCAGGGCAAGTCCAACCTCATCTCGGTAATCATCCATAGCCTCTGCCTGCGCTATTCGCCTGAGGAGGTCAGCCTCTACCTGCTCGATTACAAAGAAGGCGTCACCTTGCAGCCCTTTGCCAACATCGGCCGCGAGGACTACCTGCCCCATGCCAAGGCCCTGGGCTTGGAAAGCGACGTGGGCTTTGGCCTGGCGGTACTCGAGCATCTGTACGGCGAATACCGCCGTCGGCTCAAGCTGTTCAAGCAGGAAAACGTTCGCGATTTGGCGGAGTACCGCAGGCAAGCCCCTCGTGAGAAGCTTTCCCGTATCGTTGTGATTATCGATGAGTTCCAACTGATGTTTGGCGATGACGACGCGGAGTCGAGGAAGGTCGCCGACCTCTTGGAGAAGTCCGTGCGCCTGTACCGGGCGGCGGGCATCCATTTTATCCTGGCATCGCAGAGCCTTGGCGGTAACTTCGCCCTGCTTGGCAAGTCCGACATCATCTTCAGCCAGATACCCATCCGGATAGCCCATAAGAACTCCGTGGGCGAATCGCAGCTCACGCTCGGCCCGGACAACCCCGAGGCCGCGTACCTCAAGCCCAGGGAGGCGATTGTCAATGTGGACTATGGTGCGATTTCCCAGAACCGCAAGACGACCATCGCCTATGCCGATGAGACGGTGCTCGCTGCCCTGAGAAAGGGCTGGTGGGAGAAAGCGCAAAGTCGCTCGGCTCCGCCGCACATCTTTGACGGCGATGCCAGGGTCACTTTGGGCGCCAATGCCAGGCAGATGCTGGAAGGCGCGCAGGGCAGCTATCCCCGTGTGCCCGTCGGCCTTGGAATGGCAATTGGAGATGCCCTTGTTACCATCCCCATCCTCAGAGAGAACGGCAAGAACCTCGCCCTCTTTGGCGTTTCGCAGGACAGGGAGCAGGACAACGCCGTCGGCACCCTGCAGGCGATAGCACTCTCGCTGGCGTTCTGGCATCGTCACGTGCAGTCCCGTGCACGCTTCGTCTTTGCCAATTTCATGGAAGAAGCGCTCTCTGCGGCAAATGGGATGCCCGCGTTCTTACGCTTGCTTGAGTCTGCCAGAATGGATGTGGGCGAGGTCGTTGCGGATGACTTCAAGGCGTTTGCGGAAGATACCAGCGCCAGCCTCAGCACAAATGCCGCCACCGCTGCCGATGCCGCAGCAACCTATATCTTCGCCCTGGGGCTTGATAAATGGATATGGAATCCGGAGATGGACCGCTATGCTGAGCCACCGCTGCTGCACCTGCTGAATTCCGGGCCAAACCACGGGGTGCACTTTTTTGGCTGGTGGCTGAAGGAGTCCAACTTCACATCCCAGGCAACGGGTGTCGGGGAGGGCTTGAGCAGCGTCGGCACACGCATATTCCTCAAGACCGACAAGCGCACGGTACAGTCCCTGGGCGACCCGAGCCTGCTCAACTGGACTGCGCAGGACAACCGCGCGCTCGTCATAGACGAGGCGGAGCTTACCTCACCAACCCGGGTCATCCCGTTCTCGCCTTTGACCGCGGATGACTTGACGCTGCTGGAAGCTTTGGTTGAGCAAGGAGGACAGAAGTGACCGACCTGTACGAGGAACTCTACCTGTCCAGGAGCAGCGACACCGCAGACATCCAGCGCATCCTGGCCAAGCAGCGCAACGACTGGACGGCACGAAGCGTTGCCATGCCCGATGAGGCCGCACGGGTGCTCGCCCTCATCGACGAGGCGGAGCGGGCGTTTGCCACCGACGGGAGCCGTACGGCCTACGACGAGGAACTGGCAAGAAGCAAGGCGCCCGATGCGCAGCCAGATCAGGATGCCGCACGCAGGGAGAGCTACGAGAGGTTCTACGATGCAGCTAGTGAGTACTTCGGGAACAAGGAGTACGACCTCGCCGAGACCGCCGTCTCCAACGCCTTGAAGAACGCCCCTGCCGACGGTGCCGACCACCGGCTCTGCGTCCTGGCATCCGGCACCTACTTCGAGCTCGGTAAATACGCCCAGTCGCTCGACTACCTGAACCAGGCCATCGTGCTTGAGCCCGGGAACGCAGAGCTTTACGTGCGCAAGTACGAGATCGCCTCCCGGCTCGGCCAGCAGGACGCCAAGGACAGGCGCGGCATGGCCGACCAGCTCGTGAACACCCTGAGGTTGGCCATCAAAAAGGCCGAGGCGTCTGCCGACCGCCAGACAGCAGCCGAGGCGGAAAGCCACCTCGCCAAGCTGCTGTTCACCCGGATGCGGGACAGTTCAGAGGCCGAGGCCGTGCGTATTGCGCAAGACGCACTCAGCGTCGATGCAGACCTCGAGGGTGCCCGCCACGTCATCGACATCCTTGACTGCGAGCGCAGGGCAAGGGAAGAAGAGGAACGCCGTCGCAGGGAAGAGGAACAACGCCGACGTAGAGAGGAAGAAGCGAGGGCAAGGAAGGAATTTGAGGACGGCTGGAGGCTCCTCGTGCGCGACAGCGAGAACAACTGTGCCCTCTACATAAAGAAAGACATCATCGAAGAGAGACCCTATCAGCAGCCCGGCGACAGCACTTGGGAGGACTGCACTTTGCGGAAGTGGCTGAACAACGAGTACTACAACAGCCTTCCCGCATATTTCAAGAGTCGCATCGTCGAGGTTATCAACCAGAACCCCAGCCACCTTGGATGGCGGAGCGCTTCAGGCGACAACTCCACTCGTGACAAGGTGTTCCTGCTCAGCATCGACGAGGCGGAGCGGTACTTCGGTAGCAACAGCGACCGTGTGGCGAGCTATAAAGGCGTGAACCATTGGTGGTGGCTGCGCTCGTCCGGCAACATGGGCGGCGCTGCGAGCGTCTGGAGCGACGGCGGCGTGAACCACACTGGCATCGCCTTGTTCTGGATGCTCGGTGTCCGTCCCGCTTTATGGCTGAATCTGTAATCTGAAATCTTTGAATCTAGACCGTATGAGGACAGTGATGGCGGGAGAATGGCAGGGTTAGTTTACTGAAATGTCGAGGAAAGATGGTGAGTTGTGTCAGACAAGTCTCCAGAATGGGAGTTCGATCGAGAGAAGGAGTGGCGAATGGGGTATTTCGGTGTGCAGGAGATACACGCGGCGATCCAGATGTCGCGAAAGGAGCTTGAGGCGCAGATAGCGAACATCAACCGCTTCATCGGGGACAACGACATTGCCATGACCAAGATACGCGCGGCGCTCACGGGCAGCAAGGTGCAGGCCGACCAGAGGATGCTCGCCCTGCTCAAGGATGCCGAGAGGTCGTTGCGCGACTCGATAACCCAACTGCAATCGGCGCGCGAGGACCTGATGCGCGTGCTGCAAAGCCTGTAATGAGAGGGTCAAGGAGACTGTCATGAGTTATATGGATGTTATCAGGGAGCTGAACCAGGTCAAGGTCAACGCGAACAGGCTCTCGACGCAGGTCGCCACGTCCTCGGGTGTCCTGAAGCGCCAGTCGGCAGAGATCGCTGCCATGCTGCGCGGTGCCCCGTCCGGCGAGCGTGCCGCCCAACGGGTGAACCAGGCAGCCCAGGGCCTGGACAAGGCGAGCGGCCGGCTGGCAGCGCTTTATCAGGAGATTGCCAGTTTCACGCAGCGCTCGAGATAAGGGGAGCACCAGACATGACCGACCTGTACGAGGAACTGTACCTGTCCAGAAGCAGCGACACCGCAGACATCCAGCGCATCCTGGCCAAGCAGCGCAACGACTGGACGGCACGAAGTGTTGCCATGCCCGACGAGGCCACACGAATGCTTGCCCTCATCGACGAGGCGGAGCGGGCATTTGCCACCGACGGGAGCCGTACGGCCTACGACGAGGAACTGGCAAGCAACAAGGCGCCCGGCACGGAGCCAGACCAGGACGTCGCACGCAGAGAGAACTACGAGAGGTTTTACCATGCGGCCGAAGAATACTTCGAGAACAAGGAATACGACCTCGCCGAGACCGCCATCTCCAACGCCTTGAAGAACGCTCCTGCCGACGGTGCCGATTACCGACTCTACATCCTGGCATCCGACACCTACTTCGAGCTCGACAAATACGCCCAGTCGCTCGATTACCTGAACCAGGCCATCGTGCTCAAGCCCGGAAGCGCAGGACTCTACGTGCGCAAATACGAGGTCGCCTCCCGGCTCGGCCAGCAAGACGCCAAGGACAGGCGCGGCATGACCGACCAGCTTGTGAACACCCTGCGCACGGCGATAAGGAAGGCCGAAGCATCGGGGGAGCTCCAACTGGCAGCTGAGGCGCAAAGTCGCCTCGCAAAGCTGCTGTTTGTCCGGATGCGGGACAGCTCAGAGGCCGAGGCCGCACAGCTGGCCGAAGACGCACTCAGCGTCGACGCAAACCTTGAGGGAGCCAGACACGTCATCGACACACTCGACCACGAGCGCCGTCGCAGAGAAGAGGAGCAGCGTCGCAAAGAAGAGGACGAGCGCCGTCGCAGAGAAGAGGAGCGCCGTCGCAGAGAGGAGGAACAATGTCGCCGCATGGAAGCAGAAGCGAGGGCAAGGAGGGAATTTGAGGACGGCTGGATGCTTCTTGCGCGCGACAATGCGAACAACCGTGCCCTCTACATAGCAAAAGGAATCATCGCACAGATGCCGTATCATCGATCCAGTGGTAAAATCACCTGGGAAGGGTGCACTTTGCGGACGTGGCTGAACAATGCATACTACAACAGCCTTCCCGCATATTTCAAGAGCCGCATCGTCGAGGTCATCAACCAGAACCCCAGCCACCTTGGATGGCGGAGCGCTTCAGGCGGTAACCCCACCCGTGACAAAGTCTTCCTGCTCAGCATCGACGAGGTAAAATGGTACTTCAATAGCGACAGCCACCGTGTGGCGAAATACCAAGGAGCGAGTCTTTGGTGGTGGCTGCGTTCGCCCGGTCGCCGCCTGGTTTATGCCGCCGTTGTCGACAGTGACGGTTACGTGGACGTCGGCGGCGACTACGTCGAAGACGACGACAGCGGTGTCCGCCCCGCTTTATGGCTGGATCTGTAATCTGCAATCTTTAAATCTATCGGTAAAGAAGCGAGGGAGTGAAGCCGCGGGTATGAGCAAACAGTGCAGCAACACCAAAAGCAAGCCCAGCGACCTGACGGCAATCATCAAGGCTGCACCGAGCCCGAGCGCTACCAGCGAGATGGTCGAGCCATAAATCAATCCCAGGGAAGGTGGATAGTCCATAGGCCATCATTCCATAGGAGTACAGAGCCACTATACTGAGGGACAAGTATCAGGGCGTCTATGCCAGTCGGAAGGGGCGGCTCTGTTGAAGGGACTGGGGCGCTCTTACTAAAATTCAACTTGTCAGCTATCGAGAATGGCAGTTTGTTCAATCCGCATGCAACCATCAAGCAGCGGAAATCAGCAGCAGTATTTATCAATTTTCTGCATCGATGAGAAATCGCCTGGTCTGCGAACATTGAGACGAGAGCATCATGAAGATCCTCCCATCCGTCTGACGAAAAACCACAGCGTGCTGTTGGTAGTACGTGTGTTTTTCGCAAGTTCCCTTTTTGGTCAAGTTTGCCTAAATCTGGTGCTGCATATATGTTTGACTTTGAGGTGACAAGTCTGCGAAAAACAGGATCGATGTGTTGTATCGCAAACGGAACCGAATCCGGTTTTGTTGCCCCATGCGCCTCGCAGGTATCGATGATGTGCTTATAGTTCTCCCTCAAAAACTGATAATCGGAAAAGTTGTCAACAGCCAATGTCCAGACCCAACGACCGTATTCCTCAAGCTCCCAATGGTCTCGCTTCAAGGCTTCCATTAGTTCAAATCTCTCATCATATTTCGTTACTTCTAACATCCCTATGCGCCCATCTTGGAATATGAGCTTTACATCTGGTGCGCCTTGGCGACTCGCAGTATCCCAGACCTCGGCATCCACACCAAGAATACGCCGAGCCATTTCAGCGGCATACCTGGCTTCGTACTCATGGCGATTACCTGTGTTCCTTGCGCTAGACAAGTGACCTACCCTGTTTCCTTCCCTAATCAGTAAACCTCTATCAGCTATTCGATGGTGTGCCTGTTCTGTGAAGAACCAAACAGGCTCGCCACACCACATCTACCCCTTAGACTCTCGCAAACCTTAATCACGCGAGCTTGTCAGGCAGTACCTTATACATCTTGTAGTAACCCTCATCGGTTGGCTCGTCAGAAAGCAGGCGATAGCTGTTTCTCTGATAGGTTTCGATAAGGGGCTTTTTACAGTCCAGATAAACAATGCGCCCTCCAAGGTACTGTCGGCCCAACTCGATATAATTCTCGCATTCTCTGAGCAGCGTTTCGCCGTCGATAAAACTGGAGTCATACCGGTCGTCACGCGCAAGTTGGCCTATAAGAATACCAGCAAACGATCTGAAAGTTTTGCGACCAGGCTTTGAGCCAAGCACCTTTTCTTTTTTGTTTCTGCTAATGCCTGAATAGTCAGTTGCAGTCAGTGCTAACGTAAAGAAAGCTGCAATGGGCGGAAAAGTATCGAGGTCTTCGCCTTCCGTATCAAAGATAAGGTAGGTTCGACCATAGCCCTTGGATTCATAGAAAAATGCCTGGTCGCGAATGAAGCGCTCCAGTTGTTCATCCCGCACACAACAGAACTCCTTGAGTCTGCCCTCAAGGAGTTCTTTGTCGTCCTTATTGCGGGCAAGAGACCCGAGCGAGAAAACCTCGTAACTCATTGCCTGTTCGCCGCCCGCCGCATACGTTCCATCAATCTTTCGGCATCTTCTTCAGTGCCATGTTTAAAGAATCCCGTCGGTTGACCAAAGGGGTGGTCATTGGCGGTCTTGTTCGACTCGATGATGCGATCGGCCATGTCATCGTCCAAAACCACTATCTGCCCAAAGCTCGAAGTTGCCATCTGCCACCTCCATTCTGCGTCACGAGCCTACAGACATATGATAACACGACTCGATGGCATGCCTCCCCCTGACAGAGCGCCTCGCCGAAAAGGTGCCGAAAAGGGGCAGGGCTGCCCTGCAGCTTGTTGCTGTAGAGCAGCCCTGCAAGTCTCCTGTAATACCCCTACCCTATAGCGTTCCTACAGCGTGGAGGGGTCGAAGATCACCTGATCGACGAAGGCAACCTCATCAAAGTCTGCCGGCAGGTAGCCGGTTCCCTTGAGCTTCTCGGCAAAGTACTGGACATTTTCCTTCGTGGTCTCAAACTCAGAGCTGCCGTGCGTATGATCGTAATGGTAGCTCGAGAGCAGCTCCTCGATGAGCGCGACATCCTCTGAGGCAACATATGCCTCGTGCTCGCTGCCATCGGTGATGATCTTGGCGGCCTCCGCGGGATTTTCGGCAATCCACTCGGCGCCCTTTACCCAACCCTGGTAGATGGCCCGTACCTGGTCGCGGCTGTTCTCTATGGCATCTGTTGAGGCATAGAGGAAGCAGCAGTACTTGCCCTTGAAAGGCTCGGTCTCGGCGATGTCCACCAATACGCGAAAGCCGTTGCGCTCAGCTGTCACACCAAAGGGATCCCAGGCGGCAAAGGCATCCACCTCGCCGCGTCCCGCGACCTCCTCCAGAACCGAGAGGTCATAGGGAGCCCAGGTGACCTCGCCGCCCTCTGCGCTGGGGTCTATCCCGACTTCGGAAAGAGCCACCGAGGTCACTGCCCAGGGCGTACCTCCAATCTCGTCCACGCCGATAATCTTGCCCTTCAGATCGGCAACCGACGTGATGGGGGAGTCGCTGGGCACCAGCAACTTGATGCAGCCCTGATGAAGGCCGACGAGGATTTTGATGTCCAGGCCCTCGTTGATGGCAGGGAAGAACTGGAAGTCGCCGTTGGTGGCAAAGAACTGCCCGCTTTGCAGGCCTGACTGCTGCTGGGCAAAGGTTCCGCTGACCAGCTCGACATCGATGCCCTCCTCGGCCCAAAAGCCCTTATCCTTGGCGATATAGGCCGGTGCGCCGCACACGCCGCCGCCAAGGGCCTGTATCTGGGTTGAGCCAAGCGGGAACTCTCCGCCTGCCGCGGCCGCGTCAGCCCCGGCTCCATCTGCTCCCGTTGCGCCCTCTGTTCCTGCTTCGCCCGCCGGGCTCTCCTTTGCGCAGGCTGCAAGCGCACTGCCACCCAGGATGATGAGGGACGACCCTCCAATCAATTTGACGAAATTCCTGCGTGTAAGTTCCATTGTGCTATCCTTTCTTCCGGGAAGCGCTCCAGTGCGCTTCCATACTGGGCAGGCGACCCTCCTGTGCTCCTTCACAAGATATGGGAAGGTCGCCCTGCTTGTGTGAGAAGACTGCCGAGCCGACGCACAGGCAGTCGGCCGGCTCTAAGGCCATGAGCCCCTGAGGCTCTTCAAACCAAAGTCTCCTCCTCCCTAAATACTGAACTCCGGCTCGGCCTTATGGCCGGCCAGATGGAGTTCCTCAAGAATGCGCGCCCGCAGAGCCAGAAAATCCGGATCGCTGCGAGAGCGCGGGCGGCCCAGGCCGACATCGATTATCTCCGCGATGCGTCCTGGCCGGGGGGTCATGATAACGATACGGTCGCTTAACGCGATGGCCTCATCCACATCGTGCGTGACCAGCACCATCGTAGATTTGAGATGTTGCCACAGATCGCCCAGCCGATCCTGCAGCTCGATGCGCGTAAAGGCGTCCAGTGCGCCCATCGGCTCATCCAGCAGCAGGACACGCGGCTCATTGATGAGCGCCCGGGCAATGGCCACACGCTGCGCCATGCCGCCGGAAAGCTGGTGAGGGTAGGAACGCTCAAAGCCCGTCAGGCCAACCAGCTTGATGAACTCGCCGACGCGCCCCTTCTGTTGGCGGTAGACGCCGCGCGCTTTGAGGCCGGTGGCGATGTTGTCCGCAACGGTTGCCCAGGGATACAGGGCGCCCTGCTGAAAGACGTAACCACGATCGTAGCTGGGGCCCTCAATCTGTTCACCTTCCAGGCTCAGACTGCCCTCCTGCGGGCTGTCCAGACCGGCGATGAGGCGCAAAAGGGTGGTTTTCCCGCAGCCCGAGGGGCCGATGAGCGAGACGAACTCCCCCTTTTCAACGGTCAGGGAGACCGCAGCCAGCGCCTGCGTGGTCTCCTCGCCTTCTCCATAGATGCGAGTGACCTTCCTGACCTCTATCAGCGCACTCATTGCTGCACCAGGCCCTTCTGCCAACGCAGCGCCCTGTTGCGTATCAGGTCGATGAGGGCTAAAAGGATGGAGAAGACGAGGAACATGATGATGATAGCCGCGTAGACCTGGTAATACTTGTTAAAGGCCTTTGAGTAGTTTATGAAATAGCCCAGGCCTGCAGTGGCGCCCATCATCTCGGCTGCGACCAGGGTCAAAAAGGACATGCTGGTGGCAGTGGAGATGCCGGTAAAGATACTGGGCAGTGCGTTGGGTATCGCGACGTGGAAGAGCAGAAAACTCCTCGATGCCCCGAGCGTCTCGCTGACCTCATAGAGGGCTCGTGGCGTGGACTGCATCCCCTGGCACATCATAAAGGAGATGACAAACCACGAGGCAATGACCAGAAGGAAGGTCATGGCAACCGGTGCCGGCTTGAGGGCAACGGTGACGATGGGCATCCAGGCGGTGGCCGGGATGACGCCGGTGAACTTCAGGATGGGAAACAGCCAGTAAAACCACTGCTTATACCAGCCAATCAGGATGCCTGTGACGATACCGGCAAGCGTTCCGAGCACCATGCCTGCGATGAACAGCTGGCTGGATGCGGCGATATGGGTGAGCAGGTTTTCCCAGTTGGTGGGGATATAGGCAATGATGTTGACCGGGCCGGGAAAGTACGGTGGTTTGAGGATAAAGAGCTTGGAGGTCAGAATATCCCAGACGGCCAGCGCCAGGGCACCCGCGAAAATGAACTGAGCCTTATGGAAAAGGCGCTGCCGTAGACGGGGCAGGAAGTGTGCGAGAGGCCAGAGCAGCGCAAGAAACAGCGCCATCGCACCGAGCAGGATGCGGTAGTTTGTCGGGTCGACGGGGTAGTCCGAAGAGAAGTCCTTGCCGGGTAGCAGTCCGGGGATGTTTGCCGGGATGAGGACGTTGGCGGCCAGGGCTGCGAGAAAGGCGAGGATGGCCAGCGCGTACCAAACCCCCGAGTGTGGCTTCCAGAATCGGGGGTCGCTTACCGGTGAGGCGAGGGCCTTATGCGGTGTTTTGGCGCTGGGCATGACCGTGTTAACCTGCCACGGCATTCGCGGCGGGGGCGGCGGGGGCGGCGGCATTCGCGGCTGTGGCCGCACCGCCGCCAAAGACGACGGCAAACGCCTGCTCAAGGTCCTCGATGAGATCGGCCACATCCTCCAGCCCAACCGAGAGTCGGACGGTCTCGGGCCGAAGCGCGGCTGCCGTCTGCTCATCTGCGGTCAGTTCGGAGTGTGTGGTCTTTGGAGAATTGACGATCAGGGATTTTGCGTCACCGACGTTTACCTGGTAGCTCCACAGGCGCACCGCGTCTATGAAGCGTTCCTGCTGCTCTATCGTGCCCTTGAAGCCAAAGGAGAAGATGCTGCCCGCTCCGCGTGGAGCGTATTTCTGGGCCAGGGCGTAGCTGGGATGCGTGGGCAGACTGGGGTATTCGACCCAGGCGACATGCTCGTTCGTCTCCAGATACGCAATCAGGTGCCTCACGTTTGCCAGCTGCTTGTCCAGCCTCTCGCTCAGGGTTTCCAGACCGAGCAGGGCGACCCAGGCGTCAAAGGGGCCAAGCGCCGCTCCGAAGTAGTTGAGCAGCGCAAGGCGAATCCGTGCGGTAAATGGAGTCTCAGGGAAGACCTCCCAAAAGCTGCGGTAGCGCTCCGAGCGGTCGCGCAGGGTAAATCCTGCATCCGTGAACTGGGGAAAACGGCCGTTGCCGTAATCAAAGCGGCCCGCCTCAAGCACCAGGCCGCCGATGAGGGCGCCATGCCCGCTCAAACCCTTGGTGGCCGAGTACACCACGACATCAGCGCCGTGTTGAATGGGTTGGACGAGATAGGGCGTCGCAAAGGTGTTATCCACAATGAGCGGTATGCCGTTGTCATGGGCCAGCTTTGCCAGACCCTCGATATCGGCTATGACATTGACGGGATTTGCGATGCTCTCCACAAAGAGGGCCTTGGTGGTGGGACGGATAAGCGCCTGTAGATCTGCGGGCGCAAGGCTTTTGGCCAAATCGACCGTGATGCCGTAGCGCGGCAGGATGGACTTGAAAAGATCGTGGGTACCGCCGTAGAGGTATGGGCTCGCGACAATGTGGTCGCCCGCGTCGGCCAGGTTTAGGATGGCATGGCTTACCGCCGCGATACCGCTTGCCAGGGCAACCGCTCCCACCGCGCCGTCCAGGGCGGCCACGCGTCGCTCAAAGACGTCCACCGTGGGGTTTCCCACCCGTGAGTAGAGAAAACCGAGCTCCTCTTGACGGAAGAGCCGTTCCCCGCGGGCCGTGTCGCCCATCTCAAAGGATGCCGTCTGGTAAATGGGTACGTTGAAGGCGTAGTTATGCTCCTTCGGGTCATAGGCGGCGTGCACCTTCACCGTGTCGAAGCGGTAGGACGAGGCAGGCGTCTTGCCCGCTGCCTCTGGCGTCTGCGACGTGCCGGTTTCGGCGCTCGCCCCAGTGATCGTAGACTCACTCATATATCTTCCTCCTGTGCGGTGCCGTTTTGCCGCCACCAGGGGGCGGCAGGGTCGGGAATGCCTTTATGGGTGGTTCGACGCGAGAATGTCCAGCGTTTGGCTGATGCGAGGAGGCTGTGGTCGAGAAGGAAGGAGAGAGGAGAAAGGGGGTGAGGAGATTCCAGTTGGGACACATCAGCCAAGCGCTGGACATGCGGCATGCTCATGCGCGTGCGCCAGAGCGCGCATGAGCCCGGACATGGACATGGTCTCCATGCGGGTGGCGACGCAACGGTCGGTAGATGTGGAACCGGTGGCCAAAGTGCTCGCTCCTTTAAAACCTACGAAACTTAAAAGAATACCTAAGTTGCATAGCCTACACGCTTTGCGCGACTTGTCAAGCCCCCGCGGGACATGACGCAGATACGATGCGGCGAGCGGAAGGCGTACGCGGGGCGGTATGCGACGACTCCCCCGAGAAAGGAGATAGATATGGCTATGGCGAGCGGAAGGCGTACGCGGGGCGGTATGCGACCGCCCTCTGGCAAACCTTTCGCGCCCCTTCATATGAAATCGCGGTTAACTCTCAGATGATTCAGATGATGAGGCTATGCAAGCGTGCGTCGATGCCGTACAATCGCGCAATGGCAAACGAGCGGTTTCGGCCGCCGTCGTGCCGGTTCGCGCAGGCACGACCAAAGGAGGATGCCCGCGGACACCTGAGGAGAGTAAGGATACCGAGGAAAGGGATCAGGAGGCAGTAATGAAGAAGTTTCTGGCACTTGTTGTTTCATTCGCTCTGGCGGCCATGATGCTGGTCGGCTGCGGCGCACCGGCGTCGCAGGAGACAGAGGCACCAGCCGCGCCACCCGAAGGCGACGCGGATGCTGGAGCGGCCATCACGGCGGAGACCATCAAGATTGGCTTTGTGCATGTTTCTGACCCGAGCGACATGGGTTACACCTACAACCACGACCAGGGTACCCAGGCGATGCAGCAGGCTCTTGGGCTGCGCGACGATCAGATCATCAACAAGTTCAACGTCCCCGAGGGCGCCGAGTGCGATACCGCGCTTCGTGAGCTGGTCGATGCGGGCTGCAACATCATCTTTGCGACGAGCTTCGGCTTTGAGGATTACGTCAAGGAGGTTGCGGCCGAATACCCCGACGTGCAGTTCTGCCATGCCACCGGCTACCAGGCAGCCATCGAGGGCCTTCCGAACTTCCATAACTATTTTGCCTCCATCTTTGAGGCGCGCTACCTTGCTGGTATCGCTGCTGGCCTCAAGACCCAGACCGGCAAGCTCGGCTATGTTGCCGCCTTCCCCTTTGCCGAGGTCATCAGCGGTTACACCGCGTTTTACCTGGGTGCCAAGAGCGTCAATCCCGACGTGACGATGGACATCATGTACACGAACTCCTGGAATGACCCGACCGTTGAGTCCCAGGTTGCCAAGGCCCTCATCGAGCGCGGCTGCGACGTCATCTCGCAACACTCCGATTCCACCGCGCCGGCCACCACGGCCGAGGAGAACGGCGTATGGCAGGTCGGCTACAACAACGACATGATTCCGGCCGCGCCCAAGGCCTCGCTCATCTCGGCGCGTATCGACTGGGGCATCTATGTCACCGAGGCCGTGCAGGCCCTTATCGCTGGCGAGAAGATTCCGGTTGACTGGTGCCGCGGTCTGGCTGATGGCGCCGTGTACCTCTCACCGCTGAACACCGAGATTGCCGCCGAGGGCACGAAGGAGGCCATCGACGATGCCAGTGCGAAGATCATCTCCGGTGAGCTGCACGTCTTCTCCGGCCCCCTGACCGGCGAGGGAGTCGATTTTGACGGCAACCCCGTCTCCATCGACCTGCCCGAGGGCGACTATTATCATGAGCAGGAGGAGACCTCCGCGCCTTCCTGGAACTACATCGTTCCCGGCTGCACCGTGGTAGAATAGCCGAGGGTACGTTTCTGAGAGTATCGTACAGGATGGAGTCGTCCCCGGGATGGCTCCATCCTCCCGTTTCAGTACCGCCCAGGCCGCTTCGAACCGCACCGCTCCGGACAGGGAGGGCTGACGTGAATGAGGATGTACCGCTTGCGGTCAGCATGGAACATATCTACAAGTCTTTCGGCAGGGTACGTGCCAATGTAGATGTGCGCCTGCAGCTGCGACAGGGTGAGATACTCGCCCTGCTCGGCGAGAACGGCAGCGGAAAGACCACACTTGTCAACATGCTCTCAGGCGTCTACTTCCCCGACCACGGCGAGATTTATGTTCAGGGCCGCCCCGTGACCATCCGCTCACCCAGGGACGCCTTCGATCTCAGGATTGGCATGATCCATCAGCACTTCAAGCTGATCCCCGTTCTGACGGCCGCGGAGAACATCGCGCTTGGCCTGAGCGGCTCGGTCACCCTGAATCGCAAGAGCATACACGCCGAGGTTGCCCGTCTTGCCGAGCGATACGGCTTTGAGCTCGACCCCGCCAGGAAAATCTACGATATGTCGGTCTCGGAGAAACAGACCGTCGAGATCATCAAGGTTTTGTACCGCGGCGCCGACATTCTCATCCTCGATGAGCCAACGGCGGTGCTGACGCCGCTTGAGACCGAAAAACTCTTTGCCGTGCTGCGCAACATGAAAGCTGACGGCAAATCGATCATCATCATCACCCACAAGCTGCATGAGGTGCTCGCGATTTCGGACCGTGTGGAGATTCTGCGCAAAGGCGAGTTTATCGCCACCGTCGAGACGGCGACGACCAATCAGGCCCGCCTCACGGAGATGATGGTGGGGCGCCCAATCAATCTGATGATTGAGCGACCCGAGGCCTCAGGCGGCCCCGAGCGCCTTGAGCTCAATGCCCTGACCTGTGTGGACCATGAGGGAGTAACGACTCTCGATGACGTGAGCTTTACGGTCTATGCCGGCGAGATACTCGGCATTGCCGGCATCGCGGGCAGCGGCCAAAGGGAACTCTGCGAGGCCATCGTCGGCCTGAACCCCCCCACCAGCGGCTCAATCTCCTACAGCCCCCCGCATCCAGACCTCGCCAAGACGCCTTGCGAAAAAGAACGGATCGACCGCCTCTCACCGGGCGCGATTGCCCGGCGTGGCATCTCGATGGCCTTCGTGCCCGAAGACCGCCTCGGCATGGGGCTTGTGGCCTCGATGGATATAACGGACAACGTCATGCTGCGCGGCTACCGTAAGGGCAAAGGCCCCTTTGTCGACCGCGTCAGGCCAAAGGCTCTGGCCGAGCGCCTCATAGAGGAGCTTGAGATTGTCACACCCTCGACGAGCACCTCGGTGGGGCGCCTCTCGGGCGGCAATGTCCAAAAGGTTCTGCTTGGCCGCGAGATAGCTCAGGAGCCGGGAGTGCTTATCGTCGCCTACCCGGTGCGCGGCCTTGACATCAACTCCTCCTACAAGATATACGACCTGCTCAACGAGCAGAAAGCCCGAGGCGTCGCGGTCGTCTTCATCGGTGAGGACCTCGACGTGCTGATGGAAATCTCCGACAGGTTGCTCGTGTTGTGCGGTGGGCGAATCAGCGGTATCGTCGACCCTCGTGCGGTCACCAAGGAGGAGGTCGGCCTGATGATGGTGCACGTCGCTGGCGCAGAGGGCCTCGATTCTGAGACCGGCTCCGCGACCGGGGAGGCTGCGTGAGCGTACCGGCCCGACAGAAACGAGAACCGCTTGTCCGCATGGTCAAGCGCGACGACATCTCGTCGCGCAGAGCCTGGTCCTATCGGGCGCTTGCCTTTGTGGCCGCGCTCGCTACCGGTGGCCTGCTCATTTTGATACTCGGCCATAACCCGCTTTTTGTCTACAGGGACATGGTTGTGGGCTCCTGGGGCTCACCGACAGTCATCAAGGAGACCATCAAGCTCGCCATACCACTGCTCATCTGCGCTCTTGGCCTGGCGCTTGCCTTCAAGATGAAATTCTGGAACATCGGCGGAGAAGGACAGATCATCGTCGGCGCTCTGGCCGCGGGCTACTTTGGCTTTTTTATGGCGGACTTTCTCTCCCGCCCGCTGCTTATTGCCGTCATGCTGCTTGCGGCCATTGTGGCAGGCGGTATCTACGGCCTGATTCCGGCCTTCTTCAAGGCAAAGTGGAACACCAACGAGACCCTTTTTACCCTTATGCTCAACTATGTGGCGCTGGCTGTCATCAAATATCTGATGAACGGCCCCTGGAAGGCCCCGGGCTCAAGTTTCCCCAAAATGCCGATGCTCGTCCCCGGCGGCCGCCTGACGCAGATTCTCGGCGTACACTGGGGCTGGATACTTGCACTCGTCCTGGTTCTTGTTGCCTGGTTTTACTTCAATCGCACCAAGCAGGGCTACGAGATATCGGTCGTTGGAGCCAGTGAGAACACGGCGCGCTATGCGGGCATGAACGTCGGGCGGGTTATCATGCGAACGATGTTCCTCTCGGGGGCACTGTGTGGCATCGTTGGCTTTCTGCAGTTTTCCGGCGCCGACTACACGATTGCGGAGGGCATCGCCGGCGGGGTGGGCTTTACGGCCATCACCGTTGCCTGGCTCGCCAAGATGAATCCCTTTGGCATGTTGGCCGTCTCCGTCTTTATCGCCATGCTTGAACGCGGCTCAAACACCATCCAGACCATCTACAAGATACCTGCCTCGGCGTCCTCGCTTCTGATTGGCATCATCCTGTTCTTCATGCTCGGCTGCGAGTTCTTCATCACCTACCGCCTGGTCTTTCGAGGCAGCGCTTCGCCCGGCAGGGCCGGTGGCGGCGGTGGCGATGGCGGCGCCAGCACCAGCAGCGACAGCGCTTCGCCCGGCCAGACCGATAGACAGAAGCGGGAGGAGTCTGCCTGATGATCGACATTGTGACCGCCTTGCTGATGGCCGCCGTACTGGCCGGCACCCCCCTGCTGCTCGGAGCTCTTGGTGAGATACTGACCGAGAAGTCGGGCAACCTGAATCTCGGCGTTGAGGGCATGATGTTCATGGGGGCCATCACCGGCCTTATCGGCTCCTACTGCTACGAGCAGGCCCTTACCGCAGCCGGGATTGTCCCCAACGGCGTGATTTCGGCGCTCGTAGCGCTCACGGTCTCGTTTCTCGCAGGTGCCTTCGGGGCGCTTATCTACGCCTTTCTCACCATCACGCTGCGTGCGAACCAAAACGTCACCGGCCTGATTCTCACCATCTTTGGCACGGGCTTTGGCAATTTCTTCGGAGAATACTTCGGGCTTGCGGCCGGCGGCTATGTGGCGGTCAGCTCTGTGACCAAGGCGGCCTTCTCGCCTCTGCACATCCCGCTGCTCTCCGAGATACCCATCCTCGGCAAATTGCTGTTCCAATACAACTGGATGGTCTATTTTGCCATCGCCCTGGCGCTTGGCATGTTCTGGTTCTTCCGCGTCTCGCGCTTTGGCCTGAACCTCAGGGCGGTGGGTGAGGACCCTGCCGCTGCCGATGCGGCCGGCATTAACGTCTCGCGCTATCGCTACCTCGCGACGGTCATCGGTGGCGGCATCTGCGGCATCGGCGGCATGTATATGAGCATGGTGACAACCTCGGGCGTCTGGGTGCATGGCTGCGTGACCGGCTACGGCTGGCTGGCGGTCGCGCTGGTTATCTTTGCGACCTGGAGTCCGCTGAGAGGCATACTGGTCGCGATTATCTTTGGTGGTCTGATGATCATGCGGATGTACGTGAGCATCCCCGGCCTGCCCGCGCAGATTTACGATATGGTGCCCTACGTGGCCACCATCCTGGTGCTCATCATCACGAGCGTGCGCCAGAGTAAGGAGCATGCGATGCCTGCGGGCTGCGGCTTGAATTACTTCCGCGAGGAACGCTGAGGCGCAGGCCGGGCGCGGGACGCGCACGCTGAGGCAGGGGCCGAACGCGGGACGCGCGCACGAGGGGAGCGCACGGAAGAAGCGCACACAACAAACAGGTGGGCAGACAGCGCAAAGAGACGTATACTGGTCAAAGCGAATACGAAGTAAAAGGGGGGCGAGAACGGAGGGTACGTTTTAACGCGACGAGGAAGGAAGAATATGCTTACCCCTAAGGAGAACTACCTGATGTGCCTGCGCGGCGAGGTGCCGGAGTGGGTGCCCATGTATACGATGGGAGCATTCCCCGGCTGGGAATGGGATCTGCCGAGCCAGATTTTCGAGCCACCCATCCTTGGCGAGCATCGCCTCAATAATGGTGGGCCTGACCTGTGGGGCGTCAACTACGTTGCCACCGATTCCGCAGAGATGGCCCTGATTCCCGATAACAGCAGCTTCATCCTGCCGCTTGACGACCTGCCACGTTGGCGGGAGATCATCAAGGCTCCGGACTTCTCCGATGTCGACTGGGAGCAGACGGTCAAGAAACACTTTGACATGATCCCCATCGACCGCAAACAGACAGCTGTGGCCTTTGCCCTGCACTTTGGCTATTTTCAGCACCTCGTCTCCTTCATGGGCTTTGAGGATGCGATGATTGCCATGTATGAGGAGCCTGAGCTGGTTCACGAACTGCTCCACTACCTCTCGGACTTCTATATCGGTGTTGTGGAGAAGACCATCGACCTGTACCAGCCGGATACGCTTTGCCTGATGGACGACACGGCCAGCTGGAACGCGCCGTTTATCTCCGTGGACATGTATCGTGAGTTCGTCTTGCCGCACCACGCCAAGTTCACCCGCTACGGGCGTGAGCGCGGCCTGCCGATGACGATGCACAACTGTGGCAAGTCTGAGGCCTTCTTCGACCTGCTCACCGGCATCGGCATCACTGCCTGGGACCCCGCCCAGACCTCCAACGACCTCGACGCGGTGAAGAAGAAGTATGGCAACAGCCTCGTGCTGATGGGCGGCTGGGATGGGCGCGAGCGCCTGGTCGACCCGCTCCAGTCCCCAGAGCATCCCGATGGCGTCACTGAGGAGGAGATTCGCCAGTCGGTGCGCGACAGCATCGACCGCCTCGCGCCGGGTGGCGGCTACTGCTTCCTCGGCGGTTTTCTGGTGGCGGTGGGCGATGAGGAGAACAGGAAGAAGAACTACATCGTCAACGATGAGGCGTCAAAGTACTGCAAGACCTTCTATAAGACGCATTAGAGGGTGGACGGGGCGAGAACGGGCCGGCAGTGGGGTGGCCCGGGGCGAGAGCGAGCCGGCAGTGAGGCGGCCCGGGGCGAGTCTGCGGCAAGTACGGCGGGCGGCCCGGGGCGAGAACGGGCCCGGCCTGGGGCGAGAATGGGGCAAGAGCACGAGAAAGCCGCTGAGAAAGTTGAAAGGTCGCTTTCAGGCATCGGCGGTGCGTGGTACACTGGAAGCTGATTTCTGAGAGGCAGGAGGTGTTGCAATGGCAAAGGAAGTCCTGAAGTTCTTCGAGGGCTGGTGTCCGGTCAACAGCAAGGAGGAATCCTTCAGCGTCACCTATGTTGAGCGCGACGATGGCCTCTACGAGCGCCGCGATTTACGCGACTGCCACTTTAAGGGGCTGTTCAACCCGAGGGGCTGTGTGGCCTGCGACCTCATCAAGGAGGTCAAGCAAGTGGTGCCTCCCGAGGAGATTGACCTCTCCAGCGCCGTGGAGGAATATCAACTGAAGATAGGATAGAACCAGAGCAGACATGACAGCAGATACCGTAGATCAGGGACAACAGAGTAACTGGAGGTAGTGTGATGAGCACGACGAGTACGACAGCAAAGGACGCCGCACGCACAACCGCAACCGCAACCGCAACCGCAACCACAACCACAACCGCAGCGAACACGAGCGCCAGCGCGACCACAGGGTACAAGCCCAGGGAGGAGCGCGAGGCGCCGATGCGCGAGGGCGACCCCCGAATCGTCCCTCTGGCCATCGAGCCCTATGACAAGGAGTGGGGTGTGGGCGTCTCTGGCCGCGTCGGCGACAAGTCTCCCTTCCCACGTATCAACCGGTTGCTCGAATGGATACGTACCAAGACGCCAAGCGTCGATCCGGTGCGCGGCCGTCTCGTCACCGAGGCCTACCAGATTTATGATGGCGAGCCGCTGGGTCTGAAGAATGCCCACGTCTTGGCCTATGTGCTCGATAACTGCGAGGTCTTTCTCTACGACGACGAATTGCTGCTTGGCGACATTGCCGCGCCGGCAAACGAATGCGGCATCTATCCCGAATACGGCATGGACTGGATTATCGACGAGTTTGAGAACTGGCCGATGGACCAACGCCCCAACGACAAGCTCTTTGTCCCGCCGGAAAACCAGGACGCCATCAAGGCCTACGCGGAGTATTGGCGGCAGGGAAACACGCTGGTCGACATCGCCATGGCATCCTTTGATGAGGAAGATCTCAAGGGGAGTCAGTTTGGCAAGCATCTGATGAACCTTGACCACTATATGACGCAGGGCATCGGGCACGGCAACGCCGATCACGCCAAGGTGCTCACGCTTGGCTGGGAGGGCATCCGCCAGGAAGTGCTCGGCTACCAGGCCGCGCTTGAGGCCGATGACCCCGACTTTGCGCGTAAGGCAAACTTCTACGACAGTGCGCTTATCGTCCTTGATGCCATCGAGCGCTGGACGAACCGCTATGGCGATTTGTGCGCCCAGGCAGCCGAGAAGGAAGGCGACCCTCAGCGCAAACGGGAGCTTGAGCGTATGGCGGCGAACTGCTATCACGTCGCAACCCAGCCCCCGCGGGATTTCTGGGAGGCCGTCCAGCTGCTGCATTTTGCCTACTGCATCACCTGCATTGAGGCAAACGGCCACTCGGTGGGCTACGGTCGTTTTGATGTCCTTCTGGCACCCTTCTATGACACCTCTGTTTTAAGCCGTGAGTTCTGTCAGGAGCTGACCGAGAACTTCTATGTCAAGATGCGCGAGCTCAACAAGCTGCGCAACCGCTTTGGCATCATCTTTGCGTCGGGCACCTTCTACGGCGGCATCTCCCTGGATGTCGGCGGCGTTGACGCCGAGGGAAACGATGTCACCAATGACCTGAGCTACATCGCGCTTGACGCATACGCGCACACGCGCATGCCGGTGCCCTGGTTTGGCGTCCGTCTTCATTCCGGTTCGCCCGAGGAGTTTAAGATCAAGGTCTTTAACGTCGCGCGTATCGGCTGCGGTGAGCCCAAGATATTCAATGACGATGTGATGATTCCTGGCCTGGTAGATGACGGCATCCCCCTTGAGCTTGCGCGTCAGTACATGCCCGTCGGCTGCGTTGAGCCCACCATTCCCGGCTACATGCACGGTTGGCACGACAGCGGGTATCTCAACATGGCCTATGTCGTCGAACTCGCCTTAAACGACGGCAAGACCTTTGACGACGATACCCAGGTGGGCCCCCAGACCGGCTACCTCAAGGATATGCAGTCGATGGATGAGGTCATGGACGCGGTGCGCACGCAGTTTGAATACTGGGTCGAGGTGCTCTGCAACATGACAAACAAGATAGACCTCGCCAACCAGCAGAATAAGTACCTGCCCTACCTGAGCCTGCTCTATCACGATTGTGTGGAGACGGGCAGGGATATCGTTGTGGGCGGCGCACGCTACAATCGCTCCGGCCCGCAGGGCTGCGGACTGGGAACCTGCGCGGATATTCTCTCGACGGTCGAGCAGCTCGTCTTTGATGAGAAGCTGATTTCAGGCGAGGACCTTATCAAGGCCTGCAAGAACAACTGGACTGGCTATCGCCAGGTCTACGCCTACGTGAACAGCAGCAGGGTGCACCACTACGGCAACGATGACGATTATGCGGACAAATACGCCGTCTACATCGCGCATCTGTTCTCCACCGAGATGAAGAAGCATAAGACCGCACGCGGTGGTTTTTTCATCCCTGGCGTCTACTCAATCTCCATCAACGTCGCGCTCGGCGGCGAGATGAAGGCTTCTCCCGACGGGCGTGTGGACTGGGAGCCCATCTCTGACTGCCTGGGCGCGGTGCACACCTACGGCGGATCGCACGATGTCTCGGGTCCGACGGCCATCGCCCGCTCCATTGCAAAGATCGACCAGGCTGAGATAACCAACGGCGTTATCCTCAACTGGAAGTTTTCGCCCAACACGGTTTCTGGTGAGACCGGTCGCGACAACATGATGAACCTGATAGACGGCTACTTCTGCATGGGCGGCAAGCAGAGTCAGTTCAATGTCATCACCAAAGAGACGATGCTCGAAGCTCAGAAAAAGCCGCAGGACTACCGCGACCTGCTCGTGCGTGTTGCGGGCTACAGCACCTACTTCACGGAGATGTCGCCGGTTTTGCAGGACGACCTCATCAACCGCACGGAGCTTTCCATCGACTGATGAGGCATGCGCGCTCTGCGGCGGCGCGGGGCGCGGCGGGACGCTGAGGCGCAAAGGCGCTGTGGGCAAGCGGTAGCGTTCCGTTTGATGGTGAGGCGCAAAGGCGCTGTGGGGTGCCGAAACGGCATCGTGCTATGGCACGTCGAGGCGAAAAAAGGCGAAGGTGCTTCAAATTTTTGTGCAGGGTCTGATTCTGGGCTTGGCGTATGTCGTGCCCGTTGGAATGCAGAACCTGTTTGTCATCAACTCCGCACTGACCGGACGACGCACCCGTGCGTGGGTGACGGCTGCGCTCGTCGTGTTCTTTGATATGACGCTTGCGCTTGCCTGTTTCCTTGGGATCGGCGTCCTCATGCAAAACGTGCCGATGGCGAAGCTGGTCATTTTGCTTGTCGGCAGTCTCATCGTGATGTATATCGGCGTCGCGCTCATACGCAACGCAAAAAATGCACCCGAAGCACAAGATGTGGATGTTCCACTACGAAAGGTTGCGCTGTCAGCCTTTGTGGTGACCTGGGGAAACGTGCAGGCAATCATCGACGGCACCATGCTGCTCGGTGCCTCCCGTGCCACGATGTCGGATGCTGAGGGCTGGGTGTTTGTCGCTGCCGTCATGTGTGCTTCGGCGCTCTGGTTTTTTGGCATTACCCTGGTACTTCAAGTCTTTGGTCACCGCTTTAGCCCACGCCATGTTCGCTGGGTTAACACCGTATGTGGCGCAGTCATCATAGCCTACGGCGCCAGACTGTTCGTGCAGTTTATCCTGCTGGTGGCATCGTAGCGGGTGCCTGCGAGTTGACAAAAGGGACGGTTCCAAATTGTCAATTCGCCCAGCTGAAGTTCTCCGTGCCCGCGCCAATCTCAAAGTGACAGCAGGCTATTCCCAGGTCGATGCCCGCCCAGGCGCCGCCCAGCGACTCAGCCTTGACGATGCCGTCCGGCAGCAGGGTAAAGCGGAACTTCTGCTGGTTGTTGGCTGTTGGTGCCAGAATTGCGGCATCCATGCCCGCCAGGAACCACAAAGGAAGCTCGCCGCCACTTTCATTGGCATAAAGCTCGGTCATCTGCCTTGATGTGTGCGGCTTGCCCGGTTGGGCGGCGTTACCCAGCGCCACAACGATGAGCAGCTTCTCGCCGGGCGCTATCTGTACCTTGTCCTTCTTGGCGCCCATGGCAAACCAGCAGGAGGCGATGTTGAGTTGCGTGGCTCTGAGCACGACCTTCTCGCCCCAGTAGCCTCCGCTGTACTCAAGGCCGCTCTCATGTGCGCCCACGATGGCCAGGTAGTTTTCTGCGTTTTTCAGAAGCAGGCGCCTGAGTCCGCTTATGCCCCTGCTGTCATCCAGCACCAGCTGCATGTGCAGACCGCTTAGCTGGTTGCATTCCTCAACGTACGCACCGAGCTGCCGTGCAGCATCGGGCTCAAGCGGGATGCCCTCGTACTGGCGCACCGAGTGCCGTGCCCTGATTGCTTCTGATAAGTCCATCCACTGCTCCCTGTCTTCCTGTCTTCCTGTCTTCCTGTCTGTCCGTGCCGCTCCGTCCGGCCCGGGGACATCGAATGCTCCGCCAAAAACGTGTAGAGGGCAAGAGGTACAAGCAGGCAATTCCTGCCCCTGTGTGCCATCGCACAGCTGGCATGTTGACCGTCCCGCGCCCCTTTGCGCGCGGACTCCTATCCCAGATCCAGCTTCTTGTTGTTGCCGGAGACGGCGTTGATGCCCATATCCTGCAGCATCTGAAGAAAGTGGCGAATGTCCGGCTCCCATTCTGCCCGATCATATCCCTCAAAACTGGCCATTGGATAGTCCTGGTCAAGCGAGGCGTACTTCTCCGTGCCGAGCTGTCGGTAGGGGAGAAGCTGGTATTGGAGCACCCGGTTGTCCAGGTCCTCGAGAATAAAGCGCCCGATTGCGGCAATCTCTGCATCCGTGGCGTTAAAGCCCTTGAGCACCGGCGTTCGAATGACGAGCCGCGCGTCGTGGGCAACCAGATAGCGAAGATTCGCGAGAATGGGCGCGTTGTCTACGCCGCAGCGCACACGGTGCTTCTCGGCATCCATCGTCTTGATGTCCGCGATGAAGAGATCTGTGAGCGGCAGCACATCGTCAAGGAGGCTCTGTTTGATGAACAGGGCCGATTCCAGGCAGGTATTGATGCCCTCCGCCCGACACTGCTCAAAGACGGCACGGACAAATTCGGGCTGGAGCAGGGCCTCGCCTCCGGAGATGGTCACGCCCCCGCCGGTCTTCTCAAAGAAAACCCGGTCGCGCCGGATGATGTCCATCGCCTCTGCAACCGTATAGCGTTTGCCCCAGGCGGTCAGAGCGCCGGTCAGACAGGCCTTTGTGCAGGCCAGACAGGCGATACAGGCTGTGCGATCGATGCCGCCCATAAAGCCGTCGGCCGTAAAGAGCAGAGCGCCACTCGGGCAGACCTTCAGACAGTTGCCGCATTCCGCCATACCCATGCACTTGTCGGGATAGGCGGCCGGCTCGGGCGCAGGCGAGATGCCCTCGGGGTTGCTGCACCATTCGCAGCTCAGAGGGCAGCCCTTCATGAAGAACTCGACGCGGATGCCCGGCCCGTCGTGTACCGAGTAGTTCTGTACGTTAAACACCAGGCCGGTGGGTTCAGTGGATTCACTCACGAGACATCCCGACAGTCCAAAACGAGTTTCAGGGAGCGTCCGGCAATCAGGTCGGCGTAGGCCTGTGGCGCCTCCTGCAGAGGATAGACCTTTGAGATGAGCGGGCGCACATCCACGCGCGAAAACATTCGCAGCGCCCGTGGCCAGTTATTCTGTGAGAGCTGCAGGCCGCTGAGTGTGATTTCGCGCACGACCACCTGCTTAAAGAGGTCGATGGCTATCGGCTGGTCGGGCGGATAGTAGGACATGAGGATAACCGTGCCGCCCGGCGCCACGAGGTCAAGGGCCTGTTGCGCGCACTCAAGGGAACCCGAGGCCTCAAGCACGACATCAAAACCCGGGCCTGCGAGTTCGTGCGAGCGGGCAAAGATGTCCTCGTTCAAAGGGTCGATGACGGCGTTCGCGCCAAGGTTCAGGGCGAGCTCGCGCTTTGAGGGGGTGCGGGCTGAAGCGGCGACAAGGGAGGCGCCGTTCAGTCGTGCGAGCTGAACGAGCATCTGCCCGATGCTGCCAGCCCCAAGGATGAGCACACTGTGCCCCAGGCGCAGCCGCGCTTTGTCGATAACGCCGCAGGCAATTGTGAAAGGTTCGATGAGCGCCCCCTCGAGCAGGCTGGTTCCCGGGGGCAGATGATAGAGTTGAGCGGCCTTCAGCACGATGTATTCCGCCTGGGCCGAGCCGTTGGCCGTCGCATGCTCGCAGAACTGACGCTTCTCCGTACGGCACATATCGCAAAAGCCACACTCAAGCACGAAGTTGCCCGTCACCTCATCACCGGGCGCAAACCCCCTGGCCACAGCGTGTGCCCCCGCTTCCTCAATAACGCCGGAAAACTCGTGTCCGACCGCGAAGGGCGGCTCAAAGGGAAAGAGATTGTCCTTGATATAGTGCGCGTCTGAGCCGCACAGAGCCGAGTAGGCGATGTGGACAAGAACGTCGTCATCGTCCCTGACCGCAGGCTTGGCGACTTCGAGAACCTCGACCTTACCCGGCGTGCCACTCGCTCCGTCAAAGGTGCGCGTCACATAGACGGCCTTCATCGCAGATCATCCTGGAGCAGCTCGAAGCGCTCGCCGGAAGGCCCGCGGAAAAAGGCGAGGCGCATCTGTGCGCTTTTGCCGTCCGTGTAGCCAAAGACGGAGCGCTCCGTTTCATCGGCAAGCTCACGGTCAAAGGCAAAGGCCATCTGCACCGGACCGAACTCAATTTCCACATCGTTTTGACGCAGCCACTCCATCGCAGCGTCTATGTCCGGCGTGCGCAGGGCCACATGCGTCGCGCTTGCCCGGTTTACCGCCTCGGCATCGTAGTCGCCGCGTCGCTCGCGGGTCAACTCGATGACCACACCGTTGTCATTGCGCAGCCAGATCAGCTCAAGGGGGGCTTCGGCGTCGGCTTCGGGGGCAAAGAGATAGCGAAAGCCGAGCACCTCCGTATAAAAGCGCAGGGATTCTTCCAAATCGTTCGTATGGACGTCGATGTGCTGGATGCTGAGGTCAAGGTTCATCTCTACCGCCTTTCGCTGTCGTCTGTTGTCCGGTGCCGCCTGCCTGCTGTCTGCCATGCCTGGCACTTGTTGTCCGCCTGCGAGCCGCCTGCCGCGCCTGCGTTCCGCCGCCTGTGTTCCGCCCGCCGCCTGGCACTTGTTGCCGCGCCTGCAAGCCGCCTGCCGCGCCTGCGTTCCGCCGCCTGTGTTCCGCCCGCCTGCGAGCCGCCCGTCGTCATACCCTGAGCACGGTCGGTCAATGGGTGAGCGCTGCAAACGTGGTACCGACAACAGTATAATACGAAAGAGAGGCAGAGGAGACGAACACCGGCACGTAAGTAACACCTCCGGAACGAACACCGGCACGAACATCTTTGGCAGTGAGGCCTTTGGCAACACGAATGCAGATAGAGATGCCCCAACAGGTCGCCGCGATGATGGCGGCTCTGGAAGCGGGCGGCTTTGAAGCCTGTATCGTTGGAGGATGCGTACGTGACCAGTTGTTGGGAGCGCCGATTCACGATTGGGATCTTGCCAGCTCCGCCCCGCCCCAAGCGGCCCGTGCTCTGCTCGTGGCGCGAGGCGCCCGGGTTATCGATACCGGCCTTCGCCACGGCACATTGACCGCCTTCCTCGATAATCTGGCTGTCGAGGTAACGACGTATCGCACAGAGGGCCCCTACCTTGACGCACGCCGCCCCTCAGAGGTCTCCTTTAGCACCTCGCTGGTCGATGACCTTGCCCGACGAGACTTTACGATGAACGCTCTTGCCTTTCATCCCGCTCGCGGTCTGGTCGACCCCTTTGGCGGGCAGGCCGACATCCAGGCGAAGTTGATTCGGACTGTTGGCGATGTGGAGCAGCGCCTCGGCGAGGACGCTCTGCGCGTCCTGCGCGCCCTGCGCTTTGCCTCGGTGCTCGGCTTTGCCTTTGCCCCAGGCCTCGCCGAGGCGCTGCATCGCGCGGCTCCACGCCTTGCGCAACTCGCGCCCGAGCGCCTTCAGCCTGAGCTGATGCAGCTGCTCAAAGGCGATGGCGTCTGTGAGGTGCTGCTCGGCTTTCCCGATGTGCTCGCGGTTCTTATCCCGGAAATCGCGCCGACCATCGGCTTTGAGCAGCACACGCCGTATCACTGCTATGATGTCTGGGAGCACACGGCGCGCGCCGTGTGCGCCTCCGCGCCCGAGCCGCTCGTACGCCTCACGCTCCTGATGCACGATCTTGCCAAGCCGCAGACCTTCTCCCTGGACGCCCGTGGCCGAGGCCACTTCTACGGCCATAACATCGAGGGGGCAAAACTTGCGCGAGAACGTCTGGGCGCTCTGCGCTTTGATCGGGAGACGATTGAGACCGTCGCCGAACTGATCCGCTGGCATCAGGAAAACATCAGGCCCGAGAACCTGCTGCGCTGGCTGAGCCGCCTGGGCGAGCAGCGCCTGCGTCTGTTGCTCCTCGTGAAGTTGGGGGACATGGCCGCGCATGCCAGTGAGCATTTAGAGGAACGGATGGCGCGTATCGAGGCGACGCGGCAGGCTTTTGAGGAACTGCTGGCGAGCGAGCCCTGCTTTCGACGGGTCGATCTGGCAGTTGATGGCTCTGACCTGATAGAAGTCGGCTTTGTACCGGGAAAGCAGCTCGGATTGGCCCTCGACGCTCTTCTCGACGCCGTTATCGAAGGCAGGCTGCCCAACGAGCGCGCGGAACTGCTTACCTACGCCCAACGCCATCACCTCGGCAAAACGCCCTGAGCCTCCAGCGCCGCCGCCCTGAGAAAGCTGCCGCCTACGCCCAACGCCATCACCTCGACAAAACGCTATAATGAGAGATCCGTAGACAGGAAAGAGGGGTGCGTATGTCAACTGCTAAGCCCAAGGTTTTGATTGTTGACGATCAGCGGTTCAATCTTGAGACCCTGGGGCAGCTGCTGCGCAGCGAGTATGAGATATTGGTAGCAGACAGCGGCGATGAGGGTATCCGGCTTGCCCTTGCGGAGCACCCCGATCTTATTCTCCTCGACATCATGATGCCCGATCCTGACGGCTACACCGTCCTCAAAGAACTCAAGGAATCCACCTCGACCAGGGATATTCCGGTCATCGTCATCTCGGGAAGCGATACCGCACAGGCAGAGGAGAAGGGCCTGTTGCTTGGGGCAATCGACTATATCTCCAAACCGATTCGCCCCATCATCGTCAAATCGCGCATCCGAACCCAGCTGGAAAACTCCCGTCTCCGCCGCGAGGTGGAGGCCCTCAACCTGAACGACCTTCTCACCGGACTGCCAAACCTGCGCAGTTTTGAGGTGCGCCTGAAAATCGAATGGGCCCACGCCGTACGCGAGAAGGCGCCCCTCTCGATTCTGTTTATCGATATTGACGATTTTCGCGCCTACAATGACAAGTTTGGCCACCCCCAGGGCGACCTTCTTCTCAAAGAGGTTGCCGGGGCACTGGCGCACACCATCAAGCGCGCCTCGGACTTCCTTGCGCGTATTGAGGAAGACCTTTTTGGCGTGCTGCTGTGGAATACCGATGGGCAGGCGGCGAAAATCGTCGTCTCGCGGATTCAGGACGCCATCGCCGAGATGGCGGTACCCACTCTTTCGGGCAGCTGGACGGTGGCGACGGTCAGCATCGGCCTTGCCTGGCAGACGCCCGGGCCAAAAGATGAGATCGAACCTTTGCTGAAGCAGGCAATCAGTCGTCTCTCGCTTGCTCAGGATGACGGCGGCAACCGCCTCGTCATCGAGTAGAGCGCTTCCTCCATCGGCACCCTCGCCCGCGCACAACAGTGCACTCCGGGGCGCACTTTGAAGCCGGGGAGTCGCCTCCTACCAAAACGCGCGCCCTGAAGCGAAAGGTCGCCTCAAAGCGCGCAGTTGGAAGGGGCAGATGAAACGAAAAGCTGTCCTGATCAGGCCTTTGCCATCTCGATGACGAAGATATGCGCGTCCTCAAGTGCCTCGATGCTCACATCCTCCTCAACAATCTCCACCGCGTCGCGTGTCGCAAGTTCGATGCCACCCACGCGCGCCTTGCCCTCGGCGAGCACCAGATAGGCCTGTCGGCCAGACCCGACCTCAAAGGGCAGCGTGGTGCCAGCGGTCAGATAGGTCGCGTAGGCGTTGATGTCCTGATGTATCTTGATTGGCGCCTCTGACGCACTGTTTTCCGTGCTGCTTGCCACCGGCAGCCAACGGTTGATTCGGTCTTCCCAGGTGAAGCGAAAATCACCATAGGCAGGCTGGTATCCATCCTCATCCGAGAATATCCATATCTGGAAGAAACGCAGAGGATCCTTACCCCAGTTGTGCTCACTGTGCCAGACGCCGGTTCCGGCGCTCATGTACTGCACCTGTCCACGGGTAAGCGTTTGCTTGTTGCCCATCGAATCGCCGTGACTCAATTCGCCATTGATAACGTAGCTGATGATCTCCATGTCCTTATGTGGATGCAGCTCAAAGCCGGTATCCGGCATGACGATGTCGTCGTTCCAGACCCGTAATACCCCGAAGTTGATGTTCTCAGGATTGTAATAGTCCGCGAAGGAAAAGTGAAAGTGGCTGTCCAGCCAACCGTGCTGACCGCGTCCCAAAGTCCCGCTCTCGATAGCTCTTAACATGATGTTCCCCTTTCGTTGTGTGCCACACGTACCGGATAGTGATGAGACATACGGACGAATCTGTCTTTGTCAAGAATATAGCAAATGGAATAGCAAATTTGGAATCGACATCTTCCCGACATACTCCGTCAGACAACTGTAAAGAAGGGAAAAAGGCGCCTGCTCACAGTCGCAAAGCGAGATGCTCGCCTCGGGCGCCCCAGGCGTCTTTGGGCGCCCCAGGCGTCTTATGGCCTTCGGACGCCGTTCAGGCGGGAAGTGTCGCCTGGAATCCGACTTCCTCGACGGCTGTTCTGAGTGCCTCGGGGCTTACCGCTCCTGCCTCGTATTCGACGAGCGCCGTTTTCTTGCGGCGGTTCGCCCGAGCCTTTTTGACGCCGGGCAGTTTGCGAAGCGCCTCCTGTACCGCTATCTCACAATGACCGCAACTCATTCCGTCCACCTGCAACAACAGCTTCTCCACCATTCCTCCCACCTGTATCGGATATACCAGATGTGCTGACCGTTCCACCTGCCGCACATGAACCCGCCACCCGCCTGAGCCTGCCACCTACCCGCCACCCGCCCGAGCCTGCCGCCCTCCACTTGCAGCCCGTCTGAACCCTCCACCAGCTTGCCTCATATGAACCCGTCACCCGCCTGAGCCTGCCGTCACCCGTCGGTCAGTTTCGCGCCTCGGTGCTCACAAAGACAAGCGCCACGGTGCCGGGGCCAACATGCGCGCCAATCACCGGTGAAACCTCCGCAACGGCAATTTGCTGCCCGATGCCAAGTGTTTCCTGTACCGCGTCGACCATAATCTCCGCAAGGCGCGGGATGTCCGCATGCAGCACGTAGACCACCTGATCGTGTGCGTGATCTATCATACTGCGGAGATATTCCATCATCTGGTTCAGCGCGCGTTTGCGGCTGCGGTAGGCGCTGTGAAACTTGATGGCGCACTGGCGGTTTATGGTGAGCAGAGGTTTAACGCTCAGTTTTGAGATAAAACGCGCCACCCATTCAAGCGCCTCCTCTCCTCTGCCGCCGACTTTGAGAAATTGAGGATCGTCCAGCATGAACAGTATTCTCACGTGATCGCTCAGGTTCTCAAGGGCGGTGCGCATTGCCTCGAGCGACTCGCCCGCATCGCGCAGACGCACCGCCTCTTTGACCAGCAGGCCCTGGCCCATCGTCGCCACACGGGCATCCATGCAGCAGACCTGTTGCGTGCATCCGGCCGCAATCTGCCCTGCGATGTCCTGAACCTGGGTAAAATTGCTCGAGAGCTTTGCGGGCAGGCCGATATAGAGAATGTCCCTGCCCCGCTCAAGCGATTTCCCAAACGCCTCTTCAATCTGCCCTTTGGGGATGGCACTGGTCGAGGGACGTGCGCCCTGGCGTATCGCGGCATAAAAACCGGCGGGGTCGTCCCGCTGTTCGCTTGGATAATCCCTGCCATCAAGCGTCACACTGAGGGGAAGCAGGCCCACCCTGTGCGTGGCAAGCCACTCGCGGGGCAGGTTGCAGCTGTCGTCCGTATAAAGATCCAGGCTGCCAGCCTCGCCGCTGTCGCCGTCGCCGCTGCCGCGCTGGCCGCCGCCCTCGCCGCTGCCGCCCTCGCCGCTGCCGCCGTCGCCCCACCCGCGCCCGTCGCGGCCGCTGTCGGTGTCGATGCTCTCATCCGAGGTGTCCACGACTGTGCCCATGCGTCCTGCACATCCCTTCTGGTCCCTGAGGCGTATCGTCAAACGCACCGCCTCAGTATAGACCAAGATAAAACCTTCTCAGGCTGGGAAGTCCAGAGTGATGCTCGTTCCCTGGTCGAGTTCACTTTCGAGTTGCATCTGGGCGCCGAGGTAGTGTGCCCCGTGTTTGACGATTGCCAGACCAAGGCCGGTGCCGCCGGTCTTGCGCGAGCGGCTCTTATCCACACAGTAAAAACGCTCAAAGACCTTTTCGTGGTGTCGCGAGGCGATGCCAATCCCGGTGTCACGCACCTCCAGACGCGCCCCGCCCGCCTCATTTCTGCTCAAGCCCACCCAGACCGACCCGCCGGGGCGGTTATAGCGGATGGCGTTCTCGCAGAGATTGTAGATCATCTCGGTAATCATGCGTTCAGGCCCGTGCACTACCAGCTCGGGCTCCCCGACGCTCAGCTCGATACTCAGTTGGCTCTGCTCGGCAAAGGGGGTCAGGCGCTCGACGATGTTGCGCGTCAGGGCGACCAGGTCAAGCTTTGAACCCTCCATGTTCGAGGACTTCGGGGCGCCCTGTGGGGCAGCTTCGGTCTCATCGAGCTCAGAGATGACCAGGATGTCTTCGACCATGCTCATCATATGCCGCGCCTCGCTGTAGATGAGTTCGGAGAAGCGGACGACGTCTGCGGGGCGCGTCGTGCCGCGTTTCATCAACTCGGCATAGCCCAAAATGACGGTCAGCGGGGTTTTGAGCTCATGGGAGACGTTGGCCGTGAACTCACGTCGGCGTCGAGCGACCTCGTCTATCATCGTGAAGCCTCCTTGGCTCGGTAGCCTACGCCACGCACGGTCTCTATGATCGAGGCGGCTGCGCCCAGTTTGCGGCGCAGGGTCTGGATATGCACGTCCACGGTTCGGGTGCTGACGCTGTGCTCCCAGCCCCAGACCGCCTCAAGCAGCCGGTCACGGCTAAAGACGCGCCCCGGGCGCTCCATCAGCAGCTGCAGCAGCTCAAACTCCTTGTAGGTCAACACCACGAGCGTACCGTCGACCGTAACCCGGCGCTGCGCCGGAGAAAGCGTCAGCCCATCGATGAGCAGCGTCTCGCCATCCTCAGCCTCCGTATCGCGGTCGCGACGGCGCAGCAGGGCGTTGACGCGTGAGACCAGCTCCATCATGCCAAAGGGCTTTGCCAGATAGTCGTCGGCACCGGCGTCCAGGCCCATGACCACGTCGTATTCACTGCCCTTGGCGGTGAGCATCATGATGGGGATGTCGCGGGTCGCGCGCCCGGCGCGCAGATGCTTGAGAATCTGGATGCCGTCCTCGTGGGGCAACATGATGTCGAGCAAAAAGAGGCGGGGGAGCTCATTTTCGCAGGCGGCATACAACTCAAGGGCGTTTGAAAAGCCTCGGGCGGCAAGCCCGGCCTGCTCAAGGGCGTAAATGGCAAGATCCCGGATATTCGGGTCGTCCTCAACGTAATAGATCACAGACATACGATCCCTTCATGCAGACAGCGTCCGCAGACCATCTTCAGCGTCTGCACACAATGTCCCGTGCCCGCAGACAGCATCCGCAGGCAACATCGTCAAGTATACACTCCTGGGGGGCGCAGGGAGCAGGACAACTCATCCAAAGCGCCCACGGATGTAGTCCTCGGTGCGCGAATCGCCTGGCTTGGAGAATATCTTTGCGGTCGTGTCGCATTCGACAATCTCTCCGAGCAGGAAAAAGGCGGTTCTGTCCGAGATGCGCGCCGCCTGCTGCATGTTGTGTGTGACGATGACGATGGTATAGCGTTCGGCAAGCTTGATTGCCAATTCCTCGATATGCGCGGTTGAAGCCGGGTCAAGCGCGGAGGTCGGCTCGTCCATGAGCAATACCTCAGGGCCCGCGGCCAGCGCCCGTGCGATACAGAGACGCTGCTGCTGCCCGCCAGAAAGGCCGAGGGCATTGTGGCGCAGTCTGTCTTTGAGTTCGTCAAAAAGCGCGGCATCGCGCAGCGAACGTTCCACAATTTCATCAAGGTCGCCCTTGCGCCGTATGCCGTGGGTTCTTGGTCCAAAGGCGATATTGTCATAGACGCTCATCGGAAAGGGGTTCGGCTTTTGAAAGACCATGCCGACGCGCTTACGCAGGTGGTTTACGTCCATGTTCCCGTAAATCTCATCGCCATCGAGCAGAACGTCGCCCTCGATGCGGCAGCCTTCCACCAGATCGTTCATGCGGTTGAAGGTTTTAAGCAGCGTGGTCTTGCCACAGCCGGAAGGGCCGATGAATGCGGTGATGGAAAGGGGAGGAATGGCGAGATTGACCTTATGGAGCGCCTGAAAGTTCCCGTAGAAGAGGTCGAGGTTCTCGGTGTGCAACTTGGCGGAGACGACCGTTTCGGCAGCTTTTGCGATTTCGGTAGCATCGGCGATCTCGGCAACCTGGACTGTCTCGGCAGTCTCGGCAACCTGGAGCGCCTCGACGGCCTGGAGGGTCTCGGCAACCTGGAGAGTCTCGGCAATCTCAGCGACCTGAACCGCCTGTTCAACAAAACTCATCAGATTCACCTGCCGAACGCGCTGCTTCTCTAAAACGGGGGGTGCTGGCTCAGACATTGCGTACCTTTCTCGAAAGACGACGGGCCAAAACGACAGAAGCCGTGTTAATCAACAGGACCAGGAGCAGCAAAACGACGGCCGTGGCATAGGTCTTCTCCAGATGCAGTCCTTCGCTGGCAAGGACGTACATATGCACCGAGAGGGTTCGAGTGGAATCGAACAGGCTGGTCGGCAGGCTGGTCGCCGTGCCGGCGGTATAGATGAGCGCCGCGCTTTCGCCGACGATGCGCCCAATGCCGAGGATGACGCCCGCGAGGATTCCGGGAAGCGCCGAGGGCAGCAAAATCCGTCCGACCGTGCGCAGGCGGCCGGCTCCAAGGCCAAAACTTCCCTCGCGCCAGGCATCGGGTACCGCGCGCAGCGCTTCTTCGGCAGTCGATATGATCAGGGGCAGAATCATGATGGCAAGCGTACAGGCGCCTGCCAGAAGCGACATGCGCCAACCGAGCATAGTCACAAAGAACAGCAGGCCAAAGAGGCCATAGACGATGGAGGGCACGCCGGCCAGGGTGTCGGCGGCGATGCGGATCAGGCCGACGAGGCGATTGCCACGCCGGGCGTATTCCGCGAGGAAGATGGCACCGCCAAGGCCGATGGGGACGGCGAAGGCCAGGGCGAGCAGCGTCATGAGCACGGTGTTGATGAGAGCGGGCATCAGGGAGACATTGACCGAATTATATGTAATTGAGAATAAATCGGGCGAGATGTGGGGGATGCCCATGACAAGGATGTAGATGATGAGAAAGCCAATCAGTGCGGCGGTGAGAAGTGCCGCCAGGCAGGGCAGCGCATGCAGGATATGGTCGCGGACAGAGCGGTGCGTAGCGCGCCTGCGCACCCGGGCTGTGCGGCGTACGGCAGCACCTGCGGCGGCAGCTCCCGCGGCGCCCGCGGTGGTGGCAGCTCCCGCGGTGGCGGGTGCGGGCTTCAGGGCTGTCGGCCCGGATGCCCCATCGTGAATCAAGCGCATCGGCGTCATCCTCTCGCCTTCTTTCTGAGGAGGGAAAAGAGCAGGTTTATCACCAGGATGAAGATAAGGAGTACCAGGGCGGTGGCAATCAGCGCCTGACGATGCAGGTCGGCGGCATAGCCCATCTCCAAAACGATATTGGCGGTCATCGTGCGGACGCCCTCAAAGATTCCGACGGGCATGCGCACCTGGTTGCCGACGACCATCACCACCGCCATCGTCTCGCCGATAGCCCTGCCGACCCCAAGGATTACCGAGGCGACGACGCCCGAGAGCGCGGCGGGAACGATGATTGAAAAGACGCATCGCTCGTGGCTTGCGCCCAGAGCCAGGGCGCCCTCGTAATAGCTGGACGGTACGGCGTCAAGCGCAGCCTTTGAGACGGCGATGATGGTGGGGAGGATCATGATTCCCAGGACGATTGAAGCGGCGAGAATACCCATGCCCTGCACCTTGAAGAGCTGACGTATCAGCGGCACGATGACAACCAGGCCAAAGAAGCCGTAGACGACCGAAGGAATGCCGGCGAGCAGCTCGACAGCCGGCTGAAGGAGGCGTTTGGTGCGAGCCTTGGCAAAGCGTGAGAGGTAGATTGCTGTCAGCAGGCCGAGCGGTACGCCAAGGACAAGGGCCCCGGCAGTCACGTACAGGCTGCCGACGACCATTGAGAAAATGCCGTACGTATCGGTGGCCGGCTGCCAGGTCGTGTTGCCGATGAAGGCAAACGGACCCTCACGAAGCAGAGTCGGCAGGCCGTTTATCAGCAGGAAGGCGCATATGAGGAGCACCGCCACGACACAGAGTGTCGCGGCGGTTGCAAAGGCTATGAAGGCGAGACGCTCACGCAGGGCTCCTGCGGATTTCTGCATCAGAGTTCGTCCCAGGTCGTAATCTCACCAAGATAAATCTTTTGCACCTGCTCAGTGGTCAGGCCCGAGAGCGGGTTGTCGTTGTTCACAATGACCGCAATTCCGTCGATGGCGATGGTTGTGGCCGTGATGTCCTGGCTGCTCTCGCTGTCCTTGAGCTCGCGCGAGGACATTCCGATGTCACAGACGCCTTCGATGGTTGAGGTTATGCCGGTTCCAGAGTCGCTGGTCTGCACCTCAATTGTGACGTCTGGCTGAAGGGCCGCATACGCCTCACCAAGTTTTTCCATCACGGGGGAGACAGAGGAGGAACCGGCAACGACGACCTTGCCGGAAAGTCCGTCCGCGGGCTTGTACGCAGCGGCGCTGTCTGCTATGGCGATGTAGTTGTTCTCAGCGACGACCGCCTGGCCCTCAGCGCTCAGGATAAAGGCGATGAAATCCTGGGCCTCAGGGCTTAGGCCTGCACTGTTGGAGGTGACAATATTAAAGGGGCGACTGACGCGATAGGTGTTTGACTTCACATTGGCAGCGGTGGCCTCAACGCCATCGATGGGCAGTGCGCGCACCGTGTCATTCAGGCTGCCGAGCGAGATATAGCCGATGGAGTTCGCGTCGCCCGCCACCGTGGTCATCATGACCGAGGTCGAGTTGGTGACAACCGCCGCAGAGGTGGTCGCATCGACCTTTTTGCCATCGGCGCCCTCGGCCTGAACTTCAAAGAGCTCGACAAAGGCGCTTCGTGTGCCTGAGCCGTCCTCGCGGGAGATGACATTGAGAGTGCCGGAGGGAGCGGATGGTTCTGGTGCGGGCGTTGCCGCGCCAGCGTCTGCACCTGCGTCTGTATCCGCGTTGCCGTCTGAGCTGGGCGCGGTGCAGCCAAAGGAGAGGGCGAGCAGAGCGGCGGCCAGGATGGCGATAAGCCCTCTGGCGAAGCTTCTTCGGGTGGGTCTTGTCGGGGTGTTTGCGTCTTTGGTGATTCTGTCATGGTCAGTTTTGCTTCCGGGGGTTGTTCCTCTGGAGATGCAATGCTTCACAATGTGATCCTTTCTGTTAAGGGCCCTTCTTCCGATACCCTCACCGTGGCGCTCTGCGACCGGAACGGCCAACCGAGGCCATCTGTCTGTTGCTGCTGCCCGGCTATGAGTGCGACTCGTATGAAGCGGGCAGCAGCTGCGGATAATCGTAAGAAGGGCATATCAAGCGGCGGTAAGCCATACATCAAGTTCGTGTAAAGAATGCACGACCCCAACCAAAAAGCCCCGCAAGGGGCTTTTTGGGGATAATTAACGCGAAAATCCCTCTCGGGTTCGAGTCCCGTCTCTACAGCCGTACGGCCCCAACCAAAAAAGCCCCGCAGGGGGGCTTTTTAGTTGGGGTCATATGGAGCGGCAGACGGGACTCGAACCCGCAACAATCAGCTTGGAAGGCTGATGCTCTACCAATTGAACTACTGCCGCGCATCAGGGAGCGTACCATTGTATCCATTCCCCGCGCATTTCTCAACGCAAAATGCGATGCTTGACAGAACAGGCCAAAAGCGCCACCATTGTTAAGAATAGTTAGGTAAGACTAATATCAATGAAACTCGCGTGTTCCTTTCATGAGGAGCGTCAATGGAATTTTGTTTGAGCCAGATGTTTGTTGGCGATACCGCTGCAGGTCGCGTATCCGGGCAATGCTCTGGCATCGGAAAAGGGGAGGTGTCGTGGACATGGCGGTAGCGCTGAGAAGTTGGCGTAGAGCAGGATCGCAGCTGCGCGCCAGAGATATTGAGCGCCGCCTCGAGCAGGCCCTGGCGGAGAGGCGTTCGGTCGACCCGCGAATCCAGCTTGCCATCCTTGTTATGATGAACCTCATGGCCACGACTCCGACGCCTGCCTTTCTCGACATCGCAGGCCTTGTTCTGGCGGCGGCGCTTCTTGCCTATGGTGGTCGCTGGGTAAACGCGCTTAAATGGCTTGTGGGCTATGCCGCCCTCTGGCTTGTCGCAGTGCTGTGTTCTGTATCGGCGGATCCCTTCCTTGTGTCGGTTGGCGCCATGCTCATGATGATGCGCAAAATGTACGCCATTGCCATGCTCGCCACTCACCTGGTTCTCACCGTCCGTGTTGGCGAGCTGGCCTGCGCACTTCAGCGCATGCATGTGCCACGCCTCTTAATCGTGGCACTGTCGGTCTCGTTGCGCTTCTTTCCCACTTTGGCCGCCGAGGCGTCTGCGGTGGTGGGCGCCATGAAGCTGCGTGGGATTCGTCTGTCCCTGCACAGTGTGCTGCAACATCCACTGAGAATGATCGAGTACTTCGCGGTTCCCCTGATGTTGCGCATCTCGGTTGTCACTGACGAGGTTTCGCGAGCGGCTACGGTGAGAGGCATCGATTCCCGACACTCGCGTACCTCACTTTATGCGCTTTGTATTGGTCGTGCCGATTGCTGCTTTCTGCTGAGCTTTGTCGCCCTCACCATCGCTTCTGCCGTGTGCGCATACGACAGCCTGACGTTTATGGGACTTTTCTGATGGCGATGGCTGCCAGCATGCAACAAAAGCCGCATGTCGCGAAGGTGCAGCACTTTGAGAAGCCGGCACCCTCTCTTCATGCAATTGAGTTCGATAAAGTTAACTTTTCGTACGGTGCCCTGTCGCAGAAGAAATACCCCATACTCAATGACGTCACACTGAAGATAGCGCGCGGTGAGTGCGTCTGCCTCACCGGCCCCTCCGGGTGCGGCAAAACTACGCTGACCCGGCTCTGCAACGGGCTTATCCCCACGTTTTACGAGGGCGTCAAACAGGGACGCGTCCTCATCGATGGCATCGAGCTTGAACAGTGGGAGATGGACGACCTCTGCCGGGTTGTCGGGTCGGTCTTTCAAAACCCGCGCAGCCAATTCTTCAATCTGGATACTACCTCCGAGTTGGCCTACGGTTGCGAGAATCTGGGCATACGACGCGAGGAGATTTTAAATCGCGTTGCCCAGACGGTTGAAACGTTGGGCTTACAGAACCTGCTTGAGCGGGACATCCACGACCTGTCTGGCGGGCAACGGCAATTACTTGCGCTGGGCACGGTATGCGCAATGGGTACGGAGATATTTATTCTGGATGAGCCGACGGCAAATCTCGACGCGGCTGCCACGCAGGCGGTGAAGCGCACCTTGCAGCGTTTGAAGGAGTTGAAAAAGACAATCCTTATCGTAGAGCACCGCCTGCACTGGCTGGAGGGTCTGGTCGATCGGGTGGTGTGCATGAGTGAGGGCCATATCGTCCATGACTGGCATGTTCAGGAGTTTGCCGCTTTGCCCCCGCGCACAACAGCAGAGCTGGGCTTGCGTGCATGGGCCTTGCGCGATCTTTGTCTTGGGCCGCAAGCGCAGACTTCACGCGAGCATCCCCGTGATACGGCTCGTGCACTTGACATCCAGGCGGACGGGATTCGCGCCGGGTATGGCCCGCGCAGGGAGATTCTCAAAGGCCTGTCGTTTTCGGCGACAGGTGGGCACGCGATTGCTGTTGTGGGACGCAACGGGCAGGGCAAATCAACCCTGGCGCAGGTCATGGCTGGACTGCTGCGTGAGACCTACGGTGGCCTTGCCATCAGTGCGCAGCCGCTGGACGTGCGCAGGCGTACGGGCTGCGTCTATCTGGTGTTGCAGGAGTCGGGGTACCAGCTGTTTGGCACCAGCGTGCGCAAGGAGTTCGAAATCAGTCTCGCCCCCGCAGGCTCTGCCGCATCGAGGGCGCCTGTGCCGCTCGGCCCGGCGCACATTGACGAACTCATCGAACGTTTTGGATTGAGCGGCACAGATGAGCGTCACCCGGCGAGTCTGTCGGGTGGTGAGAAACAGAGGCTTGCCGTGGCGGTGGGCGTGTACGCAGGGGCAAAGGTGCTCGTATTGGATGAGCCAACGAGTGGCCTGGATCTGGCAAACATGAGGCGCTGCGCCGGTGAGATTCGTCGTCTTGCCGATGAGGGGCGCTGCATCTTTGTTATCACGCACGACGCGGAGCTTGTGACATCGGCCTGCGATCAGGTGATTGAGGTGGCCGACGGCAGGGTGCGCAGTGCCTACGAGCTCACCGACGAGACCCTGCCGCGCGTACTGGAGGTTTTAGCTCCCGACCATGTTGGTGCTGAGGTGAGCCTGACAGCATCGGGAGATTTCGGCAGGGCCAGGAAAGAGGAGTTTTCTGGAGCCTACCGGCCAGGGGGCTGACAGGCAGTGCAGGCAGTGTGGGCAGTGTGGGCAGTGCAGGCAGTGTGAACCGGATTGGCAGGATTGGCAGGATTGGTGTCTCGCGGCGCATGAGTCGTGAGAAGGAGGAAAGGAAGTGTGAGCATATGGCAATCGGTAGTTCGAACAGGTGGCAGGGTAAGGACGTTATCCGTCTGGCCGTTTTTTCGCTTCTGCTGTTTATCGCGATGCTGGTGGGAGCAATGACCTGCAGCATCACGCTGACCACGTATTTTTACGGCGATGCGGTCGGGGCGATTCTTGCAGGTACCGTGTGGATGTATATGCGCGCCAACATTCGTAAACCAGGGGCCTGCCTGATTTCTTCGATCATCGTTGCCCTTATCGCATTTTTGCTGGGTCAGATATGGACGGCGGTGCTTGGCGTCATTGTGGGAGGGGCACTCGCCGAGGTCATTGTCCGCATGGGGAGATACACGAGCCCTCTCGCCAACATGGCTGCCTTTGTGGTGTGGGTTCTGTGTTTTTGGGTCGGCCACGGCATCCTTGCGATATTTTCGGCCGACCTGTTTACCCAGATGATGCTGAATGCCCATATGAGCTCTGAGCAGGTGAGTCAGCTTCTGCAGGGCCTGACGGGCATCAACCTGCTGCTCGCCCCCCTGGCCTGTGTTGTTGGTGCGCTGATCGGGGGCGGTTTGGGCCTGGTCATCTTCAAGAAGCATTTCGCGCGCGCACTTGGTGCGTAGGAGGGGTGCTGGGCATCGGCCCGTCTGGCTACCAGGGCACAAACAGGACAGGCGATAGCAGAAGCGCATGGAGCATAGGGTAACATCCGAATCACAATCAGGTGAGCATGCGGGCGGCGATGGGCTGCTCACCTTGCTGCGATATGCCGGCGCGCATCGTTGGCAGGTCGTGTTGGGCTGTGTGCTGTCTGCCCTCTCCGCGATACTGGCACTCGTCCCGTATCTCTGCATCTGGCGTATTGCCCGTGACCTTCTCACAACGGCCTCCGTGTCCCTGGCCGCCGACCCCATCGTACTGGCCGCCGCTTCTGACACAGCGACATTCGGCTGGATTGCTGCCGGCTCGGCGGCAGCTGGCGTCCTGGCCTATATGTCGGGCCTGGGTTGCACACATCGCGCTGCCTTTCATATCGCGACGCAGATACGTACCGTTTGCTGTGAGCATCTTCTGCGTGTGCCGCTTGGCTACTACCAGAGCGTCTCGTCGGGGGAGTTGCGTCGGCATGTGGACGCTGGTGCCGATCTGACCGAGGATGTCATCGCACATAAGCTGCCCGATGTTGTGGGCGCGATAGTGACTCCGGTGGCCTTTCTCGTTTTAAGCTTCAGCTTTGACTGGCGCATGGGGCTTGCCTGCCTGCTGCCAATCGTCCTGGGCTCTGCGCTGCTGGGCATGACGATGGGTAAGGGCGCCGCCTCTGCGATGGACGATTATCAGGATGCCCTCGATTCCATGAACCGCGAGGCCGTGGAATACGTGCGTGGGATTCCGGTGGTGAAGGTGTTTCAGCAGACCACCTACTCCTTTAAGGGCTTCTATCGCGCCATCGTTGCCTATGGCAATCTGGCCTTCGGCTTCGCGCAGGCAGCCGAACGGCCTCAGACCGCCTTCGCAATGGTCGTCGGCTCGGCCTTCCTTCTGTTAATCCCGGTCGTGGCTTTTGCCGCCGCATCGACCGAATCCGGAGACTGGGCGCGCTTTGCCGCCGACTTCATCTTTTACGCTGCACTGTGCGGAATAACCCCCAGTATGCTCACGCGCATCATGTACGTTGGACAGTCCAGCATGTCGGCGCGTACCGCCCTGCGAAGGGTCAACGCCATTCTCTCAATCGAGCCTCTGCCCCAGCCTGAGCTTGCTGATGATATGCGCGATGCGTCCATCGCCTTTGAGAATGTCTGTTTTGCCTATCCAGGTGCACCGCGCGATGCTGTCTCGCACGTGTCCTTTACAGTCGCACCCGGCCAGACGCTTGCGCTGGTGGGCCCCTCTGGCTCCGGCAAGTCAAGCTGTGCCGCGCTGATTCCTCGCTTCTGGGACGTGCGCTCTGGTGTGGTCAGGGTGGGCGGCCGCGATGTCCGCGACCTTGACCCGCGCGACCTGATGGAAAACGTCGCCTTTGTGTTTCAGGGCGGCAGGCTCTTTTGCGATACGATCCTGGAGAATGTACGCGCCGCCCGCCCCGATGCCTCGCGTGAGGAGGTTATGGCGGCCTTGGCGGATGCCCAGTGCGATGACATTGTGGCCAAGTTGCCGCAGGGCATAGACACGCGTATCGGCGCGGGCGGCGCGTACCTTTCTGGCGGCGAGCAGCAGCGTGTGCTGCTCGCCCGCGCAATCCTCAAGGATGCGGCGATACTCGTGCTGGACGAGGCGACGGCCTTTGCCGATGCCGACAACGAGGCGCGTATCCAGCGAAGTCTCAAGCGCGTCATGGAGGGGCGTACGGTTGTCATGATTGCGCACCGGCTTTCATCGGTGCTTGACGCCGACCAGATTCTGGTAATCGTCGACGGCGAGGTGGTACAACGGGGAACGCACCGTGCTCTGGTGGAGGCCGATGGCCCGTATCGACGTATGTGGGATGACTACTGTACGTCCGTACGCTGGGAAATCGGCACGCGTAAAGGGGAGGCTTTCGATGACGGGCAGTAGCGCGCAGCATGAAGTTTCTCTCAACAATCCGCATCAGAGCGCTCCAGGCGCCCCGCCAGCAGACCCTCCGCACGACCCGCCGCAAGCCGCTCCAGGCGCCCCTCCGCAAGGCTCTTCGCAAGACCCCGCCAGGGCTCCCCGCAAAGGCGTCCGCGGCTTTTTCATGCGCCGCTATCACCTCTCCGAACAGGGCGCGCAGATATTTGTGCGGGCTGTGGTGTACTCGGCCCTTTCCAATGCCGCGAACATGGTGCCCATGCTCATCCTGTTTATGGCCGTCGTTGACCTCGTGCGTCCGCTGCTGGGCGGAGGCGTATCTGTGATTGCGCCCTGGAAATACCTGCTTGCGTTTCTGGTGACGCTGCTTGCCGTGGGCATTTCGCAGAGGCGCAGGTATCGGGCAACGTTTTGCGACACCTACGAGGAGAGCAGCCGCAAACGTATCGCCATCGCCGAACGTCTGCGTCTTTTGCCCCTGTCATTTTTCAGCAGGCGCGACCTTTCCGACCTCACGACGCTGATTATGAGCGATGCAGAGAGCAGCGAGCACGCGCTGTCTCACGCCCTTCCGCAGTTTTGGGGCATGCTTGCCTACCTGTTTGCTTCAGCTGTGGTGCTCGCCCTGTGTGACTGGCGCATGATGGTGGCCTGCCTGTGGGTCCTTCCTGCAGCAGCGGCCATTGTATTCGCAGGTCATGGCGCCCAAAGGCGAAGAGGGCGCGAGATGAATGACGGCAGATTGGCCAGTGCCGAGGCCGTTCAGGAACTCATCGAATGTGCGCAGGACATTCGGGCCTGTAACCGGCAGGAACGTATCAGGGAGCGCCTTGACCAACAGTTTGCGCTGGTCGAGAAACTACAGGGACGCTATGAGCTTACTGCTTCAGTTGCGCTTACCTCGGCGTGCTCACTTTTGCAGTTGGGAATCGCCACAACTCTTCTGACTGGCGTGGCGCTGCTTGTCTCAGGCGAGCTGAGCCTGAGCATGTTTTTCCTCTTTGTCCTGCTTGTTACGCGCATCTATGACCCTGTAAGCGAGATGTTCATGAATATCCTCGAGATATTCGCCGTCGATATCAGCAACGAACGACTCTCCGAAATCGAGAGACATCCTGTGGCTACCGGCTCGACTGCGTTTGTTCCACAGACCTTCGACATTGTCTTTGAGAACGTGCGCTTTTCCTACGAGGAGGGCACGCCGGTTCTCAATGGCGTCACGTTTGTCGCACGGCAGGGTCAGACGACCGCGCTGGTCGGTCCGTCCGGCTCAGGCAAGACGACCGTCTCAAAACTTGCGGCCCGTCTCTGGGACCCACAGGAGGGCACAATCAGGCTCGGAGGCACGGATGTCGCCACGGTTGATCCCGAGACGCTGCTCAAAAACTTCTCCGAGGTGTTTCAGGAGGTGGTGCTGTTTGCTACCACCGTGCGTGAGAACATCCGCCTGGGCAGGCGTGACGCCACTGATGAGGAGGTCGAGGCGGCGGCACATGCGGCTCAGTGCGACGAGTTCATCGAGCGCCTGCCCGAGGGTCTGGACACCGTGCTTGCCGAGAACGGCGCAACGCTCTCGGGCGGGGAGCGCCAGCGCCTCTCGATTGCCCGCGCACTGCTCAAAGACGCGCCGATCGTCCTGCTCGATGAAGCGACGGCATCCCTTGACCCTGAGAGCGAGACGCGCGTGCAGCAGGCCATCGGCGCGCTTTCGGCGGGCAAGACCGTGCTCATGGTTGCCCACCGCATGCGCACCGTGCTGCACGCCGACCACATCGTTCTGCTCGATAAGGGCTACGTCGCACAGGAGGGCAGCCCCGCCGCGCTGCTGGCGCAGGAAGGGCTGTTTGCTCACCTGTGCCGCCTGCAGGGGGCACTTGAGACGCAGGATTGCAGGCGGCGATAATCGACAGCGTCTCGGTCTATCCGTGTCTCTGGCCCCACTTGAGACGCAGGATCGCAGGCGGCGATAATCCCCCTTCTTTTCAACCGCATGATTATGGTAGAATTATCAGGTCAGAATCGATGTTTCGGCAGGGTGGAACTGCAATCACTGCTTTCGTCATAATCTTCCAGCACGTCGTTGCGGTGGCATCAATGATCCTCGCCTTCTACGCGCTTAGCCTCTGGCAGCAAAAACGCATGATGTTCTTCGCGATGTTTTCCGTGATCATCGCCTTGATGTCGGTCGGCTATCTCTTCGAGGTCACTGCACCAGACCTTGGGGCTGCCGTCGTTGCGGTCAAGGTCACCTACCTGGGCGCCCCCTTCCTCGGCTCGCTGTACTATCTTTTCGCCCGCGACTACGTGGGTGCGCCGCGCCTGGCAACCTGGAAGGTCGCCCTGCTGTTCTCAGTGCCGGCGGTCTGCTGTGTGTCGGTGCTGTTTTACCCCTACACGCATCTTTACTATGCCGGCCTCGACTACCTCACCACCGGCTGGCAGGCGCACCTCGGGGTACACCCCGGCATCCTCTACTACCCCTGCTTCATCTTTGCGTTTGCCTTCACGATACTGGGCACCATCGTTATTCTTCGCGGATTTCTTGTGGAACGTCAGCGCAGGGCAAGCGCCGTCTTCATCATCGCCTGCCTTCTGCCCATCCTTGCCCAGACGGCAAAAATCGTGGGCGTCGTGCCTGGTGAGTGGAATCCGGTGCCCACTGCCCTCACGCTCACAGTGTTGATGCTGTGCTGGTATCTGGTGCGGTTTCGTCAGAGACGTTGGCAGTCCACGGGCCGCGAACTCATCGTTCAGAACATGCGCGATGCCTTTATTCTGGTGGATGCCTCCAACCGCCTGTTAGACTTCAACGGCATGGCGCAGCGCTATTTCCCGGTTCTTGCAAAGGCACGGGTTGGGCTTCCGCTTACAGATCTTGAGGGCTTTCCCGCAGAGCTCTTTGAGAAGGAGGGCCTTTACGACTTTGAGCTTGAGGTTGATAACCGCAAGCTTTACCTGAACGTCTCAACCTCACCTCTGACCTCGGGTTCGGAGCGCGAAGGCACCTCTCTGATCATCTTTGACAACACGGAGAGCCATTTTATGATGCAGGAGCTCCAGAAGCTGGCCCGCCGCGATGGCTTGACCGGCCTGTTTAACCGTGAGGCCTTCTTTCGCGAGGCCGGACGCAGTTTTGACCTCAACATGCGTCAGCCCGACCTGCCGGGTACCGCGATGATGATGGACATCGACTTCTTTAAGGCGATCAACGACACCTGGGGCCATGCGGTGGGCGATGAGGTGCTTGCCTTTATTGGCCGAATACTCAACCGCCGCTTTCGTCACACCGACATCTGTGGCCGCTACGGCGGCGAGGAGTTCTGCGCGTGGCTGCCGCATACCGATATCGAGGGAGCGCGGCTTGTGGCAGCAGACATCCGTCAGCAGCTGTCAAGCAAGGTCTTTAAGGGGGAGGGCTTCTCTTTTTCGGTGACGATCAGTATCGGCATTGCCTCAATCAGAGACTCCCAGCCAGAGGATTTTGCCGACCTTATCAAAAAGGCTGACGAGGCTCTGTATGCTGCGAAGGAGAACGGGCGAGACCAGGTGCAGGTCTATGGCGATGTGCCGTGAGAGGCATCCCAGACGGTCTGGCGCTTTCCGGCACGCAGCCGCAAGCTGCGCCGTGCGCGCTACGGACACAATGCGCGCTACGGCCCCGCGACGCAACGCATGGGCTGCCGCCATTCGCGCGACGGCCACAATTCGCGTTACGGCCCCGCGAAGCGACGCTTGAGGTGTGATATAGTGGCTACGCTAAAATCGGGTGGTTTTGCCGGGTTTTACAGGGAAAGCGTCGGCCTCGGCGCTTTCGAGGCATTAGGACGGCGAGAGGAACGAGGCGACTTTGGAAACAAGGAGTACGAGAACTGAGGACAACAGGGTTCAGGTGACGGCGCTGCTTACGGCCGAGGAGGTTGACAGGGGTATTGCGGCGGCCTACAAGGAGGCCGGCAAGGTTCGTATCCCGGGCTTTCGACACGGCAAGGCTCCGCGTCGGATTCTGGAGAACTTCTATGGCGGCAGGGAGTACTTCCTTGCGAAGGCGACCGACCGACTGGTGCAGGACGCCTGGCCTTTGGCCATCGATGCCGAGGGGCATGTGCCGCTTGACAAGCCGGACTTTGACGAAATCGATCTTGTCAGGGAGGGGACGGATTTCAGCTTCTCCCTGTCCTTTACCGTCCGGCCCCTCGTGGAGCTTGCCTCCTACGACCCGGTCGAGATTGAGTTGCCTTCCCAGGAGGCGACCGATGAGGAGATAGAAGCCCAGATTAAGGCGATGCTCGGCTATTACGTGACTTTTAACGCGGTGACCGATCGGCCCGTGCAGGCCGGCGACTTTCTTTACGCCGAGCTTGAGACGACCGCCGATGGGAATGTTGTTGAGGCCCTGACGGGAGAAAACGTCCCGTACGATCTTGGCAGTGGTGCGATGCCTGCCTCCTTTGATGAGAAGTTCATCGGACTTGAGATCGGTGTGCCAGCCGAGTTCGATTACCAGTATGGCCCGGGAGAACTTGGCTTCGTCGGGCAGGCCGACCTTGTTCATGTCAAGGCAACCGTCAAGACCATCGAGGAAAAGCAGGCGCCCGACCTGACTGACGCCTGGGTCAGGGAAGTGCTGGAATTTGAGAGCGTCGCGGATTTTCGCGCTCGAATTGCTGAGACCATCACACAGCAGAAGGAACGGGAGATACCCCAGCTGCGCGAGCGTCGAATAAGCGATGAGCTTGCCGCGCGCGTGCAGTTTGAGGGGGAGTTGCCCGCCGCGCTCCTCACTGCCAACGAACAGAGCATCTATCAGGACTTCTTCACCGCGCTCCAGCGCCAGGGCATGGCCTTTGACGCATTTTTGGCGAACTCGAACCTCACGGCCGATCAATTCCGCGCCGATGCGCAGCGGCAGGCGGCAGAACTCACTCGCCAGGAGCTTGCCCTTGACGCCCTGGCCCGCCATCTGGGCCTTACAATCAGCGAAGAGGAGATTCTTGAGCAGTTTGAGGAGAGCGGAGTCGACGATCCGGCCGCCCTGCTCGCTCAGTGGAAGGCCGACGCTCGTCTCTCCGAGCTGCGCGAACGTCTGTTGCGCTACAAGGCGGCCCAGCGGGCGCAGGAAGAGGCGATTATCCTCAGACCAGGCGAAAAGACCGCATCGAAAACAAAGACCGCTTCGAAGGCAAAGGCTGCATCGAAGGAAAAGCCTGCATCGAAGGAAAAGCCTGCTTCGAAGACAAAGGCCGCTTCAGGAGCGAAGAAGACTACGGCTGGGCAACCGGCGGATAAAGGCGCGTCAACAAAGAAGCAAGATACTGCTAACGCAAAAGACAATAAGGCATAATGAAGGCAGTACGGGATACGGGAAACAGTACGGGACAGAACCGTAAGGGGCAAAGCGCCTGACCGACAGCACGCATGCCCCATACAAGCAGCAAGCGAAGGAGTCGCCATGACGCACCAAGCAGCACACTCACAACTCATACCCTATGTTATCGAGCAGTCCCCGCGGGGCGAGCGCAGCTTTGACATCTACTCTCGCCTGCTCAACGACCGCATCGTTTTTCTCGGCGATGCCATTGACGACCATGTGGCAAACACCGTTGTCGCCCAGCTTCTGCACCTGGAAAGCGACGATCCCGAAAAGGACATCTCCCTGTATATCAATTCGCCGGGCGGCGTGATTACGGCGGGGCTGGCCATCTATGACACGATGCAGTTCATCAAGTGCGACGTCAGCACCATCTGTATTGGCCAGTGCGCCTCAATGGGTGCCGTCCTGCTCGCGGCCGGAGCCAAGGGCAAGCGCTACGCCCTGCCTAATTCGCGCGTCATGATCCACCAGCCATCCGGTGGCGCGCAGGGGCAGCAGACCGAAATTGAGATTGCGGCCCGTGAGATTCTGTTTGCCCGTGAGCGCCTGAACCAGATACTTGCCGATCACACCGGTCAGCCGCTTGAGCGCATTCACGACGACACTGAGCGCGACAACTTCATGACGGCCGAGGCCGCCAGAGACTATGGTCTCGTGGACGAGATATTCTATGCTCGCGACATCAAGAAGAAGGCTGAATAGTGGCACATCGTACCGGCAATTTTGGTTTTGGCCCGGGTGGCTCAGGCCCGGGTAGCTCAGGCTCAGGCGGCTTTGATGGCTTTGACGACGGCTCTGGAGGCTTTGACGGCTTTGATGAGGTGCGCTGCAGCTTTTGCGGCAAGTCGCAGGACATGGTGCGAAAGATTATCGCAGGCCCCAATGTCTTTATCTGTGATGAGTGCGTGCAGCTGTGCGAGGCCATCGTCGCGCACGACCTTCTCACCGAAGAAGCCGAACGCTCCGAGACCAGACTCGGCCCACCGCTTGAGGATCTGCCCATCCCCTCGGTAATCTACGAGGAGCTCTCAAACTACGTTATCGGCCAGGAGCGCGCCAAAAAGGCCCTTTCCGTCGCGGTTTACAACCACTACAAACGCGTGGCCCTCGGCGATGCGTCCGAAGATGACGAGGTTGAGCTTGCCAAGAGCAACATCCTGTTGCTCGGCCCGACCGGTTGCGGCAAGACCCTGCTTGCGCAGACCCTTGCCCGCATCCTGCAGGTTCCCTTTGCCATCGCCGATGCGACGGCGCTTACCGAGGCCGGCTATGTGGGCGAGGATGTGGAGAACATCCTTCTCAAGCTCATCACGGCTGCCGATATGGACATCGAGGCCGCGCAGATTGGCATCGTCTATATCGACGAGATAGACAAGGTGGCCCGCAAGGCAGAAAACCTCTCCATCACACGCGACGTCTCCGGCGAAGGCGTGCAGCAGGCGCTGCTGAAGATCATCGAGGGCACCGAGGCAGCGGTTCCGCCACAGGGAGGGCGCAAACACCCCCAGCAGGAACTGCTGCACATCGACACGACCAACATCCTGTTCATCCTCGGCGGTGCCTTTGTTGAGCTGGACAAGATCATCTCGGAGCGTATCGGAAAGAAGGGGGTCGGCTTTTCGGCCGAGATTAAAAAGCCGCACAGCCGCCAGTCCTCCGAGCTCCTTGCAAAGGCGCTGCCGGAGGATTTGAACCGCTACGGCATGATCCCTGAGTTCGTCGGCCGCATCCCGGTCATCTGCAGCGTGGACGAGCTCTCAGAAAAAGACCTGATTCGGGTTCTCACCGAGCCGAAGAACGCGCTGGTCAAGCAGTATGCGCGAATGTTTGCCTTTGAGGACACGAAGCTGACCTTTACCGATGGGGCTTTAAAGGCGATTGCCGCCGAGGCCGTCGAGCACGGTACGGGTGCCCGGGGCCTGCGCTCCATCTGCGAGCGGACGCTCCTGGAGACGATGTATGAGCTTCCCGGCAACGACACAATCTCCGAGATTGTGGTCACCGCCGAGGCGGTGCGGGGCGAACAGCCTCCAACCGCCGTCTACCGCTCCGGCTCTCGGCGTAAGAAGGTGCAGGCCAGTGCCTGAGGCACCGGATGTTCTGCCCACGACCTACGAGCCCTCCGACATCGAGGCGCCCCTGTTTGCGTTTTGGCTTGAGGCCGGCTACTTCTCGCGTGAGGCCGCCGGCTTTGCCGATTTTGCGAAGGCTCCCCATACCATCGTCATCCCGCCCCCGAATGTCACCGGGGTGCTCCACATGGGCCATGCACTCAACAACACCCTGCAGGACATCCTGACCCGCCGCGCCCGCATGCAGGGCCGGCCCACCCGCTGGATTGTCGGCACCGATCACGCCGGCATTGCGACTCAGAACAAGGTCGAGCAAAAACTTGCCTCCGAGGGCCTGACGCGCTTTGATCTGGGGCGCGAGGCCTTTGTCGCGGCCTGTTGGGACTGGCGGAAAACCTATGGCTCAACGATTATCGAGCAGCTCAAGGGCATGGGCTGCTCCTGCGATTACGCCCAGGAGCACTTTACGATGGATCTGGACTACGCGAAGGCCATCCGGCGCGTCTTTGTCGATTGGTATCGCGAGGGCCTCATCTATCGCGGTCTGCGCATCATAAACTGGTGTCCACGCTGTACGACGGCTTTGGCAGACGATGAGGTTGAGCATGTGGAGGAGACCGGGCATCTCTGGCACCTGCGCTACCCGCTGGTCGAGCCGGTGGGCGGCTTTGAGTATCTCGTCGTCGCGACAACCCGCCCCGAGACGATGCTTGGCGATACGGGCGTGGCCGTCAACCCCGACGACGCGCGCTACCGGGCCCTTGTAGAGGCAGGCGCCCAGGTTCGTCTTCCTCTGATGGATCGCGTCATCCCTGTTTTTGCAGACGATTATGTGGACAGAAATTTTGGCACCGGTGTGGTAAAGGTCACGCCGGCCCATGACCCCAACGACTTTGAGATGGGCATGCGGCATAATCTGGAGCAGATCAATATCCTCACCGAGCAGGCATATATCAACACCAACGGCGGACGTTTTGCCGGGCTTTCGCGCGAGCAGGCCCGCGAGGCGGTGGTAGCGGCCCTTGATGAGCTCGGTCTACTCGAGCGCGTCGAAGAGCACGACCACGCCGTCGGCCACTGTTACCGATGCGCTACGACCATCGAACCCTGGGCTTCTGAGCAGTGGTTCGTTGCGATGAAAGGGCTTGCGGCGCCGGCCATCGAGGCGGTGCGCGACGGGCGCGTCGCCTTTCATCCGCAGCGTTGGGAGAACATCTATTTTCACTGGATGGAAAACATCCGCGACTGGTGCATCTCGCGGCAGCTTTGGTGGGGGCATCGCATACCGGTCTTTTACTGTGATAGCTGTGGCTGGATCGACGCTCTGGAGGAAGATGCCACCGTCTGTCCAATTTGTGGCGCCGCGCTGCGGCAGGATGAGGATGTGCTCGACACCTGGTTTTCCTCACAACTCTGGCCCTTTGTCACGCAGGGTTGGCCTGGCGATGTTGCCTCTGGTGCTTCGTCTGAGACCCTGGCGGCCTGGCCCGAGCTGGCGGCATATTATCCCACGCAGGTGCTTTCCACCGCGCGCGACATCATTTTTCTCTGGGTCGCCCGCATGGTCATGAGCTCGATGTATTGCCTTTCTGGTACCGTACCCTTCACCGATGTCATCATTCACCCCACGGTGCTCGATAAATACGGCAATATCATGAGCAAATCGCGTGGCAACGGAATCGACCCGATGGAGCTGATTGCCGAATATGGCGCTGACGCCATGCGCTTTGGCCTGGCTATCCAGGTGACGGGTGCTCAGGACCTGAAATTCGACAAGGAGAAACTTGGCGTCTATCGCAACTTCGCAACGAAGATATGGAACGCCGCGCGTTTTGTGTTGATGAACCTTGAGGGGGCCGCCGAGGGGGCCACCGAGGAGGTCGCAGAGGGGGTCGCCGCGGGGGCCGCAGAGGGGGTCGCCGCGGTAACCGCAGAGGGCGCCACCGACGCGGGCGCCACCGACGCGGGGGTCGCCGCTGACGCCGTGCCCCGCGCCGACGCGGGGGCCGTTTCCCAGAGGGTCACTCCGCAGGCCTACAGCGCCGCTGACCGCTGGATTCTTTCGCGTCTGGCCCGCCTTACGCATGTCCTGAACAATGAGCATGCGGACTTTGACTTCGGCTCATCGGCACGCGCGCTGTATGCCTTTTTCTGGAACGAGTTCTGCGACTGGTATATCGAGCTTGCAAAAGGCCAGCTCACGCAGGGAGATGAGCCACGCGCTGCGGTACGACGCAACCTCGTCTTCGTCCTTGACACCGCCTTGCGACTCTTGCATCCGATGATGCCCTTTGTCACCGACCGCATCTGGCGTACCCTGCCGCATGGTGACGAGCGGCCCTCGCTCATGGTGGCCGCCTGGCCCGACCCCGACGTCTTGAGCGCGTATATCGACGAGGAAGCGGAGCGCTCCATCGAGCTGCTGTGCGCCGTGGTCACCACCGTGCGCGCCGTGCGCGCCAGCTACGGTATCTCGCCACGGCAGGAGCTGGACGTCGTGGTTCGAACCGGTGGCCAGCGGGCAGCCGATGACACCCGAGCACTCAAGGCCCAGGCCGCGCAGCTTCGGCGCATGGCAAAAATCGCCCACTTTGCGGTCGCGCCCGACGCGAGCAAGCCGCCGCAGTCCTCGGTGAACATCATCCAGGGCCTGGAGGTCTATGTCGTCCTGGAAGGACTCATCGACTTTGCGGTCGAGCGAGCACGCCTTACCCGCAAACGGGAGAAGGCGGCAGGCGACTGGGAACGCCTCTCAAAGAAGTTGGCGAACGAGGGCTTTCTCGCGAAGGCCGCGCCAGAGGTTGTGGAGAAGACCCGCGCCGATGCCGCCGAGCTTGAGGCTGAGCTTGCCCAGATTGATGAACAGCTGGCCTCGTTTGCCTGATGTCTGATACCTACAAAAGAGCCCTGGCCCTTTTGCACGATGCGCTGCGTTTTGGCATCGACCCGTCGCTCGTGCCGATTACCCGCATCCTGTGCGAGCTTGATGACCCGCATCTGGACTACCCCTGCATCCAGGTAGCGGGCACGAACGGTAAATCATCAACCGCACGTCTCATCGCGGCCCTGCTGCGTTCTCAGGGCTTGAGAGTTGGGCTCTATACCTCCCCTGAGCTGGTCTTTTACGAGGAACGTGTGGAGCTGGACGGTCTTGTTGTCTCCCGCGAGGACTTTGCCTGTGCCCTGCTTGCTGCCCATGGGGCCGCGACGCGTCTGATTGCGGCGGGAACTATTGAGACGGTCACCGAGTTTGAACTGCTCACCGCAGCCGCCTTCCTGATCTTTTCGCGCAGGCGGGTAGACTGCGCGGTGCTTGAATGCGGGCTTGGCGGTCGCTGGGACGCCACGAGTGTCATCAGCCCCGTCGTTGCCGTGATAACCGGCATCGGGCTTGACCACACGGCTCTTCTCGGCACCACGCCTGAGCAGATTGCCGCGGAGAAGGCCGCGATTATCAAGCCCGGCTCCCTTGCGGTGCTCGGCCCCGGCACCGCTGCGACCCGCGAGATATTTCTTGCCCGCTGCGCCGAGGTGGGCGTGGAGGCGATTATCGTCCAGGGCGCTGAAGCTGCCGCCCGCGTCGGGGCTGAGGCGGCCATTGGAGCTGCCCCCGTCCCCGTCGGGGCTGCCGCCCCCGCCGCATATGCTGCCCCCGTCCCCGCCGGGGCTGCCGCCCCTGCCGCCCGCGCCGCCGACACCCTTCACTTCCCAGGCCCTGCCTACCAGCGCGACAACCTTGCGACGGCAATCGCGGCTGCCGAGGCCGCCCGCGCCCAGGCCCTCGATGGCGCAAAGGCCCAGGCCGCGCTCGATACCCTGCGCATCCCCGGACGCTTTGAGATTCTGCGCGACAATCCGCTGTTTCTCATAGACGCCGCCCATAACCCGGCCTCGGCAGCCGCGCTTGCCCAGGCCCTCACCGAGCGCTTTGGCCTCGATGAACAGGGCCTGCTCAAAGCCCCCAGGCCAGACGCAGCGCCTCTCACGCTGCTGCTTGGCGTCCTTGCCGATAAGGATGCCGCCGGCATCATCGGCGCCCTCGCGCCTCTTTTCGCTGAGATCGTGCTCACCCAGAGCTCCTCGGCGCGCGCGATTCCCTCAGATGAACTCGCCGCGCTCTTCGCCGCGCTCACCGGCTTTGTGCCCCTGAGCTACCCCTCTGTCTCAACAGCCCTTGATGCGCTTACCGCTGCGCAGGCGCCCCTTGTCGTCACCGGTTCCATAACCGTCGCGGGCGAAGCACTTGCCTGGATGCGTCAGCAGCCCTAAACGCCTCGACCCCCTGTCTTTCGTCCGCCGCCTTCTCTGCACGCTTTCAAAAGGGCGGACGGCACGTTGCCCTTCGTCCGCCGCCCTGTCCACGACCTCCCAAAAACGGCGGGTGCCAAGCTGGCGCGGATTCTGATAGAATACGGAGGTTCAGGTGTATACCTGATTGCGGCGCGCGGTGCCCTCTGCCTCTTTGGCATCGTCGACACTTTACTGGCGCATCGTCGAGGAGATGTGCGCACCGAGGACTGAACCGGGAAAAGGATCTTTTATGGATTTCAGCTCAATATTCGATTCGATTATCACACCCGAGATGCGGATGTTCGGTGTTGCCGTCGTTATCTTTATCGGCATCCTGTACCTGATCTCCATCATATGGGTCATCCGGGATTCCTACCTGCGCGGTTCGAACCCGGTCATCTGGGGGGTCATCTCACTCGTGCCCTTCCTGGGCGCCTTTGCCTATTCGATGCTGCGACCACCGATGCTGCTGTCCGACCGAGACGAGCAGGATCTCGACTTTACCCTCAAGCAGCGCGAATTGATGAAGTATGGAGAATGCGGGAAATGCGGCTATCCGGTTGAACGCGAATACCTGATGTGTCCCCGCTGTGGCACCCAGTTAAAAAACGAGTGCTCAGTTTGCGGGCACGCCCTCAATCCAGACTGGACGGTCTGCCCCTTTTGCTGTACTCCGGTGAAGCGATGATCACGCGGCTGCCATGAATATCAGACTCCCCGATGGCTCCATAAGGGAGCTTCGCGATACGCACGTTACCGTGGCAGATGTTGCCGCATCCATTGGCGCCGGCCTGGCACGGGCTGCCCTTGCCGGCAAGCTGGACGGTGAGCCCGTCGACCTCTGCGCGCCGGTGTATGAAGGCGCCACGGTCGAGATTATCACCGCAAAGTCTCCCGAGGCCCTCGACATCCTGCGCCATTCGACCGCGCATATCATGGCCGAGGCAATCCAGGAGCTTTTTGCGGGTGCGCAGTTTGGCATCGGGCCGGCCATCGAGGATGGCTTTTATTACGATGTCGAGATAGGCCGCCCCGTTACGCCCGACGACCTGAGCGCCATCGAGGAGCGCATGGCTCGCATCATCGCCGAGGGTCGCCCCTTTACCCGTCGCGAAATCTCGCGCAATGAGGCCCGCGAAATCTTCTCCGCCCAGCCGCTCAAGCTCGAACTTATCAACGAATTGCCCTCAGACGCGGTCATCTCCGTCTACCAGCAGGGCGACTTCCTCGACCTGTGTCGCGGGCCGCACATTCCCAGCACGGCTCTCGTCGCGGCCTTTAAGCTCACAAAGGTCGCGGGGGCGTACTGGCGCGGCGACAGCGAGCGACAGATGCTGCAACGCATCTACGGTACCGCCTGGTTCTCCAAAAAGGACCTTGAGGCCTATCTGACGCGCATTGAGGAGGCAGAAAAGCGCGACCATCGCCGTCTTGGGCGCGAGCTTGGCATCTATATGATGGATGAGAAGGCCGGCGTTGGCCTGCCCCTGTATCTACCCAATGGTGCGCGCGTCATCCGTATCCTGCAGGAATGGCTGCGCCGCGACCTGTACGCACGCGGATACGAGGAGGTCATCACCCCGCATATCTATAACGCGGACGTCTGGAAGCAGTCCGGGCATTATTATTTCTACCGGGATAATATGTACTTTTTCCAGGTCGACGAGTCCGATGAGAAGGATATGAGCCGACTTTCCGAGTACGGGGTCAAGCCGATGAACTGCCCGGGGCATGTGATGCTGTACGGCAATGAGCTGCGTTCCTACCGCGATTTGCCGCTGCGCTTCTTTGAGTTTGGGACGGTATATCGCCACGAGATGAGCGGCGTGGTACACGGCCTTTTGCGCGCGCGAGGCTTTACGCAAGACGACGCGCATATCTTCTGCACCACCGATCAGCTGCAGGGCGAGATTGTGGCAATCCTCGACCTGGTCGACCATATCATGGGTACCTTTGGCTTCACCTATACTGCGGAGATCTCAACACGACCGGAGAAATCCATCGGCGACGATGAGAAATGGGAGATTGCCACCCAGACGCTCCAGGCGGCCTGCGAGGTCCATGACCTGCCCTACGACATCAATGAGGGGGACGGCGCCTTTTATGGCCCCAAGATAGACATCAAGGTCAAAGATGCCATCGGACGCACCTGGCAGTGCTCAACCATTCAGGTCGACTTCAACTTCCCGGAGCGCTTTAACCTCAGCTACCGCACGGCGGAGAACAGCTCAGAGCAACCCTGGATGGTGCATCGCGCCATCTTTGGTTCAATCGAGCGTTTTTTGGGGATACTTCTCGAGCACTACGCCGGTGCCCTGCCGCTTTGGCTTGCACCCGTGCAGGCGGCCGTCATCCCCATAGCCGATCGGCACAATGGGTATGCCTTTGAGGTGCGCGACGCTCTTACGCGCGTCGGCGGTCGTGTGGAGGTCTATGACACAAACGAGCCGATGCGCGCCAAGATAGCCCGGGCGCAGAAGCAGAAGATACCCTTCATGCTCGTCGTCGGGGATCGCGAGGAGCAGGGCGGCGGCGTCAGCGTGCGCGAGCGTCAAAAGGGCGATCTGGGCAGCATGCCGCTGACTGACTTTGCCCAGACCATCGCAGATGCTCGCATCTGAGCGCTGCTGTCTGTAAGGAACCTGCCTTGGTTACGACGCGGCTTACCGCCCACGGCACGCCGGTGCCCGATAGATGGAAGAGCCTCCTGTTCGTCCTCTTCCTCAGTGTTGCCATCTCCCTGCTGGCCTCGATGGCGGCGGGCTATTCGCTGATCTGGCATTTGACGATTACCACCTCGAATACGGTGATTCTCGCGCTCGGTATGGGGATGTATTCTATTCCCGGAGCCCTGCTCGGGCCCTTCATCGGCCCTCTGATAGACCGCTACGACCGTAAGATACTCCTCGTCGCCTCCGAGGTCTTCCTTTCGGCCGCCTCTCTCATCTCTACCCTGGTTGTCATCTTTGGGCAGGCATCGGTGCCCTTCGTCTTCACGCTGCTCGTCATCCGGGGTATCGGTCAGGCCTTCCAGGGGCCCTCTTTTCAGGCCATGGTGCCCCTGATTGTGCCCGAAGAGCACCTGGGGCGGGTCAATGGCCTTTCGCAGACCATCATCGGCGGCGGCGCGATTATCTCACCGCCTCTCGGCGTTTTGCTCTACACTATCTTTGGTCTGCAGGCCACGCTCATCTTTCATGCGACGGGAGCCGCGCTGGCCGCTGTTATCCTGATGTTTGCTCGCCTGCCCGGCATCCATCTGAGTATTGAGCAGCGCACCGGCGTCATCTCCGAGTTCCTTGAGGGTGCGCGGTCGGTCAGGGCGGTTCGAGGCCTGGGACTGCTCTTCCTGTTCGTCATGTTTGGCATCCTCATCTTTCAGCCTGTTAACGCGCTCTGGCCCCTGCTGGTGCATGAGCACTTTGGGGGTGGTGGCTTTGAGGTTTCCCTCTCGGAGATATTCTTTGGTTCAGGCTTTCTCATCGGTTCAATCATCCTTGGCATCTGGGGCGGTGGACGCCATCTCATCCGCCTGGTGCTGCTCTCGTGCATATCGCAGGGGCTCATCGTTTTTGCCATCAGTCAGCTGCCCTCCTCGGCCTTCCTGTGGTTCCTGCCGCCTGCTGTCTTCCTTGGTCTGGTCTGGCCCTTCATGCAGGGCCCGCTGAACGCGACGGTGCAAAAGCGAATCGAACCCCTCAAGCTCGGGCGCGTCATGGCGCTGCTTAACTCGCTCATCAACTTTGCCACACCTCTGGGTATGATTGTCGTGACCCTGGCGGGGGAGGGCGTCAAATCGCAGACCTGGTATCTGGTCTGCGGGCTGGCCCTGACGGCTTTGGCGCTCTGCGCGTTTATCCCACCGAGTATCCGTGGCCTGGACAAGTACGACCCCCGTTCGATGTAAGTGCGGCGGGTGGCGGAGGTGGCGCGGGTGGCAGAACTGACGGCGGGTCGGCCGGCGGGACGGTGGCAGGGCTGACAGCGAGTCGGACGGACCGGAAAGATAGGAAAGATCGGAAAGACTGGACGAATTGAAAGGCGGATCGTACGGCGTGAGCTTTCCCAGTTATTATCTTCTGGCCTTTGGTGTCATCGTTTTGGCACTGGTGTTCATGGCGGTGCGCTTTGAGGGCCGAAGGCCCCGTGCTCGCGAGGTGGTGGTGCTTGCGGTCATGTGTGCGCTTGCCGTGGCCGCACGAGCCGCCTTTTTCATGCTGCCACAGTTTAAGCCGATGGCGGCCATCATTATCATCGCCGGTGTTGCGCTCGGTGCCGAAAGCGGTTTTTTTGTAGGGGCGCTGGCAGCGCTCGTCTCAAACTTCATCTTTGGACAGGGGCCGTGGACGCCGTTTCAGATGGTGGCCTTCGGCATGATTGGTTTGATAGCCGGACTGCTCTTCTATCGCAAAAGCCGCGCTCTGCAGCTGGGAGTGAGGGCCGAGAGAGAGGCAAAGGAGCCCGCATTCAATGGAGAGATCAACCTGGCCCTCTCTACCCTCGCTCACGCCAGGCGCATTGACTTTGTCCGTATCCTTCTCCTCTGCCTCTATGGGGGGCTTGCGGTAACCGTCCTGTATGGGCTCATTGTGGATGTCTTATACCTGCTGATGTTCTCAGAGTCCATCTCGGTTTCGACGCTTGTGGCGGTCGTGGTCTCGGGCTTGCCCTTTAACATCCTGCACGGGGTGGCAACCGTCATCTTTTTGGCTGTTCTGGCGCATCCGATGATTGGCAAACTGGAGCGTATCAAGATGAAATTCGGCTTGATGACTGCTCGCGACTGAGGAATCCTCTGACCCTGAGCAGCTTCCCAGTCAGCTTCCCAGTCTGCCCTCCCAGCAAGCTTCCCGGCCTGCCTCAGGCTATCTCTCCGCGGTGTCACAATCTGAGGAGCCCCAACTCAAGAGCGCTACAGCGCAAGCTCAAGGCCAACCGGGCAGTGGTCAGAGCCCGTGACTTCGGGATAGATGCTCGCCTCCCGGATATGGGGCGTAAGATCGTTTGAGACGACAAAGTAATCGATGCGCCATCCCGTATTGTTCGCCCGCGCGTTGCCGCGAAAGCTCCACCAGGAATAGGCGCCAGTCACATCGGGGTACAGGTGGCGGAAGCTGTCGGTGAACCCCGCTTTGAGCAGGGCGGAGAAATCCGTGCGCTCCTCGTCGGTAAAACCCGCGTTAAAATGGTTCGTCTTAGGGTTTTTAAGGTCAATCTCCTCGTGGGCGACGTTCATGTCGCCACAGATGACGACTGGTTTTTGCTTCGCCAGGCGCCTGACAAAGCGCGTAAAGGCACGCCCCCAGGCAAGGCGCAGGTCAAGGCGTCGCAACTCGTCTTGCGAATTGGGGGTGTAGCAGCAGATAAACCAGAACTGTTCAAACTCCACGGCGCACAGCCGTCCTTCGGTGTCAAGGACAGAGGGGTCAATCAGCTCCGGCAGGGCTTTGTCTCCCCCGGGCTTTAAGCCCAGCGTATGGATGACATTCAGGGGTTTTTCCCGAGAGAAGACCGCAGTGCCCGCATAGCCCTTCTTCTCCGCGTAACTCCACGTCTGGTAATACGCAGCCGGAAGCTCCAACTCAACCTGCCCCGCCTGGAGTTTTATCTCCTGCAGCGCAAAGACATCCGCGTCAAAAGCGGAGAAAGCCGGGTAGAACAGGCCCTTTTTGAGCACTGCCCTCAGACCGTTGACATTCCAGGAGATAAAGCGCATGGAGAAGACGACCCTGCCAATCCTTGGTATCGACGCACGAGCGGTTTCAGGGGCAGCAGGGGCCTTGAAGGCAGGCCTCATGCTTCCCTGCGAGAGATTGTATCGCAAGGATTGTATCGCAAGAAGCCTTTTGAGGTGGGCCGGATAATCGGCAGATGCCGTTTGTCCGGGTTGGTGGTTTGGACGCTTTAACAAAGGAGGTGATGGCGAATGAGTATAATGGCAGACATGGACGACACGACAAACAGAAACGAGGCGGCTGACCGCCCCGCCGCGCTTGACTGCGAGACCGTTGAGGAGCGGGGCGCCGCAACAGCTCAACGTGCCGCTGCGGAGCGGGGCGCCGCAACAGACGAACATGCCGCTGTGAGCAGGGCTGTCGCAACAGGCTCCCGCCGGGTGATTATCGCCCTCGGCTCCAATCTTGCCTCCTGGGCGGGCGACCCTCCGGCCACGCTCATGGCGGCCGTAGCGGCAATCGAGGCGCTTGAAGGCGTGCGCGTCTGCTCCCTGAGCCCCCTTATGCAATCCGCTCCCGCCTATCGCACGGATCAGCCGACGTTTACCAATGCGGTGGCCCTGCTCGAAGTGGAGCAGGAAGACCCTTTTGCTCTGTTGAGGGCGCTGAAGGGTATCGAAGAAAGATTTGGGCGCACGCATGGCGAGGTGAATGGGCCGCGTACACTCGATGTGGATATCATCGATTTTGAGGGGGTCGTAAGCGACGAGCCTGTGTTGCTCCTGCCTCACCCCCTGGCCCTGGAGCGCGACTTTGTTGTGGAGCCCCTGCTCGCGATTGCCCCCGCCGTCGTCTTTGCCGACGGCAGCTCCGTCGCGGAGGTGTGGCGAGAAGCGGGTCGGCCGTTTTTTGAGAGCAGTACCGAGGAAGGGCGCAGCGAGGGGAGTGCCGAAGGCCGCGGCGCCCTGCTCATATGTGCTACTCCAATAGGCAATTTAGGTGACCTGACACCGCGGGTTGCGCAGGCCCTGGCGTCGGTCGATCTCATTTTGGCAGAAGATACGCGCGTCACGCGGCGATTGTTGACCCATCTCAACCTCAGGGTGCCGATGGAGCGCTGCGACGAGCACGTCATCCGGGAGAAAACCCCCGCCCTTATCCACCGGATACAGGAGGGAAGCCGTATGGCATACGTCTCCGACGCGGGTACGCCTGGTATCAGCGATCCGGGGATGCACCTCGTTGCCGCCTGTCGTCGTGCGGGCATCCCCGTCGAAGTCCTGCCGGGCGTCAGCGCGGTGACCTGTGCTCTGGCGGCAGCAGGCTTTGAGACGACGGCCTTTTACTTTGGCGGCTTTCTCCCGCGCAGGGACGCGCAGCGCCATGAGCTGCTTGCGCGACTTGCCACGCTGGACGCGGCGCTGGTATTTTATGAGTCGCCCCATCGGGTCTGTGCGTCGCTTGAGGCGATTGCCGCAACGTTTCCTGAGCGAGAGGCGGTCTTTGCCCGTGAACTGACGAAGCGACACGAAGAGGTTTTCAGGGCACCGACGAAAGACCTCGCCGCCCGTATCGCACAGCGCAGCTCAGAGCAGCCCCTGAAGGGCGAGATTGTGCTCGTTATCGGCCCGCCCGCACGTCTGCGGCCGAGGCGTACCCATCGCGACCGATACGCTAGGCGACCGGATGCTCCTGCGCCCACTTCCGACCGTAGCTCGTCATCTCGTCCAGATAAATCTCAAACAGCCCCGGCGTGAAAAGCGTGCCATTGGGGATGCCGGGGAAGAAGCGTCCGGCCGGACAGTAGCTGTCCACGCAGCGGCGCACCTCGGCACGAATCTCCTCCTCGGTCGTATAGGGCGTGTCGATAGCCGGCCCGTCGATGCCTCCAACCATCGCCAGCTTGCCTTCGGTGATGCGCTGTATCTCAACGATGTCGTTTTGCGCGATGACGCCCTGCCAGGCGTCGATGCCAATCTCCACCATGTCAGGGGTAATCGGCTGGCAGAAGCAATCGGCGTGGTGCAGGAAGAAGATGCCGTGCTCGTGAGCGGCCGCCACGATCTCGGCATGTCGCGGCTTGATGAGCTCACGCCACAGGTCCGGCGGCAGGAGCAGGTTGCGCTTCATGCCCCAGTCGTCGTGGAAGAAGATGACGTCGGGCTTCATGTACTTCCCCAGCAGGTGAATCAGCTTGATCTTCCACTCCTTGATGCCATCGAGCAGCTCAGCGACATACTCCGGCTCCTCCATATAGGCGACAAGCGCGTTCTCAAAGCCCATCAGGTGATGCGAACGCTCAAAAAGGCCGCCTCCGGAGAAGGCTGCCACGAACTTCTCCGTACGATCAATCGCGGCGACCTGCTTTTGACACTCGGTCCAGTCGAGGTTGTCAATCTCAGGAAAGCGCACATAGTCCTGCCAGTGCGTGATGTCCTTGAGAACGATGGTATCGGGAGTTGCAACGGGATGAGGCCCGGGCGCATCTCCGCCTGCCTTGAAGGTAACGCCCCAGGAATCCACCCAGGTGATCTCGGGCATCGGCGCGGCGGACTTGATCGAATCGGCGTCCCTGGTGCCACTCGCAGCGGGAGCGTCGTCCTCAGCGGGAGGCTCGTCCTCAGCGGGAGGCTCGCCCTCAGGTGGGGGAGGAGCGTCAGCCATATCCAACAAAAAGACCGGATCGAGGGTCAAAGCCAGGGTGTCCATGAAATCCCCGTAATAATCCGGCTGTTCCCTGTTGAGGATTGCTTCGGCGTTCTGGCGCGGTGTCAGCATGTGCTTCCTCCTTCATATTCCTCTGAATCCTGTCCGCCAAGGAAGAAAGGGACAGGATTGCAACGGTATTGCTACGATTCCTCACTGTGTCCACTGTAACATATTTGCTAGAATGCGAAGAGGAACGGCGAAGCCCCTCTGTGGGTTGGTGACGTTGAGGGATCGGGAACAGAAGAGGAAGGGAGCGGTTATGGCAATGGGTATCTTCGCGTCGGCTCAGGAGGCCTGCGCGGCGGCAACGGAAGCTCAGAAGAAGCTGGTCAGGGAGTACACTCTTGAGGACAGGGATCGTTTTATCGCGGCCATCCGCGCGAAGGTCATGCCCAATATGGAACTTTTGGCCCAGATGGAGTTCGACGAGACCGGCTACGGCCGTATCGAGGATAAGATCGCCAAGAACACCGGTGCGGTCATGCTCTCTCAGGGTACCGAAGCCCTGCCCAAGGGCATGTATGCTACTGACAAGGGGCTGACGGTCGAGTATTACGCGCCTTACGGCGTCGTTGGTGCGGTGACGCCGGTCACCAACCCCGCGGCTACAATCATCGGCAACGGCATCGCGAACGTGGCCGCCGGCAACGCGGTGGTCTTTAACGCGCATCCCGGCGCGAAGAAAACCTCAGCAAAGACGGTGGAGCTTGTCAACGAGGCCATCACCGAGGCCGGCGGCCCCGAGAACCTCTTCGTCATGGTCGCCGAACCAACGCTTGGCACTCTTGATGAAATCATGGCCTACCCCTCTGTCAAACTCCTGGTCGGCACCGGCGGCCCCGCCATGGTAAAGACCCTGATGACCTCGGGTAAAAAGGTCATCGCCGCTGGCGCCGGCAACCCGCCCTCCATCGTTGACGAGACCGTTGACCTGAAAAAGGCAGCAGCCGGTCTGCTCGGCTCAGCATCCTTTGACAACAATCTGCTGTGTATCGCCGAGAAGGAGATATTTGTCGTCGATGAGATATTTGACGAGTTCCTTGAGGAGTTTGCGGCGGCGGGTGCCTATGTCATGACCCCTGAGCAGGGTAAAAACGTTTCCAAGCTCTGCTATGTTGAGGGCCCCGACGGCGGTTTTGTGGCGAACAAGAAGTTCGTGGGAAAGATGGCCAACGTCATTCTCGCAGCCGCCGGCTATGAGATTGATTCCGACCCGCGCATCGCCGTCTATGTGACAGATTTTGACGATCCGCTCGTACACACCGAGCAGATGATGCCGATCATTCCGATTGTGCGCTGCAGGGACTTTGAAGAAGCGATGGAGCGCGCCTACATCGCTGAGCACGGCAACCTGCACTCCGCCTCGATCTGGTCTCAGAGCATCGATCGCGTCACGGCTTTTGGCACCATCATCAACACGACCATCTTTGTGCAAAACGGTGGAACCATGGCAGCCTTTGGCGTTGGTGGCAGCGGCACAAACGCACCGACCATCGCAACGCCGACCGGCGAGGGAGTTACCGGGCCGCAATCCTTCGTACGCCGTCGCCGCTTCTGCATGGCAGATGGCGGGAACTACCTGCTGTAGGGGGGCGAATCGATGCGTCTGAACAGTTTTGAGGATCTTGCCCGTGCCGTAAAGGCGAGCGCCGTTAAAAGCCGCGTGGCCGTCGTTGCTGCCAACGACGCGCACACGGTGGAGTCTGTTGTTATCGCCCAGCGCGAGGGCCTTATCGAAGCGATTCTTATCGGAGATGAGGCTCTGATAAAGGGGCATCTGGCCGAACAGGGAGCCAGGGAGGCAGACTTTCGCATCAAACCTGCACCCGACATCCCCACAAGCCTTGCCCTTGCGGTTGAGGCGGTGCACAGCGGTGAGGCAAACGTGCTGATGAAGGGCAAACTTGAGACCGGCGACTTCATGCGCGCCATCCTCAACCGTGAAAACGACCTTCGCAGCGGCGAGCTGCTCTCCGTGGCGGGATTTTATGAGCTTGAACGCTACCATAAGCTGCTTGCGGTCTCGGATCAGGCCATCAACACCTATCCCGACCTCGATGCAAAGAAGGCCATCCTGCAAAACGCCGTCGGCCTTCTTTGCGCCATTGGTCTTGTGCAGCCCAAGGTCGCGGTGCTTGCCGCTGTTGAGAAGCTCAACCCGAAGATGAAGGAGACCGTCGACGCAGATGCACTGCGAAGGATGAATGTGGAAGGCGAGATACGCGACTGCATCGTTGACGGGCCGCTTTCCTTTGACATCGCGACGAGTGCCGAGGCCGCGCGTCTCAAGGGCTACGAAAGCGAGGTTGCAGGGGATGCCGATTTGCTCATCGTGCCCGACCTGGTCTGCGGAAACGTCCTGGTCAAGGCGCTGACGGGCTTTGCCGGCGCGACGACGGCTGGCACGGTGCTCGGCGCAAAGGTTCCGGTTGTGCTGGTGCCGCGTTCCGCTGAGGCTTCGGACAAGTTCTATTCCATCGCGCTGGCTGCCTATACCGCGCTTGGCCGCGCCTGATTGCGCCGGGCGCCGGGTCACAGGCGGCGCCCGACGATAAGCGACCTGCCCGCGCCCGACGCGCCTGGTCGCACCCGACTTTTGAGAAGGAGAGAACATATGGGAAGACTGCGAGTGCTTGCAATCAATCCAGGATCGACCTCGACGAAGATTGCACTTTTTGACGAGGAAGAGATGGTCTTTGACAAGAACGTCAGCCATGATGCCGAGGTGCTCAAGACCTATGCCTCGGTGCAGGATCAGATCGACTACCGCAAGCAGACCATCACCGACGCGCTTCAGGCCGAGGGTATCGATCTGGCCGCTATCGACATCTTTGTTGGACGCGGCGGCGGCCTGGTTAATGTTGCGGGCGGTACCTACCTGGTCACGGAGCGTCTGCTCGTTGATGCCCGCAAGGGCATGGCCGGGCAGCATCCGGCCCAGCTGGGCTCGCAGATCTGTGATCTTTTCGTCAGGGAATACGGTGGCGTGGCCTACATCGTGAACCCTCCCGACGTGGACGAATACGATGAGATAGCCCGAATCAGCGGCCTGTCCGATGTCTACCGCCAGAGCCACCTGCACGCTTTGAACCAAAAGGAGATTGCCTTGCGGTATTGCGCAGAGCAGGGCCTTGCGTATCACGAGACGAACCTTATCGTCTGCCATATTGGCGGCGGCATCTCTGTGGCCGCGCATCGCGCAGGGCGCATGGTGGACGGCAACGACATCATCCGTGGCGAGGGGCCGATGACCCCCACCCGTGCCGGATCAATTGCGACCATCGACGTCGTGAAGCTGTGTTTCTCAGGCGCCTGGACCGAGACAGAGCTGAAGGATCGACTGACCAAAAACGGTGGGTTTATCGACCATCTGGGCACCTCCGATGCTCGCGAGGTCGAGCGGCGCATCCAGGAGGGCGACGCGTACGCGGCACTTGTTTTTGACGCGATGCTGTATCAGATTGCAAAATACGCCGCTTCGATGGCGGCCGTTTTGAAGGGAGAGGTCGCCGCCATCATTCTGACCGGTGGTATCACCAATAACCCCTCGGTAGTGCGCTCCTTGACTGACACGCTTGGATGGATTGCTCCCATTGTCGCGATGCCGGGCGAGTTTGAGATGGAGGCTCTTGCCGCTGGCGCTCTTCGTGTTGCCCGTGGCGAGGAGGAGGCGCTCATCTATACGGGTGAGTCGGTCTGGAAGGGCTTTGCCAAAGCCTGAGGCTTGCCTCTGCGGGCGCGCCTGACGCAGTAATCGTAGAAGGTCTGCTCGGCGTCTGTGAGTCGGTGGGCCGGTATATGCGAGATGCCAAAACGCCACACGGCGTCTTTAAAAAGCACGGCGCGAACGTCCCGGTAGCTTTTAAACAGCGGCAACTCAACCAGAGGCCCGATGCTGAAGCCGATTCCGTTTTTCTGGGCAACGAACTCGTATATCCAGAATATCTCCGAGGAGAAAACGACCCTCTCCGGGACAATGCCCTCATCCTCCGCGGTGCGGATGATTGTCCGATAGCATTTGAAGTCTTTGCCGGGAATGGCTATCACCTTTCCTTCCAGGTCAAGGCGGACAAGGGATTCGCGCTCAGAGAGAGGGTCGTCTGCGGGCACCCAGAAAAAGGTCTCCATACACTGCAGGTCGTGCGTCGCAAAATCCTTGTTGTAGGGGGCAAGCGTGAGAGCCAGATCATAGCTGCCGTCAAGCAGGGCTTCCTCGCAGAGATCATCAGGCAATTCATTGTAGGTCACGGTGATCTCCGGATTGTCACGCTTAAAGTCCTCGAGGAAATCTGGGCCAAGGAGGCCGAGTATCCCCAATGAGGCTCCGAGTCTGACGGTGTGTCGCTCCTGAGCGCGGAGGTATTTAAAGCGATTCAGCAGCTCGCGATGATGATGGTTGAAAGAAAGCGTAAAGCCCATAAGCTCCTCGGCATAGGCAGTCGGGATTCGTTTACCGCTGCTGTCCACCGTGAAGAGCTTGACGTTCAGTTCGTTTTCGAGGGAGTGGATGGCCTTGGCCAAACCCTGCGCCGAAATGTGCGCCCGCGCCGCCGCCGCTGAAAAGCTGTTCATCCGGTATGCCCAGGCAAAATAGTCCAGCTGATCCTTATTCATTTTTGTCCTCCTCCTCGGCAGTCCCTTTCGAAAAAATATATGCTTCATAAATGAGCAGATACTCTTTCGATCCTCTCCCTGCCTTGCCTCACATCAACACATTCTATCATGCGATATACCCTGACAGTTGAGATTGCATCTGTGCGTTTCGAAACCGATTGTCTCTCGTTGAAACTGATAGTTGGGGCGATTTTTCTTGTCAGGAAGGCAGAGGGTCGCACAGAATAACAGCATGTAAGCCCCCTTATGGGGGATGGGAGGAACGAGTGGAGAGAAAAGGAGAGGACTATGCTCAACGAGACGCGAAAGCAAACCGAGGACTTGGAGAACGAAGGAGCGGGAGGGCCGACCATGCTCAAAGCCGAGGAAAGGGTGGCCGGAGGCAAGGGTGGGGAAGAGATGCGTTTTGACATCAGCAGACGCTCTTTTCTGGCAGGTGCGGGTGTTGTGGCCGCAGGCGCAGCTGCGTCTTTTGCCCTTACGGGCTGCGCTCCGAGCGCGGAGCCGGGCGGGGCAGCGGGCGCAGAACCGAGCGGAGATTCTCCAGAGGGCGCCTCAGGCGCACCGGCCGCAGAAGGGGAAGCGACGGGTAAGGACATTTGGGCGGTTGAGGAACTTGGCGAGCCCACTACCACGGTGACGGCCGACATCTGCATTATCGGCGGCGGAGGAACCGGCACCGCCGCGGCAATCCAGGCTATCGATTTGGGGCTCAAGCCTGTCGTTATCGAGCGGCTTGGCACCTATGGTGGTTCATTTATCGGAACCGAAGGCATGACCGGCTTTGAGACGCATTGGACGCGCGAGGCCGGCAGCACATATACCGTACAGGACGCAGTTGCCAACTGTCTCAAATTCCATCACTGGATTCCGCAGCATCATCTCTATGACAACTTCTTTGGCCAGACCGCAGAGACCATCGAGTGGCTGGAGGGGCACGGCATCGTTTTTCATGAGGTGGTGGCGTTGGGACTTTCTCCTTTGTGCTGGCACGTCTATGACAAGGGGGACGAGGCAAGCCCCGGCGGCTATTTCATGAAGACCCTTGGCGGCGAGGCTGCAAATCTGGGGATTGAGGCATACTTCAATACGGTTGCTAAAAAACTGCTCATGGAGGGCGGTACGGTAACAGGTGCTCTTGCCGTTCAGGATGACGGATCGGTGCTCAAGGTTGAGGCACCCGTGGTGATTCTGGCCTGTGGCGGATACTCCAACAATCCTGACATTCTCTACGCGATTTCCGAGACCAAAAACGAGAACATTCAGGCACTTGGCATGGACTGTCGTGACGGCGACGGCCTCATCATGGCAAAAGATGCTGGCGCTGCCTTTGCGGAGGGGGTTGGAACGGTCATGTGGTGCGGCCCGGTGCCGATTGGCGCCATCGAGGCCACCTGGACGACCGATGCCTACTGCGCTGGCGTGCAACCGACGCTTTGGCTCAATGAGAAGGGCGAGCGCTTCTGCCGCGAGGATCTGTGGATGGATGAGTTTGCCGGAGCGGGAGTGTGTGTCCGCAATCAATATAAGACCTTTGACCTGTGGACCGAGAAGGACATGGTTGAGTGGGAGACACAGGGTCCCTGGGGGCCAGTGTTTACCTTTGGAGCCGTGGGCACGCCCCTTGCCCAGGCACGTGAGGTTCTGGAGAAATGCGATGCGGTGCATATCGGCGAGGACCTGGCTGCCCTTGCACGTGAGGTTGGCATGGATCCGGCGGCTCTGCAGGCGACCGTTGATCGCTATAACCAGTTCTGTGCTGCCGCCGAAGGTTTGGATGGCGAGGACGTAACGGCAGACGCGGACTTTGGCAAGCGCGCAAAGTACCTGCACCCCATCAACGAAGGGCCGTATTGGCTGGTGGAGACGGCCGACGGCTATTACACCACGGTTGGCGGGGTTAAAATCAACGAGAAGACCCAGGTTCTGGGCAGCGATGGTACGGTTATCGAGGGACTTTACGCAGGCGGATGCGACGCAGGCGGCCTGTACGGAGACTGCTATGACGTGCTGTGGGCTCCTGGCTCCCAGGCGTCGTGGGCAATCAACTCCGGGCGCCTTGCTGTCAAGGACGCCTTTGAGTATCTCAAGGGGTAGACAGATACCCTGCTGAAGTGGCAGGGAGAGAGAGGCTGGTAGAGGGGACGAAACGCCAGGCGCAGTTGGCGACACGGCCACGACGGCTGTTGCGGCTGCATCGAGCCCTTGCATATTTTTCAGGCAGAATGGTATACTTCGTCCCCTGCCCATCCGGGTGCACCTTGAGAAGTCGGCCACTTTATTCTGGTTGGCCTCCCTTTGATGTGGGCCTTTTTGGCCTGAAGCATGGGGGCGACTGGTTTCGACATATATGTTCTGAGTGAGGAAGCATGCGGTGGTCTCCTCGCCACCTTAAACAGGGGTACTGTCAAAAATAATTGACAATCGTAGCTATGCCCTCGCCGCCTGATACAGGCCGCGACGTCGACCCGGGATTATTCCCCGCTCCCGGTAAGACGCCACTGAGGGGAATGCTCCTGTGTACGTAGTCGGTATGACGCAGGAAAAGAGAGAACCGGCTGGCAATGAGCGCATCTGTCTGATGGGGCGCTCAGCGCGAGACTTTTCGTCAGACTGAGCATGGAGACGCCTTGCAATGAGCATGTATGGACCGGAGTTCGATTCTCCGCGCCTCCACCACGTCGCAACTCGCTTCACAGCGCAGGAGCCAGACCCAAAAGCGGTCAGGCTCCTGCTTTGTTTCGCGGTTGCTCCTTATCCCCAAAAAGTCCCTCGCCCTTACGGGCTCA
>JAISLY010000050.1 GCA_031277035.1 Coriobacteriales bacterium | reverse complement strand
CGGTCATCCGGGCGACAGGAAGATGCGAAGGAGCAGGAAATGAGCCTGTTCAGGTTTGAATACGAGACAAAGCTGAGCCTGGAGGAATGCGACAAGCGCCTCAACACCGAGTACCTTGAAAGGAAGGAACGCGAGACCGCCCCGCCCGGCTCGGCGCAGCCCGCCGGGCGCCTTCGCAGGCCGCTCAATCGTCCGTTGAGTTGCGCGCGCCGATGCGGTGATGGTCGATATCCTCAAATACCTCGCGTACGCTCAGGGGAGCACGTCCGGTGAGCTCCTCAAAGCCGCCAAACGCGCGGCTCATCTGCCCCAGACGGATGGCGCGACCGAAGCTGACCATCCCATCTGAACAGAAGGGGAAATTCGCCGCCGTCTCAGCCCACATATCCTCGGTCGTTCGCGGCACACCCAGGGCGTCAAGGAAGGCGTAGTTCTCCTCATCGGTCACCGCTTCGTAGATGACCTGCTTGCCTGTTACCTCGCTGCCTATCTCGCAAAAGCGGGCGATGGTCATGGCTTCGGGGCCATTGATGTCGTAGGAGCGGTTGCCCGGGTCACGCTCCGTGGCGGCCCAGGCCGCCGCGATGGCGCAGTCGTCACGGGAGACATAGGCCATCTTTCCCTCGCCCATATTGTTCCTCAACACGCCGCCGCCCGTTTCGTAGGCCTCTTCAAAGGCGGCGACCATAGCCTCGGTGTATTGGCTGTTATACAGCACGGTTGCAAAGAGCGGCTGCTTTTGCAGATACGCTTCGGTATCCTTGTGATCCGCAATCTCGTAGGCGGTGCACTCCGCGCTGAGCGCCCCGACGATGGAGGTGTAGACGACGCGCTTCACCTGTGCCGCAACAGCTGCGTCGATGGCATTGCGATGTGCCTGGCGTCGCCTGGCGCCAACAAACGGTACGGAGATGAGCAGCAGGGTTTCGGCTCCCGCAAAGGCCTCAACCAGACCCTCCGAATGGTTGAAGTTCGCAACGCGGGTCGTTACCCCCAGCCGGGCGAACTCCTCAAGGCCCCTGCCGGTCGGCGAGGTGAAAATCAGACGCTCGGGTTCGACCAGCTCGACAATGGTCTGCGCGGCCTTTCTACCAAAGTTTCCGTCAACTCCGGTGATCAGGATACGTGCCCGATCCTCCCGGCCTCCACTGCCCTCCCGGCCGCCGCCGCCCTCCCGGCTACCGTCGCCCCTTCGGTCACCCCCACCGCTACCCCTTCGGCCACTGTTGTCCTCCATATGATCACCTCTCTTGAGCCTCTCCACAAAACGTTCAGAGAAATTTTACAATTTTCTCCATTATAAGCCCTTGCAAAGTTCTGTTCGAGTGCTACCATATCTATGCGCTTATCTGAGGTGAACCGCAACATATTGTGGGTATCCTGTGCACAGTATGTGAACAACCTGTGGATATCGTAGCACCGTCCAGGTTCTCTTGTGGTTTTTCTGTGGAACACATGGGGGAATGTGGACGAAACGCACCAGGGGGCTTTGGGTTTCGTGCGCCCGAAATGCAGACGAAACGTACCAGGAAAGGAAGCAGACATGGTAGTGAGCATAGTAAAGAGAGATGGACGGACAGCACCCTTCGAGACTGCGAAGATTGCCGACGCCATCGAAAAGGCATTTAACGCGGCCGGCGCGCTCAAGGAGCGCTCGGTTGCCGATAAGCTGGCCGTACAGGTTGTGAAGAAGATTGAGGCCGGAGCGATTGAGGGCACGCCGACGGTCGAGGGCGTTCAGGACCTCGTCGAGGAGGTTCTCGCCGAGAACGGGTTTGTCCAGATCGCCCGCTCCTACATCAAATACCGCGCCGACCGGACGCGCGTGCGCGAGATGAGCACGCGATTGATGCAGGAGATTGACAAGCTGACCCACAGCGATGCGCGCGCCAACGACGTTGCGCGGGAAAACGCCAACATCGACGCCGACACCGCAATGGGCACCATGCTCAAATATGGTTCGGAGACCGCCAAACAGTATTATCAGATGAGCGTGTTGGCCGAGCCCTTTGCCAAGGCGCATCGCGAGGGCGACATCCACATCCACGACCTCGACTTCTATACCCTGACCACGACCTGCTGCCAGATTGACATCGTCAAGTTGTTCAAGGACGGCTTTTCGACCGGTCACGGTGTGTTGCGTGAGCCGAGCGACATCACAAGCTACAGCGCACTGGCCTGCATTGCCATCCAGTCCAACCAAAACGACCAACACGGCGGCCAGTCGATTTCAAACTTCGACTACGGTATGGCTATCGGCGTGCGCAAGACCTATCGGCGCTTCTATCGCAAAGCCCTGGCGACGGCGCTTGAGCTGCTTGCGGGCGTTGAGGAGTCAAAGGAGAAGGTGACCGCCATCTGCGCGCGCATCGAGGGAGAGACGGGGCGAATCCCGGCGCTTGTCATGGATGTCAATTATCAGAATGCGGAGAAGGCCGCGCTCGTCGCCGACCTTGAGCTGACCTCCGACGAGGTCGCCCGCGCCCAGGACTTCGCGGCCCGGCAGGCGACGGCCGATACCGACAAGGCCACCCACCAGGCGATGGAGGCGTTTATCCACAACCTGAACACGATGCACTCGCGTGCGGGCGCCCAGACGCCGTTCTCGTCCATCAACTACGGCATGGACACCTCTGCCGAGGGGCGCATGGTCATACGCAACATCCTCAGGGCAACGGAAGAAGGTCTCGGTCATGGAGAGACGCCAATCTTCCCGATTCAGATATTCCGGGTCAAGGAAGGCGTGAGTTTTAATCCGGAGGACCCCAACTACGACCTCTTTAAGCAGGCATGCGCGGTAAGCGCCAAGCGGCTGTTCCCCAACTTCAGTTTCCTCGATGCGAGCTATAACCTATGCTATTATAAGGGAACGCCTGAGACCGAAGTCGCGTACATGGGCTGTCGTACGCGGGTCATCGGCAATACCTACGACCTCGACAACGAGGTGACGCCGGGGCGTGGCAACCTGAGCTTTACCAGCATCAACCTGCCGCGGCTTGCCATTCGTGCCAAGGGCGACATCGACCTGTTCTTTGATATGCTCGACGGCAAACTGAAGATGGTCTGCGAACAGCTGCTTGAGCGTTTTGACATTCAGGCGCATAAGCGGGTCTATAACATGCCGTTTCTGATGGGGCAGGGAGTCTGGACCGGTTCTGAGAAGCTGGCCTGGGATGAGGAGGTCGGCGAGGTTCTCAAGCACGGGACGCTTTCTGTGGGCTTTATCGGTCTGGCCGAGACGCTCAAGGCGCTTATCGGCGAGCATCATGGCGAGAGCGAGCGCGCACAGAACCTCGGCCTGGACATAGTCGGCCACATGCGGGCCTTCCTCGACGAGAAGGCGCGTGAGACCAACCTGAACTTCTCACTGTTGGCCACGCCCGCCGAGGGCCTCTCAGGGCGGTTTGTGCGCATTGACGCCGAGCGTTTTGGCAAGATTGAGGGCATCACCGACCGCGAGTATTACACCAACAGCTTCCACGTGCCGGTGTATTACGACATCAATGCCTTTAAGAAGATTGAGCTTGAGGCGCCCTACCACGCTCTGACGAACGCTGGACACATCAGCTACGTGGAGCTCGATGGCGACCCGACGGAAAACCTTGAGGCCTTTGAGGCGATTATCCGTCACATGAAGGAAAGCGGTGTGGGTTACGGCAGCGTGAATCACCCGGTGGATCGCGACCCGGTCTGCGGCTACAACGGCATCATTGGCGAGCGTTGCCCCAAATGCGGCCGCGAGGAAGGCGACATCCCCTTTGAGCGCATCCGCCGTATCACGGGCTATCTGGTCGGCACGCTCGATCGCTTTAACAACGGGAAGCGGGCCGAGGAACGCGACCGCGTGAAGCACGAGATGACGCGCACCGACAGTGCGTTTGAGCGTGAGGGCGAGTGAGCGCGAGTGAAGGTGCCGGTGCGAGTGCAGGTGCCGGCGTCGGTGCGAGTACAGGTGCCGGCGCTGCTACAGGTGCCGGCGCCGGTGTCGGCGCCGGTGTCGGCGCGCGGAAATCGCTTTGCCCTGGGCACGGCACCTGGCATGAGCAGGGCATCCGCCTGTGAGTGAGACACTGGCCCTTTTTGGTACCGCCGATGACTCGATTGTCGACGGTCCCGGCATTCGCTTCGCGCTCTTTACACAGGGCTGTTCGCGGGACTGTCCAGGCTGCCATAATCCCGGCGCCCAGCCCTACGAGGGCGGCGTGTCTACAACGGTCGATGAACTTATGGAGAAGATACGCGCAAACCCGCTGCTTGCGGGCATCACGCTGACGGGTGGCGAGCCTTTTGATCAGGCGGCTCCACTCGTAAAGCTGGCACGGCGGGTGCATGCCCTGGACAGGCCGCTGACCGTCTGGGCCTACAGCGGCTATCTCTTCGAGGAACTCGAAGGGCAAGCAGCGGGTTTGGCGGCACGCGAGTTGCTCCACGAGTGTGACGTGCTGGTCGATGGCCCCTATGTTGCGGCCTTACGATCCCTTGACCTCCGTTGGAGAGGATCGGCCAACCAGCGCATCATCGACGTCGTTGCCTCCCTGCAGCAGGGCAGACCGGTGGAATACGACGCGTGAGGAAGTCTGGCGGGTCTGGCTGCTCAGACGCGCAGACCCATCAGACGCGCAACTCTGCCAGATTGGCAGAGTTGCCAGACCCCGCAGGCCCATCAGACGCGCAGGCCCATCAGACGCGCAGACCTCTCAGACGCGCAGACCTGCCCAAAATCCGCTATTGGTGGCATTGGTGATCAGGCCGCCCCGTAAGGCGTCGCCGACGAGGTGCACCGACGTCTCCGGCGCACAGTGGCGAAGCGTGTCGGCGGTCTCCCAGCGTGGGCGCATACCGATGGCGTACAGCACGGTGTCGGCCTCAATCTCAAACGGCGTGCCGTCCGGGCCGACACAGATCACCCGGTCGGGCTGTATTTCCACAAGCCTTGTCTCATAGTGCAGGGGTACCCCCAGCGCGTCCAGCTTCTCAAAGATGCAGGTCGATGCGTTGCCACCTCCGTTGGCGTGCACGGCCTCCTGCGAGCGCTCCTTTTCGTCCAGCTCCACCAGCGCGACCTGCCGATTCGACGCGACCTGCACATCGCTTTCTCCGGCAGAGGGCGCATCGCTCCCCTCGGCAGAAAGCACATCGCTCCCCTCGGCAGAGAGCACATCGCTTCCCTCGGCAGCAGGCGCGGCAAGCATCAGCGCGGCCTCGATGCCCACGGCACCAGCGCCTACGATGACGACTCGCTTCCCCACCTCTACATCGCCGGCTTCGGCCGAGGCCGCCCAATGGACATGCGGAAGGTTTGCACCTGGCACCCGAGGCACAATCGGCTCGGCGCCTATGGCAATGATCAGCGCGTCCAGATTCTCTGCTGCAAGCAAATCCTCGGTCGCTTCGGTCTCCAGGTGTATCCGAGCGCCATAGCGCTCGACGTATTTTTCCGTCTCGGCAAGCAGCCAGGCAAGATAGTCGCGCATATCGCGTTTCAGAGGCGGCTGTGCCGCGGGCACGAGATTGCCGCCAAGATACGCTGCCTTCTCAAAGAGCACGACCTCATGACCGCGTTCGCAGGCGGCCATCAGCCCGTAGAGGCCCGCGAGCCCGCCTCCGACGATACCCACCTTTTTGCGCACGGGCGCTTTTGGAATGATGCCATCGGGCAGTTCGGTCGTAAGGCCGCCTCGCGGATTGACTGCGCAGTTGATGACCCGCGGCATGAAGAGACGCAGCGCGCATTGGTCGCAGCGCAGGCACGGACGGCGATCCTCGGGGTGGCCTTCGGCATACTTGCGCGGCATATCGGGGTCGGCCATCAGCGGACGACACATGGCGACAAAATCCGCCCATCCCCTGGCAAGAATCTCCTCCGCCTCGTCAAGGCTCATGATTGAGCCGACGGTCGTGACGAGCAGATCGGGGTAGCGCTCCTTGACCCGGCGTGCGAAATGCACGTTAAAGCCATGCGGCATCATGTAGTTTTGACACCAGTAACGGTAATACGCAAAGTCAAAGTCCGAGTGCAGCCCCGCGGAGACGTGCAGGATGTCAATGTGTTCTCTGAGCAGGCCGATGAGCTCGAGCGTCTCGTCAAAGTGCATCCCCTCATCGGCAATCTCGTCAGCTGAGATGCGGTATTCGATAACAAAGTCCTCGCCACATCGGGCACGGATGGCATCGCAGACCTCGATGGCAAAGCGCGCGCGGTTGGCGGTCGAACCGCCATACTCATCGCTTCGCTTGTTGTAAAGCGGGCTTGTGAACTGCGAGATGAGATTGCCGTGTGCTCCGTGTACCAGCACGATGTCCATGCCGGCCTGCTTCATGCGAAGAGCGGACAGGGCAAACTTCTCCACGGTCTGAGCAATTTTTTCGCGGCTCATCTCGATGGCGGGAATCGGGTCGCGCCCCAGTCTTCGCGCCCGCGTGACCTCTGAGGAGGTGATGATGGCAGAGGCGGAGTAAGGCGCGTGCCCGATGGTCTCAAACGCCGTGTCCTTGCCGTTGTGGTTAATCTCCATCGAGGCGTGACAGCCGTAGGTCTGCGCCATCTCGGCATACCAGGACAGCGGCAGTACGCAGCGCTCGTCGGTCATGTTGAGCTGGCGCTCCTCGTCCTTGCTCTCCGTGATGTCCACAGAGGTATTGCCCACGTAGAGGATTCCTGCGCCGCCCCGTGCAAATTGCCGAAACCACTCCACAAACTCATGGGTCACCCAACCGTGGTGGTCGGCATGGTTGGGGGAGGGTGGCGCCAGGGTGATGCGGTTTTTGAAGTCTCTACCCCTGATTCGGATTGGTGCGAATACGTGTGCGTACGATGAGCCCATGTCTCTCCCTTTCGACTGCTGCCGGAGGCTTCCAGTGTAGCACGCGGTGCGGCCTGGGCGCAGTAGACTATCACTGCGAGATTCTCACAATGCCCTCCTCGGATATATGCTACTATTCGAAGAGTAATTCCGATTGCTTCCCGTAGAAGGGATGGAAGAGATGACTGTTGATCCCAAAAAAATCTGCTATGGATGTTTTAAGGAGAAGGAGACGCCCATTTGTCCATACTGTGGGTACGACTCCAACGCGCCGAGCACGATAGCGACGGCATTGCCTGTGGGAAGCATTCTCAACGGACGCTACCTGGTGGGCAAGGCTCTCGCGCAGGGGCAGTATGAGCTGAGCTATCTGGGTTTTGATCTGACGGTGGAACGGACGGTGACGATTCACGAACTTGCGCCAACCGGGCTGATTGCCCGTGGGAGCGACGGAATCTCAATCATGCTGCTCTCCAACGACGCAGCCGCTGGCTTTTTGGCGGCCAGAGACGCGTTTCTTGCCGCCGTGCCCAGCCTGCAACCTGCGCCGGTGCAGTTCAAGGAGAACAATACCGATTACTACGTGACGACTTCGACGCAACAGACAGCCGCAGAGCCGGTCTTTACTCCCGCGACTGCGGCAACCGTGGGGGCCCCGGCAACCGTGGCGACTGCTGCTGCCGCAACGCCCGCAGCTGCCGCAACGCCCGCAGCTGCGTCCTATGACGCGCCGGGCTTAACGACCTCGGCATCTGTTGCCGCGCCGACTCCGACGCCCTACGGTGCCGCGACGCCAACCCCGACGTCCACCCCATACGGTGCCGCGACGCCCGCCCCGACTCCGACGCCCGCCCCGACGCCCTACGGCGCCCCGGCTCCGACGCCCGCTCCGACGCCCTATGGTGCTCCGGCAGCCCCTGGCCAGACGCCCTATGGTGCCGCGACGCCCGCTCAAGCTTCGACGGCTTCGTCTGCGCAGCCCTTCTATGGGCAGGCTCCCCTGTCCCCCGGCGGCACTCCCACCCCTCCAGGCTCCTTTGGTGGTCAGGCGGTGCCTGCCTACGCTCAGCCTCCCAAGAAGAGCAGGACTGGCCTGATTGTCGGCATCGTCGTCGGCGCCATCGTGCTTATCGCGCTCATCATCGGCCTTGTTGTCGGTCTGGGCTCCTGCTCAAAGGGCTCCGCTCCCAATCCGAGTGGATCTGGCACGAGTACGGCCCCTTCCAGCCCTTCCAGCGAGGAACTGTCGGCCGAAGCCCTGGATTTCTGGGAAGGCGATTGGTATGGTTGGTGGGAGTGGTCTAACACCGCCGGAGAGGCCAAACAAAACGAAGGCGGCTGGTGGGATTGCCAGGCCGAGGTCACACTGTATGGTGACGGCACGGGCCATATCGTCGTCTGGGACACCGACTGGAGTAAGGATGACGGGGTCTGCGAAGTCGACTTTGCCTTATCGCCCGAAGGCGGCGAATACGGCACGATGACCAGCATTGAAGGTTGGTTCATCAACCACAACGCCGATGTTGAGTACGGCGAATGGGTTATCGCAACGGAGGACCAGCCCTATCCCGACCTCATCAGGATTACCGGACACTATGAGGATCCATCGGATTCCTCGACCTACCTGGACTACGCGATTATCCTGCGTCCGTGGGGTACCATCTGGGACGATGTGCCCGATAGCTACCTCCCTGGCACCTATGAGGATTGGTATCTGCCAAAGATTGAAGCGGGCGACCCCATGCCCGACTCGATTGACTGAGACCCCAGGAGACGAGCCTTTTCAGTCCAGGCGAACAGAGGGCATCGCTGATGCCTCGTCAGTCCAGGCGAACAGAGGGCATCGCTGATGCCTCGTCAGTCTAGGCGAACAGAGGGCATCGCTGATGCCTCGTCGAACAGGCAACGCTCTTCAGCAGGTAACGCCGTGCGCGCCTGGTCGCGCACGGCGTTTACGCTGATGAAGAACTCGCGCATCAGGGCAACAAGGAGATAGCGGCCGACCGGGGAGAGCACGATTTTCTCGGCATCCTCGAAGGCAAAGGCGCCCGCGGCACGCAGGAAGGCGTATTCGGCGGGCAAACCACGTGAGACGCTGCAGCCAAAATCGCGCTGCCACTTTCGCTTGTCGAGGCTTGTGGAGAAGAGCTGCATCATCAGACGGTAGCGCATCCGGTCGCGCTTTGAGAAGCGCGTCTCGCCGGTGATACTCATCATTCCGTTTGCCAGCTGCTCGTGATACTGCACAAGCGAAAAGGTGTTCACAAACAGGCTGCCGTCCAGATAGGAGAGCCCCCCTGAGCCAATGGCCGGGTATTCCTCAAAATCAACAATATACTCATCAATCATCTGGGCCTTTGGGGCAGGGCAGGGCGCAGGGGAGGAGTTGTTAGCGTTGGAGCAGGCGTTAAAGGCCCAGGCACTGCCAAAGGTAAAGGCGGGATTGCTCCCGCCCGTCAACACTTCGCAGATGGTCTCGTAGAAGAGCTGTTCGCGGGCATAATCCACGCGGCCGACAGTATGGGCCAGGGAGCTGGCCACCGACGGCGAGGCCATCAGGGGGTAGAAGGTCACCTGGTTAACCCCGCTTTCCAGGATACATGCCAGATCGTAAAGCAGGACATCCTCTGTCTGACTGGGGAAATTGTAAATCATGTCCACATTCAACGTGTCAAAGTACGCCTGCGCTCGCACGATGCGCTCAAGGTTCTCAAAGCCGCTTCCGTAAGCGTCGTAGCGTTTCATCTGCCTGAGCAGGCCATCGTCAAAACTCTGGACACCGACGCTCAGGCGCTGTACCCGTCCGGTGAGCTGTTCGAGCAGTTCGGGTACCAGATGGTTTGGGTTCGTCTCGCAGGAGACCTCGGTAATCGAATAAAGCGTCCGGGCTTCATCGATGGTGGCAACGAGTTCGTCAGGGAGGATGGTGGGGGTGCCACCGCCGATGTAAAGAGAGGAAAAATCATAGCCATGCTGTGCAAGCAGCCGCATCTCGGTGCGAAGGTCGGCAAAATAGGAACGAGCCTTTTCTTCGACAAAGGGATAGCGGTTAAATGAACAGTAGGGGCACAGCTGTTCGCAGAAGGGGATGTGGGCATAGAGCAGGTAGCGGCGCCCGGGCTGTGCCGGAGGCAGGGTCGTGCGGTCGGACGGACGCAGACGGAGGTAGCGCCGATTGAGATGGCGTACGGCGCGGCTTACAAGACGTTCGGCGAACATGAAGGGCCTTCCTGTATAATCGTCATCATCATGGATAATACCTCAACACCTTCGAATCTGCCCAGATTGCCGCTCATTACCAGTTCTTTGGCGGCAGAGGCGCTGGCACCGGTCACACACATCTACACCGACCTCGACGGCACGCTGCTCGCGCCGGGCGGTCGCCTTTTGACCAACCATGCCGGCGAACCCTCCTCTGCGCTCGCTGAGGCTCTGGTTGCACTCAAACGCGCTGGCATCGAAGTGCTCATTGTTACGGGGCGCGACGCCGAGCAGGGAAACGAGCTGCTGCGCATCCTTGACCTCAATACCTTCATCGGTGAGATTGGCACCTTTCGCCTTGACGGCTTTGGGGCTCTGGGTCGCACGAGCTACCTTCTGGGGGACTGGGAGCATACCGTGCTGGCAGCAGACCTGGCTCCTGGCGAGTTGCCCGAGAACATGACACCGTATGAGCTTGTGGAGCAAAGCGGCGTCACAGAACGCCTTTTTGCACGTTTCCCCGGGCGTCTTGAGCCGCATTTCTTCTTTCGTGTGCGCAGCCGGGTCACCCATGCCCTGCGTGGCTTTGTAAACGTTGAGGAAGCCGAGGACTTTCTGGCAGGCGAGCGTCTGCCTCTGACTCTGTTGGACAACGGCATCATTCAACCACAGGTGCACACGTTGAAGGACTGTCCTGAGATACACGTCTATCATCTGGCCCCGCGCGGCGCGTCCAAGGCCGCCGCCGTTGCCGCAGACATCGCCCAGCGCGGGCTCGATGCGGCCCGCACGCTGGCCATCGGTGATGCGCCTGGCGATATGGAGATGGGCCGGCACACGGGTAGTCTCGTCGCCGTTGCCAACGCTCTGCGCTCCGCACAGGTGCGCGAGGCGCTCGCCGCGCGTCTGGCGGCGGGCAGGGCGACCTTTGTCACCGAGGCCAGCACGGCTGACGGTTGGTTGCAGTTTGCCCACGCCCTGCTCGCCGCGAAGCGCACGGCGAGCGCGACGGGCTGAACGGCCCAGGGAAGCGCCCTGGACACGTTAAAAGCCTGCGGTGTCTCCCTGCTCCGGCGAATCAATCTTTCGAATCGCCGGAATTCGCGTCCACATCCTGAGCAACCGCCTCGGCGATTGCGGCATCCAAAACGCCTTCAACCTCCTGGAAGACCTCCTCGGCAGCCGCGGCGATAGACTGATCGTCGCCTTCTTCTGAGGCGTCGACCGCCTCGACCAGCCTGACGGCAACCCGCTCAAGTTCCTCGTCAACTTGCTCCAGAATGCTGCCAACGGTGGCACCTGCTTCGGCGCCCGCCGCAGCGCCCGCCGCATCGTCAGCTTCGGCGGTCGCTTCCGCGCCCTTGTCAGCAAGGCCCTCGGCGCCCGCCGCATCGTCAGCTTCGGCGGTCGCTTCCGCGCCCTTGTCAGCAAGGCCCTCATCGCCCGCCGCATCGTCAGCTTCGGCGGCCGACGTCAATGCCTTTTCGTCCACGACCTCGACAACGATGTTCGCCTTGACGTCCCGGTAGATACTGATTGTTGCGGGATGCTCGCCCGCGGTCTTCACCGCTCCGTGCAGGTCAATACGCCGACGGTCGATTTCAACTCCGAAACGCTCGGTCAGGCTCTCAGCGACCTGTGCCGATGTGACAGAGCCAAACAGCTGCCCCTCCTCACCGACTTTTGCCCCGATGCGAACGCGTTGTCCATCGAGGGCGGCAAGCAGCTTGTCGGCCGTGTCGAGGCGATCCGTCTCACGCTTTGCGATATTGTGTTTTCTTAGTTCCAGCTGTTTCAGGTTGCCTGCGGTTGCATGAATGGCGAGTTTTTTGGGGAAGAGGTAGTTTACGGCATAGCCGGTCGGAACCTCGACGACATCACCTTCGCCACCTTTACCCCTGAGTTCGCCTAACAGTATGACTTTCATCTCAGATCCCCCTCAGCCACGGCTCTTGCGGTCGATGCGATTGCTCACGACCGGCACGGCATAGGGAACAAGGGCCATCTCTCGGGCGCGTTTGATGGCAACGGCGAGTTCATGCTGATGTTGAGTGCAGGTGCCGGTCACCCGGCGCGGTTTAATCTTGCCGCGATCGGTCATATATTTGCGCAGCATGCCAAAATCCTTGTAATCGATGTACTCGATGTTCTCTTTACAGAACTGACAGTACTTCTTACGAGGCTGGCGAACATATTCAGCCACTCTGTGACCTCCTTAAAACAAACGTCAAAATGGAATGTCCTCGTCGTAAACGGTGACTTCGGGCGCTGGCGGGATGTCGACCTCTCGGGCAGCGGCCTGTGCCGGGGGCGCAGCGTGCTCGCCGCGGGCAGAAAGAAACTCGATTTCGTCGATGATGACTTCTATCTTGCTCCTTTTCTGGCCGTCGCGCTCCCACTGGCTCCAACGCAACTTGCCCTCAATGGCAACCTTCGCGCCTTTTGAAAGAAAGCGCGAGACGCTTTCTGCGCGGGTACCGAACATGGTGCAGTCGATGAAATTGGGATAATCCTCCCACTCTCCCGTACTCTGGTTCTTACGTCTGTCGTTGACGGCGACGCCAAGCCCCAAAACTGGCATACCGGAAGTTGTCGCGCGCAGTTCAGGATCGCGCGTCAGATTACCGCTGATGAGAACCCTGTTGATACTCATGATGCACACCTCTCGTTCGTCATACGCTGTACGCGTGATGGGTAGGGCCGACGGCTTGCCTCAGTCGCGATCCGGACGGTTCACGATCATGTGGCGCTTCACAGCGTCGGCGATACGCAGGACGCGGTCTATCTCGGCTATGCTGGTTGGCTGCGCATGGAAGTCAATCAGGGTGTAATCCCCATCGGTCAACTTGTCGATCTCAAAGGCGAGGCGATGTCGCCCCCAGTCCTCGACCTTATCAAGGACACCCCCCTGCGAGGTGATAGCCGTCTCGACCCTTGCAAGGGTCGCTTCACGGGCATCTTGCTCGATGGTGGGGTTCACGAAGAACAGCAGTTCATAAGCCTTCATTGTTCACCTCCTCTGGACATAAGCGGCTCGGGCGCATGAAGGCGTGGCCTGAGCAGGAAAAGAACCTGCGTAGTGTACCATGCCTCGCCGAAGGCCGCAAACGCGCCGCGCAAACGCGCCCGCGCAACCGACACGCCCGCGCTCGCGCAACCGACACGCCCGCGCTCGCGCAACCGACACGCCCGCGCCCGCCCCACACGCGATTCATGCGTGCCCTGCCTTTGTGTCCTGCGTTAGCCCAGTATGGCACAGCAATCTGTCTTGTCCCCGACCGATTTCTGACCCCCTCCCAAACCCCTCCCAACCAGACTCTGAATCTCGGCCGCGCCTGGACGTGTCTGGCCCACGCCGCGCCCAACCCCCCGCCCAACCTCCTCCCAACCCCCCGCCCAACCCCCCTCCCAAACCCCTCCCAACCAGACTCTGAATCTCGCGCCTCGACCGGGCGCATCGCTTCCGGATGCCAGACTGTGGCCGCCACGCTTTGCCAGGATGCGGTATTATCTCAGGGAGACACATTGCTCAAATGTTCGTGACAAGAGGACGGGTATGGCTCCAGACAAAGGAAAGACGCTTCCTGAGAACCTTGACGCTGAGCGGGCGGTGCTCGCCGCCTTAATCCTCGATGGCGAAGTGGTGGACGAGGCCCTTGCGCTGCTTGGCGACGGCTCGAGTTTTCGGCGTGAGGCGCACCGCAGAATCTATGCCGCCATAAGCGAGCTGAACGCCCACGCCATCCCTGTCGACCAGCTTTCGCTTGCCGACCGGCTGGAGTCCAACGGCGATCTTGACCGGGTTGGTGGCAAGGCCTATATCATCGAACTTGCCAATAACTCCTTTGCCATCTACAACTGGCAACATCATGCCGAGATCGTCAAACGCATGGCCCTGCTCCGCGACCTGATCTCAGCGGCCGACCACATCTCAAGTTTGGCTCAGAGCAATCCCGACGATGCGGCTACCGTTGTTGAGGACGCCGAAAAGCTGCTGTTCAACGCCACCAGCAAGCGCCTGAGCTCGAATTTCATACAGCTGGGGGATCTGCTCGACGAAGTCTCTGGGAAGATGGAGGAGATGGCGAGCTCCCAGACGCACATCCAGGGTGTGCCGACGGGCTTTCCAAGCCTCGATCATCTCCTGGCGGGCATGCGCGCCGGCGACCTCATCGTCCTTGCTGCCCGTCCGGGCATCGGTAAGTCGGCCCTTGCGCTGAACATCGCCCTGAATGCCGCACGCGAGGGCACAACCGTCGCCTTCTTCTCCCTTGAAATGCCGGCGGCACAGCTCGCGCAGCGCATTATCGCTTCACAATCCTCGGTAAAGGCGACCAAGATTCGCGACGCGACCCTTACCCAGGCGGACTGGGGCCAAATCGTTGAGGCAATCTCGAGGGTCTACAGCTATGAGTTTTACATCGATGACTCGCCGGGGCTCTCGCTGCTGGAACTGCGCGCGAAGGCTCGCCGTCAGCTCCGCAATGCAAGAGCCGGCCTTATCGTTGTGGATTACCTGCAACTGATGCAGAGCAAGGCCTCCCAACTGCGCGACCGTTGGCTCGAAGTCGGAGAAATATCGCGTGGCCTGAAGGTGCTCGCAAAGGAACTGGGCATGCCGATTGTTGCTCTGAGCCAGTTGAACCGTGCGGTCGAGGGGCGTAAGGACAAGCGTCCACAGCTTGCTGACCTGCGGGAATCGGGCTCCATCGAGCAGGACGCCGACGTGGTGATGTTCATTGACCGTTCAACGTCGGAGGAGGAGGCGCTGTTGCCGGGGCGCCCCGGCCCGGGCATGGCGAAGCTGATTGTTGGCAAGAACCGCAACGGTGCCACCAAGGACATCGACCTGCTCTTTGATGAGACCCTGACCCGTTTCCTCGAAATGGATACCCGCCATCAGGATGATGTATGAGTAAGCGAACTCAGGGAATCGATGCCGTACTCTTTGACCTCGACGGCACCGTTCTCGACACGCACGACCTGATACTGACCTCCTTTCGCAACGCGACCGGCCAGGTGCTTGGCTATATCCCGCCTGAGGATATGATGATGGATATGGTGGGCATCCCGCTCTTTGATCAGATGCGGCATATCTCCGCCGCTCATGCCGATGAGCTTGTCAAAGTCTATCGGGCCGACAACCTCAGGATACATGATGAGATGATTCGCTCCTTTCCGGGAACCGACGAGGTGCTCGCGGCTCTCGAGGCGCAAAACCTCAGGCTGGCAATCGTCACCTCCAAGCGCAATGCCCTGGCCGCAAGGGGTCTTGAGGTCTTTGGCTTTGACCGTTATTTTGAGCTGCTCATCGGCTCGGACGATACCGATACGCACAAACCGAATCCTGAACCGCTGCTTCTGGCAGCCGAGCGTCTCGGTCTGGCGCCGGCAAAGTGCGCCTATGTGGGCGACAGTCCCTACGATATGCAGGCCGCCCGGGCGGCGCATATGCCCGCAATCGCGGCTCTGTGGGGAATGTTCACGCAACAGCGGCTTCTCAGTGCCGGAGCCGAGTATCAGGCGGCCACCATCGGCGAGTTGCCCAAAATCATCAACGCTCTTCTTTGATACTATACAGGCGACGCTGCGAATCGCAGCGCAGAAAGGAAGACAGAATGCCGGGAATCGTATTGCTTGGAGCCCAGTGGGGCGACGAGGGCAAGGGCAAGATTACAGACCTCATTGCCGACGACTTTGACTTCGTCGTGCGCTACCAGGGCGGCAACAACGCCGGGCATACCGTTATCCACGGCGACACACATCTGGCCCTGCATCTCATCCCCTCAGGCATCATGTACCCCCATATCACGCCGCTCATCGGAAACGGTTGTGTTATCGACCCCAAGGTGCTCATTGGCGAGATGGACAAGCTCGAGGCCGGCGGCATCAGCACCGAGCGCCTGCTCATCTCCGGCAACGCGCACCTCATCATGCCCTGGCACCTGCTGCTCGATGCAGGCAGCGAGCGCAAGCTGGGCCAAAATGAGATTGGAACGACGCGACGAGGGATTGGGCCGGCCTATCAGGACAAGGCGGCGCGCACCGGCATCCGCGTTCAGGATTTGCTCGATGCGCATATTCTCAAGCTCAAGATTGAGACGGCTCTTGTGGAAAAAAACGAGCTTCTCACCAAGATATATCGCATCGACCCGCTCGACCCTGTTGAGGTCTATCGAGATTTCCAGCGCTTCGCCGACCGTATCGTGCCGCATATCTGTGAGTCCTCGCAACTGCTGAACGCGGCCCTGCGCGACAATCAGTGGGTGCTCTTTGAAGGTGCGCAGGGCACGCTTTTAGACCTTGACCACGGCACCTATCCCTTTGTTACCTCCTCGTCCTGCACGGCAGGGGGCGCGGCCATCGGCAGTGGTGTGGGCCCGACGCAGATTAACAAGGTGCTCGGCATCGCCAAGGCATACATCACGCGTGTGGGCTCGGGTCCCTTTCCCACAGAGCTGTTTGACAAGACGGGCCAACTGCTTGGCGAGGTGGGCGCTGAGTTTGGCACGACCACCGGACGTGCGCGACGCTGCGGCTGGTACGACGCGGTAATCGTGCGCTATGCGGCGGAGGTCAACGGCCTTACGGATCTCTGCATTACGAAACTTGATGTCCTGAGTTGTCTGGATACCATCAAGGTGTGCGTGGCGTATGAGCACGACGGACGTCGTTACACGACGGTTCCGGGCTCGCAGAGCGCGTTTCACCACGCGACGCCCATCTACGAGGAGCTGCCTGGCTGGCAAACCGACATCAGCGCTTGTCGCAGCTACTATGAACTGCCGCGCGAGGCGCGCGACTACATAGATTTTATTGAGAATTTGGCCGATGTGCCGGTGAGCATTATCGCCGTCGGGCCCGAGCGTACCCAGACCATCATGCGTCGCTGGAAGCCGCGCTCATAGGGAGAAGACGGCTGTTTTCCGCGTCAGTGCACCATGACCTCAAAGCCCGCGTCCTCAAAGATTTTGACGACTTCTGCAACAGCCTCATCAGAAGGCACAAAGGTGTCCAACTCGGGCGGCTCAAGGCTCAGCCTGTCCCACTTGGCGTTGCCGAGATTGTGGTAGGGCAAGACCTGGATGACCTCAACGGCGTCTTTTATCTCCAGCAGAAAATCGCGCGTGGCCTCGATGTTTGCCGTGTCCGCGTTGATGTTGGGAATCAGGGGGATGCGGATATGGAGACGGCCTCCATCTTCTGCTAGCTTGCGAGCATTTTCCAGAATCAGCTCATTGGGCACGCCGGTTGCCTCACGATGCCGTTCGCTGTCCATGTGTTTGAGGTCGTAGAGATAGATGTCGGTCCAGGGCATGACCTTCTGGATGGCGGTATAGGGAATAAACCCGCAGGTATCGACCGCTGTGTGAATGTCTTCGTCCTTGCAGCGCCGCAAGAGCTCCGCGACCCCATCGGCCTGACAGAGCGCCTCGCCACCCGAGACGGTAAGCCCGCCGCCGGATTTGCGGTAGAAGGGCTGGTCCTGGATGACGCCGAACATCACCTCATCAAAGGTTTTGTCCACACCGCCTCGATACAGGGCTTTGGTCGGGCAGGCCTGCTCGCACAGGCCGCAGTCGGTGCATTTCTCCCAGTCGCAGACAATCTTGACGCGACCGTATTCCTCTTTGGGTGCGATGGAAGAGCGTGCGCCGGTCGGGCAGGCCGCGACGCACTTCAGGCAGCCGACGCATTTTGGCCCAAGCCAGAGAATCCGGCTTTCGAAGGACTGCGATTCTGGACTGTGGCACCAGAGGCATTTGAGAGGGCAGCCCTGCAAAAAAACGGTTCGACGGATGCCCGGCCCATCGTTTACGGAAAAACTCTGTTCGTCGAAGACCCGAAGGCTTGTCTGCTCTGCCATCCTGTCAATTCCTTTCTACGGTTGTGGGCGGCGCCGGGCGCGAGGCGAGGCGCCGCCGTATACGTGGTCAGCATGCTCCTACAGGAGGTACTGCAGAACGTGCTGCAGGGCGTGCTACAAAAACGTGCTAAAACTGCAAAACGTGCTAAAACTGCAAAACGTGCTACAGGACGTGCTACAGGACGTGCTCAGAGCGCGTGATGAAGTCGTCCTGGAGGGGCTTGGGCATCTCGACGAAAAACGCTGAAAAGCCGGCGATGCGCACGATGAGGTTCTCGAACTTCTCCGGGTTTTCCTGCGCCTCATGCAGCTCGTCGGTCGAGACGACGTTAAACTGCACCTGCATGCCGCCCATGCCAAAGTAGGTGTCAAAGAGTTCCTTGAGGCGTCGGGTGCCCAGCTCGCCTGCCACGGACTTGGGCGAGAAGCGGATGTTGAGCTGATCGCCATTGCCCAGTTTGTAATGCGGCAGCTTGGAGGCCGAGGTCAGATAGGCGGTTGGTCCGTGCGTGTCAAAGCCCTGGCGCGAGGAGATGGCTTCGGCCAGAGGCGCCCGGTCTTCTCGACCGTCCGGCGTGGCCATCGTGTTGCCACCGAACTCCAGATGGGTCGTCATCGTAAAGGTGCCGCCGCGCCACTTGCCGCGCGGGCCGCGTGCGTTGTTCATGTGGTCGGCAAAGGCTCCAAGCGCCCAGGCTGCCAATTCATCGACTTCGGCGATGTTGTTGCCATAGTGGGGTACCTCGTTGATGATCTTCTGCTGCAGGTCCTCATGCCCCTTCCAATTGTCCAGAAGCGCCTGACGAAACTCAGCGGCCGTGACCGTCTTCTCGTCAAAGACAAGCTTCTTGATGGCAATCAGGCTGTCGGCCACATTGCCAATGCCGCAGGCGGTAAAGCCCGTGGAGTTGTACTTCGCTCCGCCCTCCAGCACGTCTTTGCCGCTTTCCATACAACCCTCCATGGCAACGGAGGCCGAGACGCAGGGGAAGAACATGCCATAGGCAAGCTCGTAGAGATTGACCATGGAGATGTGCCAGTCGAGGAAGAGTTCAAGCTGCTTGAGGAAGCCCTCCTTCAGATCCTCAAAGGTCTTATAGTCCTCCAACGCGCCGGTCTTGGCGCCAGCCGAGCAGCCGGTCAGGGGGTTGACGCCGCCGTGGATGGCCATGTTCAGGATGCCCATGAGGTTGCAGAAGCTCTCGGTGCCATTCGAGCCGCTTGCTGACCACTCGGTGCCGCAGCCGGCGGGCTCCACGCAGCCGATGATGCAGTAGTCGTTCGCGTCTTCCTGCGAAAGGCCGCGCTCCACCAGGGCCGGGATGATGATCTCGTCATTCTCGATAATCGGCATACCGCCGGAGACCTTGGAGGATTCGATGGCGGCCTCCCAGACCTCATAGGGCGTGTCGGGATGCACCCGCACTGAGATGGAGGGGTCGGAGAGGAACAGGCGCCGATAGGTCTGCAGGAAGAGCAGGGTCAGCGCGTTGGTGGCATCCGTTCCGTCCTTCTTCTTGCCGCCGACCGTGAAGTGCTGGCCACCGCAGACGTAGCCGTACTTGCTCTTGGTGGCAAGGGTGGCACCGGGGTCCGAGAAGACCTTCATGATAGAGAAGTAGTCGCCGAGTTTGAGGATAAAGGCATCGGCAACCTCCTGGGCGCGCTCGGGGGTAATCGTGCCGGCGTCGAGTTCCTGATCGAGCAGGTAGCCCACGTATTGGTCAATCCGGCCAAGCGTAATGCCGTGGCTCTGACCGTCGGCGTGCAGCATGAGTTCGTAGATGAGTATCTGCTGCATACCCTCCCAGCAGGTGCGCGCGGGGTGCTCCGCAATCCAGGCAAGTCCTTCGGCCATCATCTTCAACTCGTCCTTGCGCTCGCCTTCAGGCTCATTTTCCCAGGCCGCATGAACCAGCTCGGCATAGCGGTTGGTGAGCAGGAT
>JAISLY010000049.1 GCA_031277035.1 Coriobacteriales bacterium | reverse complement strand
GCGCTACAATAAGGCGGTTAGCCTCAAGGATGAAAGGAGAGAAGGCATACCTTTCGAGTACATTTATTCCTGAGGCAACGAATGGTGTTTCGAGTACTTTTTATTTTGAGGTAATACGGTATGCGGATTCCGGAATGCCGTTACTGAACGACAACTATTCGATGACCGACATGATGCGAAGCACCGCTCTACTCCAGCTCGCAATCATCGTCCTCCTCGCTTTATGGATACCCTTCATCTGCGGAGTCCTCGGGCTTGCGTAGGGCCACGCCTACACGACGGCCTTGCGTGGGGAGGCGCTCTTGCGTGGGGCTCACCTTCTCGTAAAACGCATAGCCCTGCTTGAACGTCTCGTTAAAGAGGATCACCTCCGACTATCAGTGTACGACAGAACCCCTACTCACTCAATTCAGCGAAGAGGCTCAAAAGGGTTGCCTTTTGTGTTTGATGCAAAAAGTGCAACCTACCTATTGTCTACGAATCGGTGAGCACGACCTTATGAGATTTGCAGAGTACGACGAAGCTGTGGTTTCAGACGGTTCCGTTTTGTCAACCTTTCGCCCAGTAGAAAGGTGTATACTGATTTTACTAAAGGTGTATACGGAGGTGTACCATGAGGACGAACATCGTATTGGACGACGCGCTGGTGGGCGAGGCGATGCGTATCGCACAGGCAAAGACTAAGCGCGAAGCGGTGGATGTCGCATTAAGGGCCTACGTGGAGGCTCATAACCGTGTGGATTTGCGCACGCTCGCTGGCACCGTAGAATTCTACGATGGCTATGACTACAAGGAGCTGCGAAGGAACCCCCATGTACCTGATTGACACATCGGTAGTCATCGATGCCCTCAAAGGCACCGTCAACGAGAAAACGGGGCTCTACGGCGCACTCATCGACCGCGGCATCCCCTACGGGATATCCGTCTACACCTACTATGAGGTTTTGCAGGGAGTCAAAGGCGACCGGGCCTTTGAGGATGTCCGGCTGGCGTTGTCAACAATTCCCCACTATCGGCTTGAGTCCTCAGAAAGCTATGCGGCGGCAGCGGAAATCTATCGAAGATGCAGGGCATCGGGGATAACCCCGCGTTCCTCCGTAGACCTGCTCATCGCCCAAACAGCAGTGGAGAACAACCTGATCCTTCTCCACAACGACAGGGATTTTGACCTGATGACTGCATGCATCAAAGAGCTTGAAGTCAGGTGAACAGGGTGACAAAAGAAGCTCGCCGATCAGTTCTTCTGCCACCTCTTGGAGGAATACCGCCCGCAGAATGTCAGTGCGACTTGAGCTTCAGAACCAACTCGTTGAACCTAGCTTTGATCTGCTTCAAGTGCTCGACATCGACGCCATAGGCACTGACCTGATAAGGCGTAATCCAAACACAGAAGGTAGTTCTTTTCTGTGTCAGACGTTACCATTTCAAACACAGAAAAGAACGTCCTCCTTGTGTCGTGGTAGGGGTGGTGGGACTCGAACCCACAAGCCTTGCGGCGACGGATTTTAAGTCCGCTGCGTATGCCAGTTCCGCCACACCCCCAAACCGGGCGCATCGGGAATTTTACCACGGAGCGCACAGGAAGCACGCCACAAGCGCACCGTCAATCTCTCAACAGGGGGCAGGGGCAGAAGATGAGAGGGGCTTGCCGGTAGAGGGCGCAGTCTCACGCAGGTAGCTGTCGAGCAGAATGCCGTGGAGGATGTCGGTCTCGGAGACGATGAACGTATCGAGGTTCGAGGCCGCAAGCACTTCAGCGAGGACGATGAGGCCGCCCAGGATAACGGGCGCGCGCCCGGCTTGGAGGCCTCGAACCTCGATACGTTGCGCGAGCGGCAGGGCCGCCAGGCGTTCGATGAGGGTCGCAAGCTCCCTCGCACTCAGATGCGCACCGTGGACGCGCGCGGGGTCATACGGGTCTATCTCCCGAGAAACCGTCACGGCACTCGTCGCCGTTCCGGCGACCGCCAGCATCACATCGGGCAGCAGGGCATCATGGCTCAAGTCCAAAAAGAAGGGAGCGATCTGCTCACGCACCCAATCACGGGCTGCCGCAAGTTCAGAGGCGCTCGGTGGATCGCTGGCAAAGAAACGTTCGGTCATCCGGCGCGAGCCAATGTCAAAGGAGCGCATCCTGTTGCCTCCAACGACCACCTCGGTCGAGCCGCCCCCAACGACCACCTCGGTCGAGGTGCCTCCGACGAGCGCCTCAGTCGAGCCGCCCCCAACGACCACCTCGGTCGAGCCGCCTCCGACATCGACACTCAGAAGCGTTTTGCCCGCAAATGACGCCTCGGGAAAGCCACTCAGCGTACCGGCAAACGAGAGAGCGGCCTCCCGCTCACCCGTGATAATCTCCACATCCACACCGATGGCCGCAAGCGCAGCCAAAACAGCACTGGCGTTCGCGGCGTCGCGCATGGCCGAGGTCGCCACCGCGCTGATACGGCGCACCGCAATCGTATCGCGCGTTGCAACATGGTCTATGAGGTCGAGAAAATCCCTGCAGGCCTCAAGCTCGCGCGCGAGGGCCTCAGAACCGATACGCCCCGTCGTCGCAAGCCCCTCGCCAAGGTGTGTGATACGCGCCTCCCGTCTCAGTTCGGTGATGCCGTTCTCATCAACATCGGCCACCAAAAGGCGCGAGGTCACGGTTCCAAGGTCGATGGCCGCAAGACGGAGGCTCATGGCAATGCGTCGCTCACAATCTACAGTCCGGGTATGAGCTCGTATTCCGGCGAGAGGTGCTCAGGTGGGCGATACTCATAGCCAAAGAGGGCATCGAGGATCTGACTGAGCCAGTCGCTGGTAGGCGCGATGGAGCCAGCCGCCACAGACTCGGGCAGCACCGTTGAGGATTCAGCGGTCTGAAGGCCGGTGATATTGACCGCCTCCTCCCCCTCACGCACCCAGCCAAACTGCTCACGGGCGCGATCTTCGATGCCCTCCAGAGTCTCAAGATGGTCGATGCGCGCCTGGATTGCCGCGTTGCGATCGAGTATCGCCTGGTATTCGGCCTCTATGCGGCTCTTCTCGCGGTAGGAGACGTACGCGTCGCGCGTGACCGGATACAGGATGAACCCGGCCGCAACGAACACGAGCACAAGCCCAACAGCCACGATCAGGGCGGGAGAAAGCGAGAGCCGTGCGGCCTTTGCGGGGCGGATGGAGGCCTTTGTGGGCCGCGCACCTGCCTTTGCGGGACGAGCCGAGGCCTTTGCCTTCGTATGCGTCTTTGTCTGGGTCGAAACCTTTGCGGATCGGCTGGCGGCGCGAACAGAGCGCCGCTGAGTCTCAGCCTTCGACGGTCTCGACCTGGGGCTTGATGAGGCCGTAGCTGCCATCCTTTCTGCGGTACAGTACATTGGTCAGGCCGTCCGTGCTGTTCGTGTAGACAAAGAAGTCATGTCCGAGAAGGTCAATCTGGATAAGCGCCTCGGCCTCGCTCAGGGCATCGAGCGCGACTTCCTTGATGCGGACGATCCGATCCTCGTCCTCGGCGGGGATAAGGGCGATTGCCTCAGCGGGCGCTCCGCTGGCAGCCTCGGCACCAATGGGCGCCAACACCTCAGCCAACTTGGGGCCACGCGTGCGTCGATCGAGCACCTTTGTCTTGTACTTGCGCAGCTGACGCTCGACCTTTGCGGCGGCGACATCCACGGCCGCGTACATATCCTCCTCGGATTCCTCCGTGCGGACAACATGGCCCTTGGTTCGCAGGGTAATCTCGGCGGTCGCTGGGCGCGGATTGGAGGGATTGCGCTCCTTGCGCAAGACGACCTCAACCGACATTGGGCTTATCTCAAAGACCTTTACGGAATCGCCAATCTTCTTCTCGACGTAATCCCGCAGCGCATCGCTGATAGTCATTTTGCGTCCGGTAACAGTTATGTCCATGAAGCCTCCCTTGTCGCGGCGGATATGACGTGCCAAGTATAGCGCGTCAGGGGCTTTCGTATCCACCCCGCGCGCTCAGCGGCTGCCCGCCAACCACCACCGCCAGCCACCAGCCGCCACCGCCAGTCGCCACCTCCACTACCTCCCTCCCCTCCCCGCGCCGCCGCCGCTGCCCGCCACCCCGCACCTTTCGCCTGGCGTCACCGATGCTGACAGCGAACTGTCAAGAGGCTGAAACCTGAAAGAAGCACAAGGTATGCGATACTGCACAGAGAATCTACCGAGGGCGCCGCACCGAGGGCGACACACAGAGGGCGCCGCACCGAGGGCGCCGCACCGAGGGCGCCACACCGAGGGCGCCACACCGAGGGCGTTAACCAAAAACGCTCGGAACATCAGCCGAGAGATGATTGTTCCTCGAACGCCCCTGAAGGACGTGGCCCGGTGACAAATCTGGAAAATGGGATATCCATTGAAGAAATACTCAAGCTCGACAGCATGAATGGGGCAAAAGTCCTTGCCGGATATGGCCGACTTGGCAGCATGGCATCCAATGTCGTTGTCATGGAGGTTCCGGATATAGAGGACTGGGTGTTTCCGGGGGATTTTCTGCTGACGACGGGCTTTGCCTTCTCCGATAATCCTTCGGCCTTTAGCGCCCTGATACCAAAACTCAAGTCCAGAAGTATCGCAGGCCTGGCTGTCAAGCCTGAGCGGTATTTGAAACACGTTCCCAAAGACCTGGTTCGCAGGGCAAAAGATGATGACTTTGTTCTGATCGAGCTATCCAAAGGCGCCTCCTTTTCAAGGATTTCACACGAATGCTTCTCCACAATCTTTGAGCATAACGCACAGACCTTCTTTGCGGGCGGACAGGCTCAACGAAACGGATTCCTCTTTGACCTGCTCTCCAAAACAGATTTGACCGATGCTGAGATAAGAACGCGTGCCAGCTATCTTGGAATCGACCTGAACCGCCAGCATACCGTGCACATCATCAACCCATTGCCCGAAGGCGACAGGGAGCCTTCCGGCGCCTTATCGCCAAAACTCGCAGAACGCATCCTTGCCGGCCTCGGCGCGTCCATGCCATTGGACAGGCCGGGAATGATGGCCGTGATACAGAATCGCGCTGTATTGCTGATCGATGATGCCTGCCAGATATCCCCGAGCCGTTTGTATCAGCGCGTTCGCGAGGTCATGCCGGCAGCTGACTTTTCCATAGGAACAGGATTATCCTGCTCGGGGATAGCGGGAATACGGAAAAGTTATGGTGAGGGGAGCTATGCCCTGAAGGTCGGCGAGCGCCTCTTCGGGGACAGCCGCATGTATTCCTATGAAAACCTTGGCATCTATCGACTGCTGTTCGAAACGAAAAATGCCAACAACCTCAGAGCCTTTTATGCGGACGTCCTTGAGAAACTCGAGCTCTATGACAGGGAACACCGTTCCAATTACATGGATACCCTGGAGCTGTTCTTTCGCTGCAATGGAAGCTACACGTGTATGGCAAAGACACAGTTTCTGCACTACAACTCCATCGTGTATCGCATGGAGCGGATACAGAAGATATTGCAGATAGATCTGGAAGATGAAGAAGCGCGGCTGAATGTGCAGCTGGGTTTGAAGATCAGGAAGATATTTGATCAGAGCGAAGAGGGCGGCCTTGCAGGTTTTGAGGTCTGGGCTGAGCGCCCGAGCTGAGCGCCCGAGCTGAGCGCCTCAAACCTCTGATTGCAAGGCCGCCGCCGCCGCCGCCGCCGGTTCCGCCGCTGCTGCCACCGCAGCAGCCACAGCAGCCGCTGCCGCCGGTTCCGACGCCGCCGTTCTCGCCGTGCTTCAGTCCTGCGAAAGCTCGCCCTCGTCGAATTCCGCGAGCTCAACGCTTCTCGCGGGAGTTCGCGCCGGCTTCTCATTCGTGTAAAAACGTGCCGGTTCCTGGGGGGTCTGGTTCACGAACACCTGGAAGATGTCAAAACGCTGATAGGAGCCGACGATGTCATGCACGCCTTTGAGGTGTATCTGAGAGCTGATATCGACATCGGCATAGACGATGCCTTCCTCCCTGACCAGAGGCTCTGCGACGGGAGTTCCCTCTGGCCCGACAATCATGGAGGCGGGAGGGGCAACGTTTTCGAGGAAGCTGCGAATCTCAGCGTCCCCTGCGGATATCTGCTCTATGGCGTCCTCATCAAGGACACCGGAAGAGGCGACGTTAAAGAGCTTGCCCTCAAAACTGTGTGACGCGGCACGGATTCTGATGACGTCGGCCATATTGTAGCCACCGCCCTTGCCGCCCGTGCGCTTGATGGGCCAGCAGGGCGGATAGGTGGATATGTTGATCTGTTCGCCCTGGGCCAGAAGGCTGTAGCGCGCGAGGGTATTCGTGTTCTCCCCACAGATCAGTGCCCCAATGCGACCGATTTCGGTGTCGCTCACCTTCAATGATGAGCCGTCTCCAAAGCTCCATACCAGTTTTTCTGCCCAGGTCGGAACGATTTTACGGTGACGGTTAAGCAGGTTTCCCTCGCGATCGAAGAGCAGATTGGTGTTCCACATGGCACCCAGGCTGTAATCGGACTTCTCAGTTATGCCAACAGACAGAAAGATGTTGTTGGCGCGAGCAATCTCCTGCAGGCGGTGGTATGCGGGAGACCCAAGCATGACAGAATTCTCGAAAAGGCGCTGGAAGAAGGAGTGCTGGTCAATGGGGGCATGCACCAGACACCATACCGGGTAGGCGGGAACAAACGATTCGGGAAAGACGACCAGATCGGCTCCCCTGGCTGCCGCTTCTGCGGCCAGGTGGGCAAGTTTTTCGATGGTCGCCTCGCGATCGAGGAATACAGGGGCGGCCTGCACGGCGGCGAGGCGCACGTTCGGATAGGTATCTTTGGACATAGCGGTCTCCTTTTCGGTCCTGTCCGGGCGCTCTGCCCGAACATCCTGTCGTGCGGTTCTGTCCGGGCGCTCTGCCCGGACATCCTGTCGTGCGGTTCTGTCCGGGCGCTGTGCCCGAACATCCTGTCGTGCAGTCCTGCCCGGGCGCTCTGCCCGGGCAGGTGCCCGCGGCACCTCTTCTCTGCCCGGGCGCAGTTCCCGGGCAGGTGCCCACGGCGGCTACTCTGAGCCCAGCCCGCTTTGTGAGCGAACCGAAAGCTCGTGGTACTTTTCTCCACTTTCCTTTTCCCTGGTAAGCAGAGAGCCTACCCAGGTGAGCAGGAAGCCGAGAGGAATCGTGATCAGGCCGGGATTCTGCAGGGGGAAGATGGCGTCCTCTCCCAAGACCTGGGGGCCGGCAACAACGCTGAAAATCGCAATCAGGGTACCGCCAATGATGCCGATAAGCGCTCCTTTGGTGGTAAAGCCCTTCCAGAACAACGCGAATACAATGGTTGGCAGATTGACCGTCGAGGCCAATGCGAAGGCCAGGCCTGAGAGATAGGCGACATTGCTGGACTGCAGGCCCAATGCGCACAGCACCGCTATGAGGCCAATTGCAACAGCCGATATCCGGGCAGTACGCACCTGCTCGGCGGCGGTCTGCTTGCCTTTCTTGATGAAATTGAACCAGAAATCGTAGGAGAAGGCCGATGACGCCGCGATGCAGAGTCCAGAGACTGCGGCAATGATGGTGATAAAGGCCACTGCGACAACAAAGGCCATGAAAAGCGCTCCGCTAAAGGTGTCGGCTCCGCCAGCGACTGTGGCCGCCAACAGAGGCGTTGCCGCGTTCCCGCCAGCATCGATGGCGGCTATGACTTCGCTGCCGACCAGTACGGCTGCTCCAAGTCCAAAGATAAAGGTGAGAACATGGAAGACTCCCATGAAGGTCATGGTCCACAGCGCACTGCTGCGGGCAGCCTTCTTGGTGGCGACGGTGTAAAAGCGCATGATGACATGAGGCATGGCCGCTGTTCCAAAGAGAAGACCAAAGCCGAGCGAATAACGCTCCAGCGGGTTTGTCAGCCACCCTCCGGGCTCAAGCCATTCCCTGCCCAGATCTGGCGCGTCTGCGACCGCTGTGAACAGCTCGTTTACATCGAAGTGAAAAAAGCTCAGGGTAAGACCGGCCAGGGCTATGCCGCACCCAAGCAGCAGGACTGCCTTTATGGACTGAATCCACGTGGCGGCAACCATACCGCCGAGACTGATATAGATAATCATCAAAGCGCCGACAATCAAAATCCCCCAGGACGAGGGGATGCCAAAGAGCAACTTGCTGAGGGAGCCGGCCGCGACCATCTGTGGGATAAGATAAACGATGCTGACGAGGATGACCGATACCGCAATGATGGGACGGATTTTTGCAGACTTGAGACGATAGGCTACGATGTCGGCAAAGGTAAAGCGCCCGGTGTTCCTGATAATCTCTGCGACAAGGATGAGCACGACAAAAAACGAGACAAACCAGCAGATCGAGTAAATCTGCGCGTCTATGCCATAAAAGGCAATCAGCCCAGAGATTCCCAGAAATGCCGCCGCGGCCATGAACTCGCCGGCGATAGCCAGCCCGTTTTGCCAGGGTTTAATCTGGCGCCCGGCCGCATAGTAGTCAGTATCGGTCTTGACCCTGCGCGAACTGATTGCGGTAATCACCAGGGTTATCGCTATGAGAACCAGAAAGACGGTAATCGACAAAACCTGATTATTCATGTCCCGCCTCCTTCTTCCCATAGGTCTTGAGGAGCCCCTCTTCGTAGGGCTCAACGTATCTCTCAACATACTTGGTATACGCAAAGCCGGCCAACCAGATGGTGGGGAACAGTATCATGGTCAGCAGGAACGAAAAGTTGATAAAACCGAGCAGTTGCACGTTGGCAAGCGCTGGAATATAGCTCTGTACCGTCCACAGGAAGAGGAACACCATGCACACCGCGATAATTGCGGGCACAACGAACCGCATCCTGTTGGATTTGAGCCTCCTGAATTCCTTCGAATGATAGATTCTCTCCCAATCGACACTTTTTCGAAACTCGCTCATACTCTGTTCCTGACCCATCTTTCCTCCTCTCCTATGGTTTTCTACAAACAATCGAGCCTATGGATCCGCAGATCCGGGGGGTTCGGGCGATCTGGGCGCCGGGTAATCCGAGCGCCGGGCGATTCGGGGGGCTTCGGGGGCCGGCCAATCCGGAGGCCGGCGCGAACCGAAGGCCCGAGAATCCGGGGGGTTCGGGTCGGGTCGCATCCCCGTGGATTCGAAGATGCGAATCGACCCGGTACCTGAGGTTTCGTGCCTTACTCTTTCATATTATTCTCAATAAAAATAAACCCGTAATTATCCTGCCCAATGCCCTCCTTGATGACTCCGACCGATGTCTGAAGTTCCATCCCAATTCGCGGCTCTTCGACATCAAGCTGGCCTGCGACAACAAGGCCATTGGGAAAGCGAACCATTCCAAAGCACAGGGAGGGCTTCATGTAACCTTCGGGCAGATTAAAGACCCGTGTCCATGTCTCAAGCAGACATGCTCCATCCAGGACGACTTCATCAAAATCCTGACTTCCGCAGGTTTTGCAGACATAATGTCGGGGGTAATGTATCTCGCCGCATGCCTCGCAGCGAAAGGCATACATGGGGGGTGCGGCGCATTTTGCATCTGCTGCAGGCATCGTTTCAGACATCGTTTCACGCATCCTTACTCAAGATCAGGGCTACAACGTTGTTCCCAAAGCCACCAAAGTTGACGACCAGTCCATTGCGCGCGCCCTCAACCTGACGTCCCTCGGCTTCGCCGCGTAACTGACGCACAATCTCGACGGTCTGAGAGACGCCGGTCGCACCAAGTGGATGGCCCTTTGCCTTCAGCCCGCCGGATGTGTTGATAGGAATCTCCCCTCCTATCTGGGTCTTGCCCTCGCGAAGCGCCAGATGGCCTTCTCCACGCTTAAAGAAGCCGACTTCCTCGGATTCCACAATCTCCAGAATGAGGAAGGCATCGTGCAGCTCTGCGACGTCGATGTCTGTCGGGAGCAGGCCGCTCATCTCATAGGCGCGCTGGGCTGCCATGCGCACGGCGAGAAGGTCGGTTGGAACCTCCCGCTCGGCCACGGCGTGGGTATCAGTCGCCTGACCGATGCCCGCCACGCGTATCGCCTTCTTCTCAAAACGGTCAGCCACATCCATGGCGCACAAAAGTACGGCGGCCGCCCCATCGGAAACGGGGCAGACGTCATAGAGGCGCAGGGGGTCGGCAACGAGGGGGTTGACCGTCTCGATATCCTCATCCGCCGTGATGGCTTCGAGGTCGGGTACCATGCGAATGTGAGCACAGGGATTATGCATGGCATTGGAATGGTTCTTGACGGAAAGAAGCGCGAGGTCTTTTGAGGTCAGGCCGTATTTGCCCATAATCAGCCTGGTGAACATGCCTGCCAAAGCAGGAAGCGTCATCCCATAGGGGTATTCGGCCTCGGGGTGCAGCATGGTTGCCACAAAGTCGGTCCCCTCCCAGCCGCTTACCTTACGCATCATCTCAGCGCCAATGACCAAGACGGTGTCGGCCAGACCACTGGCAATCATCGAGTAACCCAACTTGATGGCAGAAGCTCCTGATGCCGGGCCATTCTCTACGGTTTCTGCCATCGCAGGACGCAGATTCAGGGTATCGACAATGGCAGAAGCCGCACCACTTTGGTGATTGATCATGGATGCGCCCATGGTGGCAAGCAGCACCTGGTCGATACCATGCCCAGGCAAAGGTGTGACCCCTGCATCTTTGAGAGCCTGCAGGGCAGCCTCGCAGGCCATGTCGGTATAACTGACTCGGGACTTCCCAAACTTGGTGTGGCCTATTCCCACTATTCCAACGCTTCGCACTTTACTGCTCCGATCTTTTGTAATCGGGGCGCTGTGCGTAGGTTTCCGGGAGAATGAGCTGTTGAGCGGTTTGGAGGAGCTCATCGGGCACAGGGCGTTTGCCGGTGCATTTGATGGCCTTGTGCTTATCCCACAACTCCCTGGTCAGAACATAGGTTGGCACGCCACCGAGCTCATGCCAGGTTTCGGGGCGAGATTCCAGCTCATATTCAATCATCCAGCGTTTAAAGCCATTGGGGCTTTCGGCAACAACCAAAACCTCACTTTGCCCCAATATGTCAAAGTGGTACTCCATCTTGGCGGCAAAGAGCTGCGCGCCTATTCTCAGGCCTTGACGCAGGGTGATGGTGTGATACGACATGCCTGTTTCTGCATCAAGCGTGCGGCCGTTTACCAGACCGACTATCTGGCCGTCAATGGTGCCAGCCAGAAGGTACTCGTTTTTTACCCGGTAGCGCGCCCAGCCGAGAATCTCGGCATACATCCGCGACGCAACGATGTCGTAGAAATCTGCCTCTACGCTCATCAGGGGCTCAATGGCCCTCATCGCGATCTGTGCCTGCGAACGCTCAAGTTGATGCACGACCAACTTCTGCCCGTTTGCCAAGGTGATATATTTTGCCATATAAGGTGACAAATTATCCTCAACGGGGCGGAGCATTTCTTCTGTTTTATCGATAAGTGCCATTCCAAGTCCTCTCCACGTGTTTTGCAGACCAGTTCTTGCAGTACAGTAGGGCGCTTTTATATTTCCTAAGCGCCCGCCAAAATTCTATAAAGTTGGATGAATGAATGTCATTATGGAAAACAACGAATAATTTCCCGGGGATTTGTGAAACATTCCAAACGGGCGGAGATACGGCAGGATGGGAAACCAGGCGTGCGCGGCGCCCCGATGTTGCGCTGTCGCCTTTTGCTCCCTGTTCACGTACACATGCGAGGTGTACGCCAGGGATTTCTACCGTGCATCACGAAGACGCACGCATTCCTCTATACTGTCTTCGCTGGCTGCGCCCGTGGCTCAATGGATAGAGCAACGGACTTCTAATCCGTAGGTTGCAGGTTCGATCCCTGCCGGGCGCGCCACAGGCTTCGTAGCGTGACCGGTATTGGAGTGGATCGGCTTGCTCGCAGGCTCGCTTTGCCCTCATCAAGCCACCGGCTTGATGACCCTGCCGGGCGCGCCACAGGCTTCGTAGCGGGCGTGGCGGAATTGGCAGACGCACCAGGTTTAGGTCCTGGCGGGGTAACCCGTGTAGGTTCGAGTCCTATCGCCCGCACCACCTTTACGCGCCACTCCTCTCAGGGCAATTTAAAAACAGCCTCAAAACGGGCGCACTTTATCAAAACAGTCGTTTGTATGTTTTTTCTGTGAAAAGCAGACACGTAGCCATACCGAGGTGCTACTATGCCGACGATTCCCCGTGAGGGAAGCGATTGTCAAGGGGGAGCTATGAATATGTGGTTTGACGGTAAGAGACCTTTTGCCCTGCTACCTGCACTCGGCTTTGCCTTGTCCTCAGCTCCAGCGTCGGCGCTGGAGAAGGCCGGGCCGAAAACTGCAGATGGGGCTCTGTTGAGAAGCAGTGATAACTTTGAGTTTGTCCTGCTTTCGTTTGCCCTTCTTCTCTTTTTGGCGGCCGCATCGTTTTTCGTGTGTTGGGCGCGCGAAAAACTACGCTCGCGACAGACTGATGCGCCTGCACAGGGAGCAGAGCGTGACGGGAATGCCCCAGAGTGGTCAGGAGTCCTTTTCGCGCATCCCGGACTGGGTGTGCCAAAGTCGTCCTTGCCAGGAGCAAGACTGAGCTGGGGCCCGGAAGCACGCCTGAGGGCACATCCAAGGTGGAGCGTGAGGCCAGATTTGAGGAGAGGCTCATGGTCAAACCAAAGATCGAGTCTGGAGCCAAACCTGAGACCGAATCCTGCACGCCTTGTGGGAGCGAAGTCCAACAGGGACTTCGCAAGAGAGCGGTAAACGGGTATACTTCTCACCGCGCCCGAACGGGGCGCTTGTGGTGGGTGTAGCTCAGTTGGTTAGAGTGCCAGGTTGTGGCCCTGGAGGTCGTCGGTTCGAACCCGATCATCCACCCCAGAGCAATTCGAGAGGGGGGCCTGTTGCGGCCCTCCTTTCTTGCGTCGTACAGCGCTTCTGCGCGTCTTGCCCGCGCTCCCACACAGCACTCCCGCGCCAGCACTCGCGCGAAGCGCTGCCCCCATTCTCCCCTAAAACCCAAGCCAGAAGCGAAAGTTCAGCCAGATGACCGTAAAGAGGTCACGCAGCGGCGGCGATATGGCGATGACGACGACAACGACCACGAGAAAGGCCAACACGACGGCCAATATCTGCCAGGCAGGCGGCGCGGCGCGGTAGAGCTTGCTCACGCCCTTGGCATCCACGAGTTTTGTCCCCACCTTCAGACGCACCAGAAAAGACGAGGCCATGCCACTGCGCCCCTTATCAAGATACTCGACGAGGTTTGAGTGCGTTCCCAGCGCGACAATGAGGTCTGCCTTCTTCTCCCAGGCCAGCAAAAGCGCCAAATCCTCACTCGTTGCCGAAAGGGGCCAGGAGATAGCCTCGATGCCCAGCTCGCTGAGACGCTGTGCCGAGGTCACGGTTCCGTCCTCATAGGCGTGCGCAATAATCTCCGCACCACACCGCAAAGCCTTGTCGGTCACCGAATCCATGTCCCCAATGATGATGTCCGGCCGAAACCCGGCCTCCAGCAGGGCATCCGCGCCGCCGTCCACGCCGATGAGCACGGGGCGAACCTCACGGATGTACGGACGCAGCGTCGTGAGGTCGGCGTGATAATCGTAACCCCGCACAACCACCAGAACCTGCCGCTTCCCTATTTCGGTTCGAATGTCCGGCACCCAGGGGTCATAGATCAACTCCCCCTTCTGACGGTCGAGATATTCGATGGTGTTGGTAACAAACTGCTCCATCGCCTCGTCCAGGCGCTGCTCAGCCTGCTCCATGCGATCTGCAACCGTCGCCGCATCCAGGAGGGTTCCGTCGAGAACCGGGTCGCCTTCCCTGAGAACCCTGTTCCCCTCGATAGTCAACTCGTCACCTTCGCTCAAGCGCTCGAAGGTGGCAGATCCGGTGGCATCGAGCAAAGCGACACCAGCCTTGACGAGTATCTGCGGCCCGACGTTCGGGTAGCGTCCGGAGATGGATTGTGAGGCGTTGATAACCGCCTTCACGCCGCAACTGACCAGGCCGTCGGCGCTGATGCGGTCGATGTCCTCATGGTCTATGACCGCGATATCCGAAGGCCCAAGACGCTGCACCAGGTCCTTCGTCTTCTTGCCCAGACGGGCTGTGCCCACAATCGTCACCGTCGTCACGCCCCCGCCAACAGACGCCGGGCGTGCTCAAGGGCCGTCTTATCGGTCCCGCCCGCCAACATACGGGCAATCTCCGCAACGCGTTCCTCGCCGCGCACCTCGCGTATCGTCGTCTCAACGATACCCTCCTCGTTGCGCTTCTCAACAAGCAGATGGGTGCCTGCGATTGCGGCAATCTGTGCGAGATGGGTGACGACAATCACCTGGTGGTCTTTGGCCAGGCTGTGCAGACGTTGAGCGACCACCGTGGCCGTAGCCCCCCCGATACCGGCGTCAATTTCGTCGAAGATAAGCGTGGCTCGCTCCGTGGCCTCATGCTCCAGAGACTTGATTGCCAGCATCACACGGCTCAATTCTCCCCCGCTTGCGATACGCGAAAGCGGTCGGGCGCCACCTGAGGGCGTTGGACGGTACAGGATTTCATAGCGAGCCGGGCCGCGGCTGCTCCAGCTTTCGCGGGGCAGTTCCTGGATGGAGAAGGAGAGCGCCGTGCCGCTCATCGCAAGTTCCTGAAGCGAGGCCGTCAGGCTTGCGGCAAGGTTTTGCGCTGTCTCTGCGCGAATCTGAGAGAGACGTGCCGCGGCGGCAAGGAGCTCTGCCTCGGTGCGCGCACACTCCCGTTCGGCCGCTTCGCGCCGCTCGGCGGCATTGCCCACAAGCTCCAGCTGACGGGCAGCATCATTCCAGGTCACAAAAACATCCTCCATGCGCGGCCCGAAGCGTCTGCAAAGGCCCTCGAGCTGACCAAGGCGGTCAAGCGCACGCTGAAGCGCATCGGCGTCAAACTCAACTCCGTCGCGATAGGCACGAAGCGAGTTGGCCAGATCATCAGCGCCAATCGCCACCTGCGCAAGCTGTGCGGAAAGCCCATCGAGACGCGCGTCGGTACCGCCCTGGCGCTCAAGAAGGCGCTGCGCCTCAAAAAGCCGCTCCAGAGCCCCACCTTCCTCACGCAGACAAACGAGCGCTTCGGCGCTTGCCGTCGCCAAAGCCTCCCCATTTCGCAGAATCGGCAGACGCGCCTCAAGCTCCTCAAACTCTCCCTCCAGGGGCTGGACGGCCTCTATCTCCCTGAGCGCGAAACGCGCCGCCTCTAAAGCCTGCTCAGAACTTTGCGCACTGGCCTCAAGCTCCCGGACAGAGTGCAGAGCCTCCTGATGTGCCTCCCAGGCTTCCCGCCAGGCACGCAGAGCCTCACTGCCACAGGCTCCCGCCGCACGATCGAGGAGGGCGAGCTGCGCCGCCGGTGCGAGAAGGGCCTGGTGGTCGTGCTGCCCGTGCAGGTCGACAAGGGGGCCGATACTCTGAGCCAGGCTGTTGACGGTCACCATCTCGCCATCAAGTGTGCAGCGCGAGCGACCGTCGGTGCTCAGCCGACGGGCGACAATACGCTCGTCGGCTGTGGCGCCGTGCGTGAGGGCGCCGGCGCCGACGCTCGGCGCGGCCCCTGCACCCTCTGCCTCCCCCGCGCCCACAGGCGCCTCGGCGCTTCCTGCCGCCCCCGCGCCCGCACCGTGCGCCTCCCCCGCGCCACGCTCGATCAGAAAGCGAGCCTCGACGCGCAGCTCTCCGGCGCCCTCACGCACGGCTCCGGCATCGCCGCGCTCCCCTATTAATAACTTAATGGCACCAATCAGCGCGGTCTTACCGGCACCGGTCTCCCCGCTGAGAACCGTGCAGCCGGGCGAGAAGGTCAGGTTTGCCGACCGGATAAGCGCGTAATCACGGACGCTGAGCTCATCAAGCATTGCGTTTCTCCACGTATCGCACCGCCGTATGCGCTGCCGTATGCGCTGCCGTATGCGTTGTCGTATGCACCGCCGTACCTGCTGTCGTGCCTGTCGTCGTACGCATCGTCTTACGCACTGCCCCTCCTGAAGAACGTACGCGTAATCTGCTCGTAGAAGCCATCGTCGCCAAAACGCAACAGCCTGAGCCTCTCGGGGCAGGCACGCACCGTGACGTTGACGATGCCCGCGCCACTGCTTCCGCCATCGCTTCCCATCGGTTCGCCGTCAAAGAACAGGATGACCCGCTGACGGTTTGACGCGTTGGGAGTCACTGTGATGACATCGTCCGGCGCAAGAAGGATAGAGCGGGCGTTGAGCGTGTGCGGGGAGACCGGCACGATGCACAGGCCCCCGTAGGACGGCGCGATGAAGGGGCCACCTGCCGAGAGGGCGTAGGCGGTCGACCCCGTGGCCGTGGAGACAATCAGTCCATCGCCGCTCACGCTGTCGATAAAGTGCCTGTTGATGTGCAAATCGAGGCTGACGATACGTCCGAAGTTGCCGCGACTGATTGCCATCTCGTTCAGAGCAAGATGGCTCACCACGCCGCCACCCGGCAGGCTGATTTCGGCAATCAGCATCGTGCGCTCGTCAAAACGCGCTCTGCCCTCAAGCGCCGCCTCGAGTGCAGGAATCAGGTCGCTTCCTGCCGCACCCGCCAGAAACCCAAGCCGCCCGAAGTTATAGCCAAGCAAAGGAACCCTGCTTGAACCGATGATTCGGGCCGACTGTAAGATGGTTCCATCGCCTCCAAAGGCACAGACGAGGTCAAAGGATGCGACGGAGGAGGAGAGCTCGCAAAACTCAGGGTCCGAGGGATCAAAACTGCCCTTGCTTGCCATCACCGAGACATGGCCCTGCGCATCAAGCCAGGCACGCACCTCCTCAAGAGCCCTGGATGCCAGGTCTTTGGAGTTATTGGCTATCAAAAGAACCTTCATCCGCCCTCTCCCTTCGAACCGTCTGTCCAGGCGGCGCGAACCTGCGCTTCGATGTCAATGGTAGCAGGAATGCCGCCAATCTGTGCCCAGAAGAAAAACTCGATATTCCCCTTGTGGCCTCTCAGGCGCGAAGCCACAAGCCCTCGGGGTGTAAGGCCGCTGGCACAGGCAGCGGCCTGCACACTCTCAAGCGCCTGGATATGGGCGTGCGCATCACGCACGACACCGCCGCGCCCGACTGAGGAGGCGGGCAGTTCAAACTGTGGCTTGACGAGCGCAAGCAGACTGCCTCCGGGCTCAGTTGGATCGCCTGTTGTCCCGGGCGAAGCACCTTTGGGGTAATCGCCCGTTGTACCGGGCTCAGTTGGATCGCCTGCTGTATCAGGCTCAGTCGAATCGCCCGCTGTACCGGGCTCAGTTGGATCGCCCGTTGTACCGGGCGAAGCACCACCGGGCTCAATCAGGCTGCGCAGGCGGGGCATGAGCCCGGCAAGCCCAATGAAGCTCAGATCGGCAACGGCCAGGTCGAAGGGAGCGCCCAGCGTCTGGGGATCCAGAGCCCGGACGTTCGTGCGCTCAAAGACGATGACCCGTTCGTCAGTTCGCAGGCCCCAGGCAAGCTGCCCATAGGCAACATCGACAGCCGTAACCTGACGCGCCCCGTGCCTCAGCAGGCAGTCGGTAAACCCGCCGGTCGAGGCGCCGACGTCAACGCAGCGCAGGCCTGCAGGATTGAGGGAGAAGTCCTCAAGCGCCCCCGCCAGCTTCTCTCCACCCCGCGAGACATAGCTGCGAGCTCCTTTGAGAGAAAGCGGAATGCCCTCCTGGACACTCATCCCGGGCTTTGTGAGAAGCGTATCACCGCTCAACAGGCCACCGGCAAGACACAGCCGACGCGCCTGCTCGACATCGCTCGCAAGGCCACGTGCAACGAGCAGCTCGTCAAGACGTTGCCGCGCCATCCAGAACATCCTGAATTCGGGCGGCCAGTCGCGGGGCATCCAGCCCGAGCTCCGCAAAGAGGCACGCAACGCTGCCATGCGTGACAAACTCATCCGGGATGCCAAGCGTCAAGACCCGTGGCGCCAGACGTGGCGCGAGCGAGAAATCCGTCGTCATGGCATGCGCGAGCGCCTCAAGCACCGCCGAGCCAAAGCCTCCGGCAATCGTCCCCTCCTCAAGCGTTACCACAAGCGGGGCACGCGCCGCCTCACACACCGCCGCAACATCGAGAGGTTTTACCCAGAGCATATCGTAGACCGCGGCTTCGATACCCCGCTCGGCAAGCAGCTCGGCTGCCTCGAGTGCCTGGGGCACCATGCGCCCGAGCGCCAGCAGACTGACGTCTTTGCCCGCACGAAGACGCGTAGCCTTCCCCGGGACAAGGAGGGCGGGGTGTGCCTCCCCAGCCTGCGCGGCCTCCTCAGCCTGCACGGCCTCCTCAGCCTGCGCAGACGCCTCAGCCTGCACGGCCTCTCCGGCTCCTTTTGCCCCTTCGACCTCGCCGCCTCCTCCATCTCCTTTGGAAGAATCTGCCACAGAGCGCAGTGCGCGACGCGGCGTCTCGCCCCGTGGATAACGGATCGCAACAGGCCCATCCAAAGTAAGCGCCGTGTGCAAGGCGTCGGCAAGCTGCTCGGCGTCGGCGGGCGCGATGATTTTCATCCCGGGTATCTGTCGCAGGTAGGCAAGATCGAACAGGCCGTGGTGTGTCGTCCCGTCCTCGCCGACCAACCCGGCGCGATCCACGCAGAAGACGACGTGCTGCTTTTGCAGGGCGACATCGATCATCAGCTGGTCAAAGCCGCGTTGCAAAAAGGTCGAGTAGATGGCCACAACTGGTATCTTGCCGCCCAGCGCAAGTCCCGCCGCCAGCGCGACCGCGTGCTCCTCGGCGATACCGACATCAAAGAAGCGCTCGGGATAACGCGCGCAGAACGGGGCAAGCCCGGTACCGTCGGTCATGGCAGCCGTGATGGCAACGATATCCTCATTGTGCTCCGCTTCCCGAAGCAGGGCCGTAGAGAAGACCGCCGTAAAGGTGGGGCTGCGGCCCTCTTCAACCTCAAACTCACCGGTCGCGGGGTCGTAGCAGCCCACGCCGTGAAACACATCCGGGCGATGCTCCGCAGGTGCATACCCGCGTCCCTTCTGCGTCACCGCATGGAGCAGTATCGGCCCACTCGCGCGTCGCGCCGCACTGAGGGCTTCTTTGAGCGCCCCGATATTGTGACCGTCGAGCGGGCCGATATAGGTGATGCCAATGTCCTCAAAGATTGTCCCGGGCACAACAAGTTTCTTCACCGAGCCCTTGGCGGCCTCGCCGGCATTGACCAGGAGACGCCCAAAGCGCCCCGTGCTTCCCAGGCGGTCTTCCACAGTGTCGCGCAGCGTCGTATACAGCTTGCCCATCCGGGCTTTTGCGAGGTACAGGGAGAGAGCCCCGACGTTTCGAGAGATGCTCATCTCGTTGTCGTTTAAGACGATGACCAGTCTGGTGCCCTCCTGGCCAATCTGGTTGAGCGCCTCAAAGGCCATGCCGCCAGAAAGCGCCGCGTCTCCAATCAGCGCAACGACCTGCTCATTGCCTTTGCGCAAATCGCGGGCAAGCGCGAGACCCAGCGCGATGGAAAGCGAATCCGAGGCGTGGCCGGAATCGTGGGTGTCATACGGGCTCTCCTCGCGACGGGTAAAGCCCGCCAGCCCACCATAGGTCCGCAGGGTCGAAAACAGGGCGTCGCGGCCTGTCAGCAGCTTATGGGCATAGGATTGATGCCCGACATCAAAGACGAGCTGGTCGACGGGGAGGTTATAGACGGCATGAAGCGCGAGGATAATCTCCACAGCGCCAAGGCTTGAGGCGAGATGGCCACCGTTTTTGGAGGTCACCTCGATCAGGCGTCTTCGTATCTCGACCGCCAGCGCGTTTAACTGCCCGACATCATAGCCTCTCAGCTCAGCCGGATGCGGTATGTCCAGACGTGTCGTCATCGTTTCCTTCATCAGAATCGCTCGCAAGAAGCACGGCGGTCGCGCTCGGCTCCCGCTCCGTACCCGGCTTTCCCCCTATGCCCGACTCCCCCTCTGTGCGCTGCGCCTGCTCCGTGCCCTCTTCTTCTGCCTCCTGCGGCGCCCCGGCCTCCGTTTTCGGCGTCTGCTGCAAAGCGTCCAACTCCTCGACGGAAAAGTCCGTACGGTCGATCATCTCCGCACAGATGCCTCCCAGGCGAAGCGCTTCCTCATACAGATCGAGGCTCTTCTCGAGGGGGACGTCCTTCGATTTGACCTGAAGGACGATCTCCTCCAGTCGTTCGCGAACGCGTACGTAGGTATCCTGATTATCCATGAACCGCCTTCTTCTCCCGTTGTACCGATGCAAGCGCGAGCCCGTCGCAACGCGCAAATTCGTCGCAAGGCGCGAGCTCATCGCAAGGCGCAGGCTCGTCACAAAACGCGCCTGGCTCACTCTCCTCTGAAACGTCACCGCTGTCAGCCGCGCTCAGATGAGCGGCGATTTTTCCCAACACACCGTTTACGAAGCGAGGCGAGGAGTCCTCTCCACCAAAGCACTTTGCCAGCTCAACCGCCTCATTGATGGCCACGCTTGCAGGAACGTCCCTGCAGTACAGCATCTCGTAGGTCGCAAGGCTGAGTATACTGCGGTCGACCAGCGGCATTCGGGCAAGCGACCAATTCTCGGAGGTCGAGGCTATCAGGGTGTCGACCTTCTCCCGATGCGCCCTCAGACCCTCGAGGAGCAGACGTGTGTAGTCGCAGGGCAAGCCGAGCTCTTCGACATAGAGGCCCTCGTCGATGATCGTCTCGGTCGCCTGCCCGGTGATCTCGCTTTGGAACATCAGCTGCAAGGCCTTGCGGCGAGCGGCGCTTCGATCCCTATGTGTACCGGTTACCCCTGCCATACCTACTCCGGAAACTGTATCCCATCAACAAAGATGTCGACCGCCTCAACGGTGATGCCAACCTGTCCTTTGAGCGTCTCTGCGACCGCCTTGCGAATCTGCTCGGCGACCTCGGGGATACGATAGCCGTAAAAGATGTGCGTGCGAACGGCAACGGTGATACCGCCCTCCTCGTCGGCCGTAATCAGAACCCCCTGCGTGGGAAGACGGCGATTGAAAGCCGAGCGAATGCCGCCGGACAGGCGTTGAGCACCAATGGTGGCAACTCCTTCGACCTGAGCGACCGCCGAAGATACGATGGCCTCAACAACCCCCGGGGCGATGGTCAGGCCCTTGAGGGAGAAGCGTTCGTCTGTGTTTTGTCCCATGTCATGTCCTCCTACGACCCAAAATGCGTCTCGATAAAGTCAGTGTACACCACCCCGGCCGCGAAATCCGGCTCATTGAGAACTCGGAGATGGAAGGGAATGGTGGTCTTGATGCCCTCGATGTGAAACTCGCGCAGGGCGCGCCGCCCGCGGGCCAGGGCCTCGGCGCGATCCGTACCCCAGACGATGAGCTTGGCAACAAGCGAATCGTAGGTCGCCGGCACCGTATATCCCTGGTAGATATGCGTATCAACCCGCACGCCCGGACCACCCGGAAGTCTCAGGGCAGTAATCGTGCCGGGGCTCGGCCAGAAGTGATGGTCGGGGTCCTCAGCATTGATACGAAACTCGATGGCATGCCCAGACGGGCTGAGCGGCAGGCGTTCAAGGAAGCTGATTGCCTCCCCGGCGGCGATGCGCACCTGCTCCTTGATGAGGTCGGTTGCGCTGATTGCCTCGGTCACCGGATGTTCTACCTGTACGCGGGTGTTCATCTCCATGAAATAGAAGCGCCCGTCGGTGTCAAGAAGGAACTCGACGGTACCCGCGCCGGTGTAGGAGACCGCACGAACCGCCTCGAGCGCCACGGAGCCCATCTGCTCACGCATCTCAGGCGTCAGCGCCGGTGAGGGAGCCTCCTCCAGGAGCTTTTGATGGCGACGCTGAATGGAGCAGTCGCGCTCGCAGAGGTGTACGGCGTTGCCGCAGGAATCGGCAAGCACCTGCACCTCCACATGGCGGGGGCGCGTCAGATACTTCTCGAGATAGACCTCATCGTTGCCAAATGCAGCGGCTGCCTCGTTTTTTGCCGCGGCAAATGCGGAGGCGAGCACGTCGATATCCGAGACGACCCGCATCCCCTTGCCCCCACCCCCGGCGCTTGCCTTGATGAGCACGGGGTAGCCCACCGTCTCGGCAAAGGCAGCGGCATCCTCAACGCTGGTCACCGGGCCATCCGAACCGGGAATCGTGGGGATACCGATGTGCATCATGGTCGTGCGCGCAATATTCTTATCCCCCATCATGGCGATGACCTCGGGGGTCGGCCCGATGAACACAAGATCGTGATCCGCGCACGCCTGGGCAAAGGCGGCATTTTCCGCCAGGAAGCCATAGCCCGGATGGATGGCCTGGGCACCTCGGGAGTTTGCGGCGCCGATGAGGGCGGGTATGTTGAGATAGGACTGGGCCGAGGGCGCCGGGCCGATGCAGACCGCCTCATCGGCGAGCTGGACTGCAAGGCTGTCGCGATCGGCATCCGAGTAGACAACGATGCTCACCACGCCAAGTTCACGAAGCGCGCGCACGATGCGCACGGCAATTTCGCCCCGGTTCGCTATCAGAACCTTACCGAACATGTAACTCCCAACGGGTCAAAGACGGAGGTTTCAAGGTGTCAATCCACGACCGGCTCGAGGTAGAACAACACCGTACCGTACTCGACAGGCATGGCGTTTTCTACACAGACCTCGCGGATGGTTCCCATCTGCTCGGCTGTAATCTCGTTCATCAGCTTCATCGCCTCGACGATGCACAGAGCCTGCCCTGCGACCACCTCATCGCCCACCTGTACGAAGGCGGACGCCTCGGGTGAGGGGGCCGCGTAAAAGGTGCCGACCATCGGCGAGAGGACCGCAAGCCAGGTGGCGGGCCGCTCTCTGCCGTCGGTGGGCGGCAGGGGGGCTTTGCGGGGATCGGGCACGGCCTCGGTCGTCGCGATCGGCCCGCCACCCGGGCCCACTGCGGGCCTCTCGCCGTCGGTGCCCTGGCCGGGCGCACGCACCACAATCTTGGTGCCGGCCTCCTCAACCGTGACCTCGCCGATGCCGGATTCCTGAACGGCCTTGATCAGCTCCTTGATCTGTCCGATGTCCACGTTCTGCTCCTCCTTCGTGCCTGACGATTCTCCCTCCAGAAGGAACTCGGTTCGCTCGGAGGTGCGATGCTTTGAGAGATAGGTTCGCGCTTCGGCCGGAAACAGCGCCCACATCAGCACGTCCTCCTCGCTTTTTGCCAACTCCCCCGCCTCAAGGGAAACCTCCTCATAGCTCGTCGTAACGAGCGAACTCGGAGGCGTGTCAGCATCCAGTGGCGCCATGCTGCCAAGAACCCGCTTCGCAATGTCTGGGTCAAGCGGCCCGGGCGCCTTGCCATAGTAGCCGGCGATATAGTCCTTCATCTCAGTCGAGATGACGCTCCAACGCTTGCCGGTGAGCACGTTAAAGACGGCCTGCGTGCCGACAATCTGCGAAAGCGGCGTGACGAGCGGGGGGTAGCCGACCTCGGCGCGCACCCGCGGAATTTCGTCCATCACATCGGGCAGACGGTCGGAGGCCTTCTGTATCTCCAGCTGACTGACCAGATTGCTCATCATGCCGCCGGGAACCTGATGGCTGTAGACCTGCATGTGAATCAGCGAGCTCACGCCGCGCTTGAAGTGCCCGCGCTCACGCACGCCCTCCCAGTACTGGGCAATCTCAAAGAGCAGGTCGAGATCAAGCCCGGTGTCATAGCCGCTCTCCTTGAGCGCCGCAACAATCATCTCAACCGCTGGCTGTGAGTTGCCAAAGGCCAGAGGGGCGCTTGCGGTGTCGACGATGGCCGCGCCGGCCTCGGCGGCCTTGAGGTAGTTGGCGGGAGCCATGCCGCCCACGTAGTGACAATGCACATGGACCGGCAGGCCAATCTGATCCTTGAAGGCCTTCACGAGCCGTTCGGTGCGGTAGGGGGTGAGCATGCCGGCCATGTCCTTGACGCAGATGGAATCCGCTCCGAGGTCCTTGAGCTTCTGCCCATACTCAATAAAACTGTCAAGCGTGTGCACGGGGCTCATCGTATAGGAGATGGCCCCCTCAAAATGCGCGTCGGCGGCCTTGATGGCCTCGGCGCAGTCGATGACGTTGCGTATGTCGTTCAGGGCGTCAAAGACGCGAAAGACGTCGATGCCGTTGCGATGGGACGCCGAGATAAAACGCGAGACGATCTCCTTTGAGTAATGATGGTAGCCGACGAGGTTCTGCCCGCGCACCAGCATCGCAAGCGGGGTATTCGGGCAGTGCTTCTTGATGGCACGCAGGCGCTCCCAGGGATTCTCGTCCAAAAAGCGCAGGCAGGTGTCAAAGGTCGCGCCGCCCCAAGCCTCAATGGCCCAGTAGCCGACTCGATCCATCTTCGGCAAGATGGGCAGCATGTCGCCAATTTGCATCCGAGTCGCCCAGAGGCTCTGATGGGCATCACGGATTGTCGTGTCCATGATATGCAGGGTCCTCACAAGCACCTCCTTCGTTCAGTTATCAAGAGGCGGATTAGCTGGTCTCGCCAACTCAGGGCGTGCGCGGCATCTGCAAAGAGAGCACGAAGACCGCGCAAAAGCCATCTTCTCCACCTGCAAAAAGCATCGGAAACGTCCAGTATATCAGCTTGCGGAGCCTCTGGAGAGAAGCGTGCCGCAAACGTTACCCCGGCGGATTGCGACGGATTGCGACGGATTGCGGCAGATTGCGGTTCGCTGTTCCGACGGCATCAGGCCGCCAGGTAGAGGTGTCGGGCACCACGGCCACCAAACCCCAACGCGCATCTCGACAGTATCCCGACATCCCAGCCACCAAATCCCAACGCGCATCTCGGCACCATCTCAGCGGCGGCAGCATGCCGCTCCCCCCCAGCGCAGGGCTCAGACGCGTGTGATGTAACGACCGTCCCGGGTGTCTATCTTGAGCACGTCGCCGTTGTTGATAAACATGGGTACCTGCACCACCGCGCCGGTCTCCAGGGTCGCCGCCTTGTTGCCGCCCTGAACTGTATCGCCCTTAAAGCCCGGCTCGGTCTCAATCACCTCAAGCTCGACAAACATGGGGGGCTCGATACCAATGAGCTCTTCGCCGGCATACTGAAGGCTCGCCGTGTCGTTTTCCTTGAGCCATCTGGCCGCGTCGGCGACCACCTCAGCATCCAGGGCAATCTGCTCGTAGCTCGCGGTGTCCATGAAGTGATATGCGCCGCCATCGGAGTAGAGATACTGCATCTCTTTGGTCTCCATGCGTATCTCCTCAAACTTCTCCCCCGAACGGAAGGTCTGGTCATTGACTCGACCGGTACGAATGTCGCGTACCTTGGTACGCACGAAGGCGCCACCCTTGCCAGGTTTGACATGTTGAAACTCGATGATCACATAGGGCTTGCCGTCTATCAGGATGGCCTTGCCGTTCTTAAAATCCGCTGTGGAAATCGCCACGGGCAGTCCCTTCTCTCGTATGGATGCCTCTCAGTATAGCAGTATCCATTCAGGCCTCCGCATGTATTCGCCTCTCGGCTGGCGGCAAACGCGCACAACGCCGCCAGCCGCCCCACTTTGCGCCAGAGGCGCCTCTTTGCCTTCCACGGCGCCTCAAAGTGCGCTTATACGTCGCTTTTCATCCTCTGGGGATGAGGCATCCGGGCTGAATAAGCCTTGCCTTATACCTCTCCTTGCGCCGAATATGGTATCGTGAGAGGCGATGAGCGGTAACCGGCCCTGTTTGCAGGCTGAGCTTCAGTGGGCGGCGACCGACTCCATCCGATATGACGGAGAGGAGAAAACCGTATGTGTTTCAGGCCAGCAGCGATAACGACCGAGATTACCTGCCCCAAGTGCGGCCACAAAAATCCGCCGACGGCGACTGTCTGTGAGAACTGCGGCGCGACCGCCGAGGAGATCATGGCATCCATGGGCAGCGCCCCCGGCATGCCAGCCCCTCCAGGAGCTCCCGGCATGCCCGCCCCTCCAGGGGCCCCCGGTGTGCCAAGACCCCCCGGCGCACCCGGTGCACCCGGTGTTCCCAAGGCGCCTCCGGCTCCTCCGAAACCTCCCGGTCAGTAGAAGGCAGCATCTCCGCACCGAATACGAGCCCTGGCCACCGGCCAGGGCTCGTATCACGTCTCAGACACGTCTCAGGAAAGGGCCGCGAGGGCAAAGCTGCCGACGTTTAAACTCCGCTCAAGCAAGACATCCACGTCCGTAAGAATCTGATAGCCCGCCGCTTCGATGGCAAGCCGGTACGCTCCCGCTTCAAGCCGTCTGAACCAAAAATCACCAAAGTCGTCGGTTACCGTGCTCAGAATCCTTCCATCGGGGCAGGTCAGGCTTACGGTGGCGCCGACAAGCACCTCGTCTCTGACCGCGTCATACACGTCGCCGGCAATAAAGAGTCCGGGGGCGTTCAGGTAGTAGACGCGTGGCTTTGCGCCGCCCTTCGAAGGCAGGGTCTTTGCATGGGCAAGCTCGGCGGCAAAGTCCTCCTCCTCGCCGAACCGCAGGGCCTCGGGCACACACATATCAACACAATGTGGAATCTCGCCCGCGTCCACAAGATGCGCACAGCCGTCACACTTCTGCGGAAGCTCAAGTTCCTCGTTGTAGTAGATGGCGCCGTAGGGACAGGCATCCACGAGCTCACGACAGCCACGGGCCGCCTTTAAATCGATGCTCACCAGGCCGTCAGGGCGTTTGTTCACCACATCGGGCGCCGCGGCTGCGCAGGCTGGATCGTCGCAGTGATTGCAGAGCAGCGGCTGATACTCAAGCGTGACCTTTGGAATCTGGCCATGTGTCGTCTGGGCAACCCGGCACCAGAAATGCCCTGTTTCGGGCTGTGGCCTCTGATAGCCGGGCCAGTCATTGCCACAATGCTCGTCCTTGCAGGCGATCTGACAGGCGAAGCAGCCGTTACACCGCGCCTGGTCGATGACGAATACCTTCATCACACACCCTCCCTGCGCCCGATGATCCAGTTGTCGATATCCACGCCCTCGTCGGCATGAAAGCTCCGCGCAAAGGCCTCGGGGTACTGACGCGCCAACTCAAAGACATCGACCTTCTCAACATTGACCAGATAGCCAGAAGTCACTTCGCCCGCGGCGTTTTTCGAAGTCGTCTCACTCGGAGCGATGAGGTTGTTCGCTCCGCCGCGGTCTGAGACGCCGGGCTCGATGGGGTCCAGGCGCGCGCCGTGGTCCTGATAGACGACCTCGGGCATGATGCGCTCGGTCACATAGACACCGCCCAGCGTCCAACCGCGGTCGTTGACAAGCCGCACGACATCGCCGTTTTTCACATCGAGCCTGGCCGCGTCGAGAGGATGTATCCATACCGGCTCGTAGTTATAGCCATCTGGTCCTTTGACCTTGCAGGTCTCTATCTCGCGCAGCCAGGCGTTGTCGTCAAAGTTTGCGTGCACGCGCCATCGCGGATGATTGGATTCGAGCAGGAAGGGGTATTTCTCACGCCGGGGGTCCTCGCGATACTCATGGAAGCGCTCCGTACAACTGATGTAATGTGGATAGGGCCTGCGTTCCTCGTCATCGGGAAACGCCTGGGCAAGGGCCACGGAATAGATCTCTATCTTACCGGTCGGCGTCTCTAACGGGAAGCGCTCTGGATCGACATAGAAGTCGTAAAAGCCCGCATGGTCCTCCTCCCAGTCCTCGACATGAGGCGCTGAGAAGTAGCCTTTCTCCTTAAACTCCTCATAGCTCAGATACGCGGCGGCGCCGGAGTGCTCAAAGGTCAGACGGATGCTTTCCTCCACATCGCGACCACCCGTATATTCCTCAAGCAGCCCGAGCTTCTCGGCAACGGCCTGGACCGCCTCCCAGTCGCTTCGCGCCTCGCCCAGGGGCTGAACGCATTGTGGGGAATGCAGGATGGTGTTAAAGCAGCCGCTCTGGTTGTCGATGCCGCAATCCTCGACCTCAAAGCGCGAGGCGACGGGCAGGATGATGTCGCCAAAGAGCATGTCGTTTTCAAACCAGGGGTGCTGATACAGCACAAACTCGAGATTGGGGTGGCGCAGGGCGCGGATATGTTCGTTACCGCCGTTCCAGCAGGTCGTCCAGCAGGGGGCGTCAGACCAGATCATGTGGATATGCGGATCGCCCGGACGGGGAAACTGGAAATGCTCAAACTGATCCTCGCGTGGCATCATGCAGATAACATGGCCGTGCCAGTCGACAGGCTCTGTGCACATGATGGCCTGCGGGATGAGGGTCTTGGGGATAAAGCGCTCGGAGGCCTCCAACAAAGCGGCGTTATAGCCGCCAAAGCCGGTGAAAATGGCCTCGTCTCGCGGCGTTGGGTTAAAGGCGGGAGACTCGTAGATATTCCATTCGATGAACTTCATGGCGTTTCGCCCCGGCTTGCCGAGACCCTGCATGGCAAGAAGCACGACTTCCATGCGGGCCGGCTCGTGGGCATAGCAGGAACGGATGTAGGAGCCGCCGTTACAATGGCAGGTCGAGGTGGCGTCGCGATGCCATTTGCGCGCCAGGGCCTTGATGATGCGCGCCGGTACACCACAGCGCTCCTCGGCCCACTTCGGGGTCTTCTCGATGCCGTCGATGCCGCCGGTGACCTCGCTTACAAGCCAGTCAAAACCCACCGTGTGCGTCTCAACATACTCCCTGTCATACAGATCCTCAGTCAGCCAGACGTGGGCGATGGCCAGCTGAAGAGCAAGGTCGGTGTTGGGATAGACGGGAATCCATTTGTCGGCATGCACGGCAGCGGAATAGTTGAGGTCAGGCGAGATGTAGACCGAGGTGATGCCGCAGTCTGTCCACCAGAAGGAGATAAGGCTTGCGAGCTGCCCGCCCCAGCCCCAGGTCGTGGTCTCGTTGTCGCAGCCCCAATACAGGAGCATCTTTGAGTTCTGCGTGATGTCATGCACGAGATTTGCCGTCCTGCCCTGGCCAAGCGGTTCCATGCCCCAGACGTGCTTGGCACCCCAGTACCAACCTTCCCAGGAGTCGGGCTGGCGGGCCTGGATGGTCGCGCCACCCATCAGCTCGCAAAGTTTAACCATAGCACCATGGCAGGGATGCACGATCTTGGTCTCCCCATGACCGTCCTGCTGCAAAAGGATTGAGCCGGGGCCATAAAGCTCATATTGGCGACGGAGCTCGGCGGCAATCATCTCCGTCGCCTCGTCCCAGCTGATGCGCTCGTAGCGAGAGATGCCGCGCGTCTGAGGGTTGCGCTCGCCCTGCGGATCCCAGTCTATGCGCTTGAGCGGATAGGGCACGCGGTTGTGTGAGAAGGCGTGCTTCTGATAGGCTATCGAGAAGGGTGGGATGCAGGACTTCCGCGGCTCTTTGAAGACCTTCTCGCCCCGACGCATCGTCCAGGGCCGCAACTCCTCCTCCGAGTATTCCGCGCCATAGTCAAGGCGCCGTATCCGCAGCAGCTTCCCGTCGCGGACATCCACCGTCGCAACATTGCTGCCAACGCCAAAGCCACTCCAGTCGATATTGTCGTAGCAGCTCCTGTCAGCGCCAAAGCCTTTTTTCGCCACGATTGCTCCTCCCGCCAATCCGTCAGGGACCGGATGTCTCCCAAAGCCCGGACGCTCCGTAACACCCGAACGCTCCTCAGAGGCCAGGACGCTCCGTAACACCCGAACGCTCCTCAGGGCCCGGATGTCTCCCAAAGCCCGGCTGTGTACCAAGACCACTATACACCGCCTCGTGCCCTACGCGGACGATTTCGGGTAAGATAGAAGAATCGGGCGTGGGTCGAGAAGTCGACTGCATGTCGCAAGATGAAGGGATCGGCCGCACGTCAGGAGGAATCATGGTTCACCAGAGCTATCCGCACCTGTTCTCGCCCATCGTCCTCGGAAATACCGTCTTTCGCAACCGCATCTTTGCCTCGCCCACGGGTTATCAGAATATCAACGGCACCGGTTTCCTCAATGCCGGAGCCGCCGCCTATTATGAGCGCAAGGCGCAGGGCGGCTGTGCCAGCGTCTGCTCCTTTGAGGGGGTGGTGGACGGCGAACTTGGCAAGGGTGGGGATCGTCACATCTGTCTCGACACGCCGAATATCGACATCGAACTCGCTCGCATCGCCCACGCCGTCAGCATCCACGGAGCTGTCGCCTCGCTTGAGTTGCAGCACACGGGCATGTACGCAAACCGTATGCCCGCCTTCATGGGGGCCGAGTCGCGGGGCATCGCCTACGGCCCGGTCGAAGGCGAGGTGGAGGGACGGCACGTCGGCGCCTTTGACGAGGAGATCATGAACCGCACGCTTGGAAAGTACCGTGCCGCCGGCGAGCTGGCCCGCCGAGCGGGCTTCGGCATGGTGACTATCCACGCCGCACATGGCTGGATGCTTCACCAGTTCCTCTCTCCTTCAACAAACACCCGCACAGATCGCTATGGCGGCTCGGTGGAAAACCGCACACGCTTTGTCAAAGAGGTCTGTGAGGCCGTGCGCGCCGGTGTCGGGGCGGGGTTTCCCATCGAGATACGCCTGAGCGGCTCCGAGTGCTATCCCGAAGGCTATCAGATTGATGAGGGCATCGCCATCGCCGAGCAGCTTGACGACTCTGTGGATCTGCTGCATATCTCGGCTGGCATCCATGAGCTCCTTGAGGTCTTTGCCATCACGCATCCCTGCATGTTTTTGCCAGACGGCGTAAACGTGCAGTACGCCGCCGCCATCAAGCCGCACGTCAAGACGCCCGTTGCCACCGTCGGCGCACTGGGTGACGCGGACCTCATGGAAGAAATCATCGCGACAGGCAAGGCCGACGTTGTCGAACTGGCACGGGCCCTGCTTGCAGATCCTGACCTGCCAAAGAAGATTCGAACCGGCAATGGGCAGACGGTGCGCAGATGTATGCGCTGCCTCTCCTGTTTCTCAGCCGAGATGACCCACGGAGAGCCCTACTGCGCCATCAACCCCGAATCTGGCCGTGAGCTCGAGATGAGGCTCTCCGTGCCACCCGCCACAAAAAAGAAGGTGCTCGTCGTCGGCGGCGGCATCGCCGGAATGCAGGCCGCCTCAGGCGCGGCCGAGCGCGGCCACGAGGTCATACTCTGTGAGAGAAGCGGGCGTCTTGGCGGCGTGCTGCTCTGCGAGGAGGAGGTATCCTTTAAGCAAAAACTCGCCTTCTACCTCGCCCAGCAGGCACGCCGCGTCGCCGCCGCCGACGTCGAGGTGCGCCTGAACACCGAGGTGGATGCCGCATATGCCAACTCCATCGGTGCCGACGTGCTCATTGCCGCCCTCGGTGCCACACCCATAAAGCCTGCCATCAGCGGCATCGACGGCGAGGGGGTCTTATCCGCGCAGGATGCCTACCTCGCGGCCGACGAGCTGCCCGAACGCGTGCTGATCCTCGGCGCGGGCCTCGTGGGCGTCGAACTTGGCCTGCATCTGATTGAGAAGGGCCGGCAGGTCACCATTCTCGAGATGACCGACCACATCAACGACGGCGGCAACTTCCTGCACATGCCAGGCCTGCTGACCCGTATCAGGGAGCTGGGGCTTGACATCCGTTACGGGGCGCGCGTCACAGAACTGCAACCGGCAGCTGCCATCTACGAGCAGGAGGGCGCACAGCACGAGATTTTAGCCGATTGCATGGTCTATGCGGTCGGCCAGCGGCCCCGGCGCGATGAGAGCCTGGCGCTTGCGCTCAGTGCGCCTGACTTCTATCTGATCGGCGACTGCAGGGCGCCGCGCAACATAACCGAGGCAAATGCCGAGGGCTTCTTTATCGCCCGCGACATCGGCGTGCCCGTATAGGCCGCAGGTTCGCATGAATCCTGAGGGGGATTCCTTGGAGAAAAGATACCAACCAATCAAGGCCTGGACCGTTGCCATTGTCATCACCCTGGCCTCTGTGGCCTTTGCCATCAACATGTTCAAGGTCCCCGCGGCCATGGTGCAGATATCGGCCGCCTTCGAACTGGACGCCATCAGCGCCGGCATGTTGATGAACGCGGTGGGAATCGTCTCCTTCATCCTGTCCATACCCTCCGGCATGGTCATGCAGCGCTTTGGTGCGCGACGGCTTTTCATCATCCTCTTTGCCGTCAACATCCTCGGCACCTCCCTGGGCGCGGCTTCCATCACCTTCGCCCCCTCCTTTCCCATGCTGGTTGTCAGCCGCGTCCTTGAGGGCTTTGCCTACGGCCTTATCGGTACCACGACGACCGCCTTCATCTCGGCCTGGTTTCCCATCGAGCGGCGCGGCCTGCCCAACTCCATCGGCACCCTCAACGTCGCCTTCGGCCAGCTGATCATCCTCACCTCGGCCACCTTCATCGTACCCCAGGTGGTTGTCGAGGCCCCGACCTTTGACTTTGTCAACGTCTGGTACTTCAGCCTCGTCGCGCTCATCCTGCTGTTTATCCTCGGCCTCATCTTCCTTAAAATGCCTCCCCCCGAGGAAAGCTTCCTGGTCGGCCATGACGAGTTGCCCCTCGCAGTCACGACCCCCGCCATCTCTGCTGCGCCCGCCGTCCTCGCCCCCACCGCCGCCCCAGACCCCGCAGCTCCGGGCGCGGTCACCGCCCCAGACCCCACAGCTCCGGGTGCAGTCGCCGCCCCAGACCCCGCAGATTCGGGCGCGGTCACGCCCAAAAAGCCCTCCATGATAGAAGGCTTCAAGGCGCCGGCAATCTGGCTGATGTTCGTCCTCTTCTTCTCCTTCGGCGTCTCGACGAGCGCCTTTGGCATCTACTATCCCGAATATCTGCAAAACGGACTCGGCCTCAGCTTCGTGAAGGCAAACCTCCTCACCAGCGTCTGCACCGTCGCCCTGATGATTGGCGGCTTTGTTGGGGGCCTCGTCTTGCGCAGAATAGCCCCCCGCAAACGCGCCCTGTATCTGCTCTGCGTGTGCGTGCCGATGCCCCTGCTCGGCTTTATCATGTTCAATCTGCCCTCGGCCGATTTCGCGCTGCCCTTCCTGATTGCCTACGGGCTTATCTCACAGATTTTTCCCGGGGTCGTGCTGACGATGGCGCCCGAGGCGTCTCGCCATTACAGCACCCTTGGCATCACCATGGGCGTCCTGATGCTTGGCATCAACCTCTCCGGCGTCCTCGGCGTGACCGTGGCAAGCATCTTCATCGTCAACGGAGGCTACACCTCGGTCACCATCCCTAACACCCTCTTCGCCCTCGTCGGTCTGCTCGCCGCCATCGGCCTTGTCTTTGCGATGAGACGCCGCTGGGCACAGATTGACGCCACCGGGGAGGACATCGAGTAAGCGAGTACGGACACCGAGTACGGACACCAGGTAAGGAGCACCCCGTGGCCCTGACATATCCTCACCTCTTCAAGCCCCTCAAGCTGGGGCGAACCCTGTTTCCAAACCGCATTTTCTCCTCACCGCAGGACATCTATCGCCTCACCGCTGAGGGCTTTCTCGATGAGGCGGCAACGGCCTTCTATGAGCTCAAGGCATTCGGCGGGCACGGGGCGGTGACGGTCGGCGACTTTTTCGTCGCGCGTGAGGCACGCAGCCATCTGTTTCAACTTGTCGGCGATGACATCAGGGCGCGCAAAAGCCTGACGCGTACGGCCAACGCCCTCAGGCGCCACGGTGCGGCGGCGGGCGTGGAACTCAACCACGCTGGGAAAAACGCCCGGATGCTCCTTGAGACCCAGGACTTTCTCTGGGGCGTGGCAGACGGCGAGCAGGCCGATGGCACGCCGATTCGCCAGATGAGCGGTGAGCAGGTCGAGGCCATCATCGAGCAATACGTGCAGGCGGCCGCCTTTGCGGTACGCTGCGGGTTTAATTTCATCTGTGTCCACGCGGGTCATGGCTGGCTTCCGGCTCAGTTCCTCTCCCCCTCAGAAAATACCCGAACCGATACCTGGGGAGGCTCCTTTGAGAACCGCATGCGCTTTCTCCTGACCCTGCTCAAAGCCCTGCACCAGCGCATCGGGCGGCACATCCCCATAGAGGTGCGCCTCAGCGGTAGAGAAGCCATTGCCCACGGTATGGAGCTGGACGATGCCATCGCCATCTCCCGTGAGCTGGACGGTCTGGCAGACATCATCCACCTCTCGGCCGGCTATCACGAATCGCCGGCGGCCAGCATGGTCTCGCATCCGCCCTTCTACGCCCCTGAGGGCGTTAATCTGCACTATGCGGTTGAGGTGAAAAAGCACCTCTCGCGCTCGCTCGTCTCCACGGTGGGCGCTTTTACCGACCCCGCCTTCATGGAGGAGGTGCTCGCCTCGGGCCAGGTAGACATCATCAATCTCGGCCGCCAGACCCTGGCCGACCCCTTCCTCCCCTACAAGGCGCGGACGGGGCGCGCGGACGAAATTAACCGCTGCCTGCGCTGTATGACCTGCTTTTCCACCTCAACCGCAAGCGGTATCTTCTACTGCGCCACCAATCCCGTCATCGGCCACGAGCGCGACAGCTTAAACGAGACGCCCGGGCCGCTTCGACGCCGGGTGCTCGTCGCCGGTGGTGGCGTCGGTGGGATGCAGGCGGCCCTGACCGCCGCCGAACGAGGCCATGAGGTCATTCTTGTGGAGAAGGCCGATCGTCTCGGCGGCGTGTTGAATACGGAGCGGGCGGTGCCCTTCAAGGATAAGGTCGGGGCCTACCTTGATACGCAGATACGAAAGATAGCGCGTCGTAACATCGAGCTTCGCCTGAATACCGTCGTTACCCCTGAGCTCATCGGACAGATTGCTCCAGACGCACTCATCGTTGCCTTCGGGGCCCGCCCCATCAAGCCGCCCATCCGTGGCATCGACGGCGCTGAGGTCTACAGCGCCGAGGAGATCTTCGCGGACAGCTCACGTGCCGGCCGTCGCGTCGTAATCCTCGGCGGCGGGCTGGTTGGCCTCGAACTCGGCCTGTATCTGGCAAGCGAAGGCGCGGGCGGCGCAGACGGCGTCACGGGTGCGGGCAGCGTCGCAAGCGAAGGCGCGGGCGGCGCAGACGCGAACGCGGGCGAAGCGGGCACAACAAGAACAGTTTCCATCCTTGAGATGTCTGACATCGCCCTGCCGATGATGGCTGCGCTTGACACCTCAGAGATGATCAACCATCCCGAGTTGCTTTCTCCGGGCGTCAACATCGTGCACGGCATCGCCATCGGTGAGATGATGAAGCGCTATTCAACGCTCAGCCTGCATCTGTCCACCCGTGCGCTTGAGATAGAGGAGAAGGGCGTGCGCGTCGCCGGGCCCCGGGGCGAGCGCCTCATCGAGGCGGACACGGTCGTCTATGCCGTCGGTCAGAAGGCCTTAGACGATGAGGCGCTCGCCCTCTACGGCCTGGCGCCGGAATTCTCAGTCATCGGCGACTGCGTTACGCCCGGAAGCATCATCGACGCCACCCAGGCCGCCTACCAGGCCGCCCGTGACATCGGTCGGCTTTGATCAGGTGCTCTTCGCCGCCCGCCCTCTCCCAATCTCTGGCAAGAGAAAGATGAGCAGAAAGACGCCGAGCATACAGACGCCGCTCGCGCCAAAAAAGACTGAGATATTCTCCCCCGCAAGAGGCGCCACCACATAGGTGGGAAGGATGACCGCCCCCAAAAGCTGCATGGTGGCGGTGATGCCGCCGGCTGCGCCCGCATAGGTGGGGCCTATCTCGGGCAGTTGGACGGGCAGGGCCATCGCCATTGGCATGATGCCGGCACGGATGAGCCCGGTCGCAAAGAGCGCAGCGCCCAGCGGCAGGCCCACGGGCGCCAGCCAGGCCACCGATACGCCGCCCGCGGCGACGAGGGCCAGTATCGCCATCAAAGGCTTCTGACGACTGAGCCGCGAGGCAAGCGCAGGCGCGGCAAGACAGCCGACGAGAGAACCGATGTTGATGACCGAAGCATACATTCCCGCCGAGACGGGCGACAGACCCCGTTGTTGCAGGGCGGTGGGGAGAAAGGGGCTGAGCATCATGTCAACCCCGACGAACAGGAACAGAATGCCGGCAACCACCCAGACGCCCCTGCTGCCACAGGCGACCTTCAGGCTCTCCATCATGCGCACCTCAGGAACTTTGATTGGAGAGACGTGCGGGGAGTTTCTGTTGGGCAGCACGACGAAAAAGAGGATAGCGGCGATGACGAGGGCCACCGCAGAGAGCAGATAGGCGATGCGCACACCGGGCAAAAGAGCGGTCGTCGCGGTACCGAGCACCATGGCGACGTTGCTTGAGCCTAAGACGATGCCCGTCAGAAAGCTGATGCGATGAGGGGCGTGCCAACTGCCAATGAGTTTGGTCAGGTTGGCGTTGAGAAAGCAGACGCCTATCCCGAGCAGGAACATACAGCCGAAGAGCATGGCGTAGCTCGCACTCCAGATGCGCGCGATGGCGGCCGCGGCGGTAATCGCAAAGCCGATGACGACGACCCGCTTGACGCCAAACCGATCGGCCAGCATGCCGGCTATCAGGCTGAGGAAGATGGCCGGTATCATCTGGGCGGTAAAGACCCCCGCAAACTGCCCCGTGCTCAGTCCCATCTCCTCGGTGAGCTGGGGAGCCAGAGGTGCGAGCTGAAACTGCGCGTAGTTTGCCCCAGCCTGCCCAACGCAGACCGCAATGAGTATCAGCCAGGGCAAAAGCCTCAGAACGCGAGAAGGTTCCCTGCGCAGATCTGCGGGCATCACGTCCGTCTCGCTCATACGCCCTTGCCCGTCTCCTGCGGTTTGAGGCGTCCCAGGCGTCGATAGTATTCTTCGGGAATACGCGCTTTATCCTTATAGAAAATAAAGCGGCAATATGAGCCGTCTTCCTGCGGCGGTTCGTTGATGAAGGTAAAGTCTCCAAAGGCATCCAGGGCATTCATGTTAAAAAGTGGGCAGTGCACACAATAGATGGGGTAATCCGCAGTGTGAAAGGTAATGTCCGCTGGCTCGGCAATCCGCGCCAGCCCGACCTCGGGACGGTAGGCGCCCATCTGAATCAGGCGCCCGCCCGAACCGCAGGGACTGACCTTCAACACGAGCTTCTCATCATCTTCCTCAAGCGTCATATGCTGCAACACGTGACCCTGCAGCTCGCTTGCCATCCTCTCAACCATAAACTGAAAATCCGTACGCTCAGGTGGAAAGAAAACCAGTCGTGCCTCCACGTCGTGGGCAAAGCGTTCAGCGGCCTCGACCTTCTCAACGCCGCCCTCCCGATACAGGAAGGTGAGAAGGCCGCCAATCCAGGTCATGTAGCCGTCGTGCAGCTTCACGAACTGATCGTACATGAGCTGCACAAGCTCCCGGGCCCTTGCGGCCTCGCCCGCCTCAATCGCGTCGAAGGCCTTCTCTATCGTACGCCTGGACATCTCGGCAAGCTGCTCATCGCTCCAGATGCGCTCTGTCATAGCAGTTCCTCTCCTCAAAGGCTGCCCGGCGCCCTCCGAAGAGGACCTGGCCCGTACGCCACGCTCCCAAACCGACCAAAACACCGCTCTGTGGCATCGAGAAAGTCTCTTTGACCTACAGATCCAGGTCGGTCTCGTCAATCTCGCCAACGCGGGAGTCGTGCCGATGCGCGCCGAAGGCGGCCTTGCCGGTGCCCTTGACCTCGATATGGGCGGCGCGGTGGCCGTCATCGCGCTCCTGAGGCACAAAGGGGCCCTTGGCAACCCGGGGCATGAACTGCGGCACGATGAGGAGTTGCTTGGGTTTTTCCGCAAGCTGCTTTGCAAGCTCTTCTACCGGGCCATAGCTGATGATATTTGCCAGACAGTGATGCACGCAGGCCGGCTCACGCCCCTTCGCGGTGCGCTCAGCGCACAAATCGCACAAATCGGTCGGCAGCGGGTACCAGTTCCAGTTCCAGTTGTCCTCGTCGATGGCCCAGGGGCCGTCGCCAAGCACCCGTATGCCCCACTTGCCAACCGGGTAATCATGCTCCTCCTTGCAGGTGACCTCGCAGGAACCGCAGTTCGTACAATACTCATAATCGATTAAAAGTCCGTATGCGGTCATCGCTCCACCAACTCTCCAAAGGTATCCCAGATGTTCTGCATGTCCGTGTCGTAGTTCTCAGTCGCCGGTTCGATGTTGCAGATCAGGCACTTGTTGGGGGCTCCGAAGCCGAGTTTGCCAAAATGGCCGTTTGGCAGCAGGTTGTTGATGTTTGAACGAAACGTGCCGTAAAGATTCGGCTCGCTGCCGTCTTCCTCGGGGAACCACCAGGCGTGCTCGGCGTGGATGGTGTGCTCATCGACGATGGGCGAGACCTGCGCCTTTTGGACGCACTCGCCAACCATGTTATAAATCCGCACCCACTGGCCGTCGGTGATGCCGAGGCGTTTTGCCACTGCGGGGTTAATCTCGACGATGGGATCGGGATGAAGCTCGCGCAGATAGGCAATCTGCCGATGCTCAGAGTGAAAGAAGGCCGGCGTACGTGCGCCAGTTGTAAGGATGAAGGGGTATTTCTCCATCAACTCAGGCGAGTTGACAGGGCCAAACTCGGGCTCCAGATAGTAGGGCAGAGGGTCATCTCCAAAGGTGTGAAAGGCCGAGGCCCACAGCTCGACGCGGCCCGTGGGCGTCGCAAAGCCGAGCTGTCCGTCCGGGCGCAGCAGACCCTTCTCGTATTTGTAGTAGTCGATGGGAATTTGCGCGACCACACACTGTGAAACCTTATCAAAATACTCTCCATGCTCCTGTACGCCCAGGCGAAAGTGCTCGACCAGCTCGTGAGAGTTCGCCCACTGTGAGAAACGCTCCGGATGCAGGCGCTTGCCCAATTCGTATGCAAGCTCCATGTCGGAATAATATGCCTCTCCAACGGTTATGGCCTTGTGCATGAAGCCGGCCGTCACCGTGCAGGGGGCGTAATGCGTGTAGACGGTCCCCTCGCGCTCCGCAACCGTCGCAAGCGGCAGGAAGACATCGCAGCTCGCCTCGATGGAAGGCGTGATAAAACAATCGACCCCGATGCAGAACTCGAGCGATTTAACGATAGCATCGTGCCAGCGTTTCGGCTCCTGGGAGGTGCAGGACATGAGATTGTTTCCCATGTAAAAGCCCATTTTCAGAGGGTAGGGCTCGCCGGTCTCCAAGGCCTCAAGCATCAAATCCGCATGCGCGTTCAGAATCATGTTGCAGTAGGCGGGGTATTCTTTAAGCCCAATCATCTTCTGCATCAGCTCATCGCCGATGCTCTCCGCGTACCCAAAGCCAAGCTCATTGTGTCCGGCTCCGGCACCGGGCAAAAGCTGCCCGCCGGGGCGGTCGAGGTTGCCGGTGATGGCCTGCAGATCGATGATGACGTGGCCGTTTTGCATACCGTCGGTCTTCTGGTCAACGGCAAGGCCCCACATGATGGCCGCGGGCTTGGCCGTGGCGTACATGCGGGCGGCGGCATAGATCTTTTCTGCCGGCAGCCCGCAGATCTCGGCTGCCTTCTCGGGCGGCATCTCGGCAACCCGTTCGCGCAGCTGGTCAAAGCCATAGCACCAGTAGTCAACAAAGTCATGGTCGTAGAGGTCTTCTTCGATGATGATGTTGAGCATCGCCATGCCGAGCGCCGTGTCGGTACCTGCTCGCAGGGGGAGGTGAAGGTCTGCCCGGGTGGCCAGCCAGTTGACCCGTGGATCGATGGAGATGATGCGTGTGCCCCGGCGCATGGCATCGATCAGGGAATGGCCAAAAAATCCGTCTGGGTTTGAGTAGAGCGGCTGCTTACCCCATAAAATCAGCACTTCGGTGAGTTGGTAGCGCTCATCATCCCAGCGACCGGGAAGGGCCCCGGCGTTATCCCATTCGGGGTAGGTGCAGCCGGTCATGTAGACCACGGCGGCCAGACGCGGTGTATAACAGGCATAGCCAGACTGCGTGTAGCACATATTCGGCGTCCCGAAGACCATGGTCGGATACAGGCTCATGGTGCCGCCCTCGCGCCCGGTGCCGCAGAACGCGACGATACTCTCGGCACCCCAGGTGCCAACAATCCGCTCATATTCGCTCTTAATCAGCTCAAAGGCCTCGTCCCAGCTGATGCGTTCCCACCGGTCAGACTTGCCGCGATCTTTGGGGTCGCGCCGCAGAGGATGCAGAACGCGGGAGGGATTGTAGACATAATCCTTCAGCGCCAGACAGCGGGGGCACAGGCGGCCCTGGGTGACGGGATGGTTCTCATCGCCTTCGACCCTGACAAGGCGTCCTTCATCGTTGACGTAGAGCTTCAGGCCACAACCCACGGGGTGGCAGCCCGGAGGCGACCAGGGGCTCGTGCGCGTGACGGTCAGGCCGTCTTCCTCGTAGCGCCAGGGTTTGCCTATGTCGTTTTTCTCGGCAAGTGTCCCAAGAGGCACGACAGCGGCTGGGGTATAGTCCATGCTTCCTCCTTTTTCCCTTCCTTTGCGCCCAGATAAGCACTTTGTCCCGATTACCGCATGAGGGCTGAAGCGCTAGAATGGCACAGGGAGATTATAGCGCACCCCCGCAGAGGATGGCGTTCGTGTCTGTGCGGGAGGGCAACGGGAGAAAGGGAGTTGTATGAAGGCTACCGCCGCGGTAACTCATGAGACGGGCAAACTTTCCATCGAGGAGGTCGAGCTTGCCCCGCCCAGAGCCTCAGAGGCCCTGGTTCGTCTCGTCGCAACCGGCGTCTGTCATACCGACTCCGCCGGCATACAGCAATACATCCCTGTCGCCCTGCCGGCGATTTTTGGCCATGAGGGAGTTGGCGTCGTCGAGGAGGTGGGCCTCGGGGTCCAAACCCTGAAACCCGGCGACCGTGTCATCATGACCTACCCCTCGTGCGGAACCTGCGACTACTGCGTCAGCGGGCATCCGTGGGCCTGCGACCAACTGAACACCCTGTTCTTTGACGGCACGTTTAAGGATGGTACGAAGCGATTCTCGCAAAACGGTGTGGAGATATCCTCCTTCTTTGGCCAGGGCTCCTTCTCAACACACGTTGTGGTAGACGCACGAAATGCCGTGAAGGTCGATGTTGATTCGGATGAGGAGCTCGCACGGCTCTGCTCCCTTGGCTGTGGCGTCCAGACGGGCGCCGGCGCCGTCCTAAACGGCATCAGGCCCGAGCCGGGCACCTCACTGGCCGTCTTTGGCTGCGGCGGTGTTGGCATGGCCGCCCTGATGGCCGCGAAACTGGCCGGCTGCTACCCAATCATCGCTGTTGATGTCGTGCCTTCGCGCCTTGAGCTGGCCCTTGAACTCGGAGCGACACACGCGGTCAACGGCCGCGAGGGCGACGCGGTGGCCGAGATTAAAGCTATTACAGGTAAAGGCGCGCATGCCAGTGTTGAGTCATCGGGAGTCCCTGCCCTCACCCTGCAGGCCCTGCGCTGTCTGCGAAGGCTTGGCACCTGCTGTGTCGTCAGTGTCACAGGAACCGACACCGTCGACTTTGAGATTGAGGCGCTGGTCATGAATCCAAGCGTCACCTTCATGGGCCTGACCGAGGGAGGATCCAACCCCCAGGTCTTTATTCCCGAGCTTGTCAAGTTCTATCGACAGGGCAAACTGCCGATAGATCGACTGATTGAGTTTTACGACTTCAGAGATATTGAGCAGGCCTTTGCCGATTCTCACAGCGGCAAGACGATTAAGCCGATTCTGAGGTTTGCGAAGTAGGGGCAGGAAGCGGGGCAGAGGCAGACGCGGGTACGAAACGCAGGCATCGACAGAGGGGCAGAGAGGCAGAGGGGCGCGCACGGGAAGCGGGGGCAGAGGGGCAGAGGGGCGCGCACGGGAAGCGGGGGCAGAGGGGCGCGCACGGGAAGCACAGAAAGCAGGGGCGGCAAGCAGAGACAGACCTTTGGGTTCAGACGATGAAAGGGGAACCGAATGTACGACATGCTTTTCTCACCCATCAGGATTGGTTCAATCACTTCGCCAAACCGCCTTGTGATGACCGCGATGGGCAATCACATGGCCGCACCCGATGGGGAGGCTTCGGATATCGACATCGCCTTTTACGCCGAGCGTGCCAAGGGCGGCGTCGGCCTTGTCATCACCGAATGCCTGACCATCGACCACGAGCACGGCAAGGGAAACTTTGGGCAGATGTCTGCGGATAACGACCGCTTCATCCCCGGGCTCACCCGCCTGGCCGACGCGGTACACGCGCACGGCTCGCTCATCGTCGGGCAGATTTATCATCCCGGACGCCAGGGTATCGCGGAGATGAACGGGCTTGAGAGCATGCCTTCGGCGAGCGCGACCGAATGCCAGGCGGTTCATCAGCCAACCCACGAGATGAGCACATCTGAGATCGACGAGATGGTGGCTCGCTTTGCCGCCGCCGCACGTCGCCTGAAGGATGCCGGCTTTGATGCAGTTGAGCTGCACGGTGCCCACGGCTACCTCATCAATCAGTTCCTCAGCCCCTACACCAACAAGCGCACCGATGAGTACGGAGGTACGCTGGAAAACCGCATGCGCTTCCTTGCCGAGATTATCGCGGCCATAAAGGTTTCCTGCGGCGCGGACTACCCGATTCTCGTCCGCCTCTCAGTCGATGAGCACCTTGACTATGTCGGTCTGCCGCAGGAGGGCATCCATCTGCCCGAAGGTGTGCAGATGAGCGTGCGCTGCGAGGAGTTGGGCATCGCCGCACTTGACATCAGCAGCGGCATCTACGAGACGATGAACACCGCCTGGGAGCCGGTCGGTTTTGATGAAGGCTGGAAGATCGACGGCCCGGCGGCCGTGAAGGCCGCTGTGACGATACCGGTCATCGCTGTCGCGGTCATCCGCAATCCCAGCTACGCCGAATCCGTGCTCGTGGAGGGCAAGGCGGATATGATTGGTTCTGCCCGCCAGTTCTTCGCCGATGCGTACTGGGGCGCGAAGGCCCGTCAGGGCCGCGACGATGAGATACGCCGCTGCATCTCCTGCCTGCATTGTATGGAGATGCTGTTTGAGGCCGATATGACCGGCGCGACCGTCGGCTGCGCCATCAACTACCAGGCCGGCCGCGAGGAGGCCTTTGGCGAGGAGGCCCTGCAGGCGCGCGCGGACGGCGCGGGACGTACGGTCGTCGTCATCGGCGCGGGGCCCTCGGGCCTCGAAGCGGCAATCGTCGCTGCCCGACGCGGGTTTCGAACCGTTCTTTTTGAGCGCAACGAAAAGCCCGGCGGTCAGGTTCTGCTCGCCTCGGTGCCGCCGAAGAAGGAAAAGATGCTCTGGCTCATTGAGCAGCAGGCCGCCCTTCTCGACAAGTACGGCGTAGAGACGCGCTATGACAGCACCCCGACCCTTGAAGACCTCAAGGCGCTCGATCCCTGGGCGGTCATCATCGCGCAGGGCTCACGCCCAATACTCCCCCGCTCCATTGAGGGCCTCGACGGCAAGAACGTCTACACGCCGCCGCAGATACTGACCGGCGAGGTCGTCCTCGAAAACAGGAATGTCGGCGTCATTGGATCGGGCATGACCGGCATCGAGACCGCAGAGTACCTCGCCTCACAGGGCAATCGAATCACCCTCTTCGAGATGGTCGACGAGATTGGCCCGGGGCTGTTCATGCAAAACCTGCAGGACATCATGACCCGCCTGGCACCGCACAACCCCGGCCTGTACCCCAGGCACAAACTGGTGCGCCTGGAGGGCAACACAGCGGTTTTTGAGAAGACCGATACGGGCGAGATTGTCGAGTATCATTTTGACGACTTTGTGGTTTCGCTCGGCGTGGCCTCAAACAACGCGCTTGTTGAGGAGATCAGCGCAACCTGGGAGCGCACCTATGTTGTGGGAGACGCACTCAAAAGCGGCCGCCTCGAACCGGCCATCTCAAGCGGGTATAAGACCGCATTCGAACTGTAGTCGGAGCAAAGACATCGTATATGCACTGTGGCGGGCGCATGCAGTGCATATACGACGCACCTAGAACAGTATCTGAAGCGGCAGGCGGTCTTTCTCCCCGACCGTCACGCCAAAGAGCTCTGCGCTGCGGCGGTCTATCTCCTCGGTGAGCGCGGCGTAGGTGCCCGGGTAGACCGAACCGGGGCCGCCCTGTGTGATGCAGGGGATATAGGAGCGGGTGTTCGTGTCGGGACAGGCGCGTAAGACCGCCGTGCGAGCGTCGTTTTGCGTCCAACCGTCAAAGTCCACGTCCTTGTTGTCGATGTTGCCCATGAAGCTGATCTGCCCACGGTACTGCTCCAGCAGCCCAAAGACGTCGTTTGATTCCATGCAGCCCTGCCAGACATCAATGCCCATCTCAATCATATAGGGCACGAGCGTGGCCGCGTAGCTGTCGGAGTGGTGCACCACGAGTTCAACGCCGTGGTCGTGATAATAGCCGTATATCTGCCGGTAGGGCTCGACGAAGAACTCCGCGAACATCTCGGGCCTGAGAAAGGTGGAAAGCTCCGAGCCCCAGTCGTCGTGGTGAAAGATGGCATCGGGCGCCAGATGCGTACAGATGCCCTCGGCCAGCTCCAGCTCCCATTCGGTGAGGTACTTCAAAAGTTCGTGCATCTCGTCAGGATTGGTGATGTAATACATAAGGGCATTGGTAATCTCGCTGAGGTGATGAGATTGCTCAAAGAGGCCGGCGACGATGATAGGGGCAACATACGCCTGTTCGTGGTCGACGGCATCGTATTCGGCCCTGAAGGTGTCCCATTCCTCCTGAGAAAACTTCAGCGAGGGCGCCTTGACATACTCTCGCCAGTGCTCGATATCTTTTAAGACGATCGTATCCGGCGTATGCACGGGAAACTGCCCGGGGGTTCCCGCCGGCCAGTCGTTTGTGATACCCCAGGCGTTTACCACCGGCCCCTTCCCCGGCAAAAGCGGTGGCCCCGAGTGAATCATCCAGGGATGAAAGAGGATGCGCAAAGCCTCGTACTGATTGACAAAACGATCCGGCTCGCCTCCACCAAAGACGGTTCGCCGCATGTTCTCCTTCGCGGTAAGCATAGTCGCTCCCTCCCTCGTAAGAGGGGGCCGGGCACTGCGCCCGACCCCCCTTTGTCCCAAACTCTTCAATGGATACCAATGTCCGCTAAGAATCCTGTCGGTGCCTTCCTAGATGGCATGCTCGGTACGGGTGATAAAGTCGTCCTGCATGAACTTCGGCATCTCGACAAAGAAGGTTGAGAAACCGGCGATGCGCACGATGAGGTTCTCGTACTTCTCCGGGTTTTCCTGTGCCTCATGCAGCTCGTCGGTCGAGACGACGTTAAACTGCACCTGCATGCCTCCCATGTCAAAGTAGGTGTCAAAAAGTTCCTTGAGGCGCCGGGTACCCAGCTCGCCTGCCACGGACTTGGGCGAGAAGCGAATGTTGAGCTGATCGCCATTGCCCAGTTTGTAATGCGGCAGCTTGGAGGCCGAGGTCAGATAGGCTATCGGGCCCTTTCTGTCGTAACCCTGGCGCGAGGAGATGGCCTCGGCAAGAGGCATCATGTCCGTACGGCCATCCGGGGTTGCCATCGTCATCATGCCAAAGTCCAGATGGGTTGTCATCGTAAAGGTGCCGCCGCGCCACTTGCCGCGCGGGCCGCGTGCGTTGTTCATGTGGTCGGCAAAGGCTCCAAGCGCCCAGGTGGCAAGCTCGTCGACCTCGGCGATGTTGTTGCCATAGTGGGGTACCTCGTTGATGATCTTCTGCTGCAGGTCCTCATGGCCCACCCAGTTGTCCAGAAGCGCCTGGCGAAACTCAGCGGCCGTGACCGTCTTCTCGTCAAAGACAAGCTTCTTGATGGCAATCAGGCTGTCGGCCACGTTGCCGGTTCCAAGAGCGGTAAAGCCGGTGGAGTTGTACTTCGCGCCGCCCTCCAGCACATCTTTGCCACTTTCCATACAACCCTCCATGGCAACGGAGGCCGAGACACAGGGGAAGAACATGCCGTAGGCAAGCTCGTAGAGGTTGACCATGGAGATGTGCCAGTTGAGGAAGAACTCAAGCTGCTTGAGGAAGGCGTCCTGGAGCTCCTCAAAGGTCTTATAGTCTTCAAGGGTGCCCGTCTTCAGGCCCGCCGAACAGCCGCTCTTGGGGTTGACGCCGCCGTGGATGGCCATGTTCAGGATGCCCATGAGGTTGCAGAAGCTCTCCGCTCCAGACGAGCCACAGGCCGACCACTCGTTCCCGCAGCCGGCGGGCTCCACGCAGCCGACGATCGCATAGTCGTTCGCGTCTTCCTGCGAAAGGCCGCGCTCCACCAGGGCCGGGATGATAATCTCGTCATTCTCGATAATCGGCATACCGCCGGAGACCTTGGAGGATTCGATGGCGGCCTCCCAGACCTCATAGGGTGTGTCGGGATGCACCCGCACCGAGATGGTCGGATCCATCAGGTACAGGCGTCGATAGGTCTGCAGAAAGAGCAGGGTCAGCGCGTTGGTGGCATCCGTTCCGTCCTTCTTCTTGCCGCCGACCGTCAGATGCTGGCCACCGCAGACGTAACCCGACTTGTTCTTCGCGGACAGCGTGGCGTTCTGGCTCGGGTCCACACGCATCAGCGAGAAGTAGTCGCCGAGTTTGAGGATAAAGGCATCGGCAATCTCCTGGGCGCGCTCGGGGGTAATCGTGCCGGCGTCGAGGTCGCGGTCAAGCATATATCCCACATACTGGTCAATCCGGCCAAGCGTGATGCCGTGGCTCTGACCGTCGGCGTGCAGCATGAGTTCGTAGATAAGGAGCTGTTGCAGGCCCTCCCACCAGTTTCGCGCGGGATGCTCCGCAATCCAGGCAAGTCCTTCGGCCATCATCTTCAACTCGTCCTTGCGCTCGCCTTCAGGCTCATTTTCCCAGGCCGCATGAACCAGCTCGGCATAGCGGTTGGTGAGCAGGAT
>JAISLY010000032.1 GCA_031277035.1 Coriobacteriales bacterium | reverse complement strand
CCGGCTCCTTGGTCCGGTCGAGGACGGCGATGCGCTTGACCGTTTTTGGCAGCGCCGCCAAAAATGCCTCGGTGACAAAGGGGCGGTACAGGCGCACCTTGACAAGGCCAACCTTCTCGCTGGCCAGCAGGTTTTCCATCGTCTCCTCGATGGTCTCGCAGACCGAGCCCATGGCCACGATGACACGCTCGGCATCCGGCGCTCCCACGTAATCAAAAAGGTGGTAGGATCGGCCGGTCTTTTCGCTCACGAGGGCGAGGTAATCCTCGACCACCTGCGGGAGGCGGTCGTAGAACGGCTGCGATGCCTCGCGCGCCTGGAAGAAGATGTCGGGGTTTTGCGCGGTGCCACGGGTAAAGGCATGCTCGGGGTTGAGGGAGCGCTTGCGAAAGGCATCGAGGGCCTCATAGTCAATCATGGAGGCAAGCTCGTCATAGTCCCATGCCTCTATCTTCTGTATCTCATGCGAGGTGCGAAAACCGTCGAAGAAATGCAGGAACGGCACGCGTCCCTTGATGGCGGCCAGGTGCGCAACAGCGCTGAGATCCATAACCTCCTGCACGGAGGACGAGGCAAGCAGCGCAAAACCCGTCTGACGGGTGGCCATGACGTCACTGTGGTCGCCGAAGATACACAGCGCGTGCCCGGCGACCGCACGTGCCGAGACGTGGAACACCGCCGGCAAGAGCTCACCGGCAATCTTGTACATATTGGGGATCATGAGCAGCAGGCCCTGCGAGGCAGTATAGGTGGTGCCGAGCCCGCCGACTGCAAGCGCACCGTGAAGCGCACCGGCGGCACCGGCCTCAGACTGCATCTCGGTAAGGCGCACCGTCTGCCCAAAGATATTCTTGCGACCGTAGGCCGCCCACTCGTCGACATACTCCGCCATCGTCGAGGACGGCGTAATGGGGTATATCGCCGCCACATCGGTAAAGGCATAGGAGACATGCGCGGCCGCAGTGTTGCCGTCCATGGTCTTGATGTTCTTGATGTTCTTGTCAGCACCCATCGTAACTCCTTTTTCTGAACCTGGGATACCCGGGAATATGACGATACCTGTCTTGCCTGCCCTCACACGCACCGTCCTGCCGTTTTGCAGTCCTGTCGTCTTGCATAATGGCAATGAAAGCAGGAAGGCAAGTCTAGCGCAGGACAGGGCGGCCGCACCCGAGGACTTGGACGTATGCGCACGGCATTTCGGTCACAGGCAGCGGGGTGGGCAACAGAATGGCCAGTATGCACAGACTTGCAAGTTGAGGGTGGTCTGTTTTGGCAAGTTGAGGGTGGTCGTTTTTGACAAGTTAAACGGAGTATGGTGCGGAAAATCACCTGATAGAAAGGCTGTTTGACGGGTAGCAAGCACAGCTCGTGCCGCTCTGGCTGCGAGCCCATTCGCCAGGCTACTTAAGAAGCCCTCCTCATCTGGGAATGAGCCGACAACTGAAGACGGGAGAAAAGCCCCGCCCCAACGACTGGCAGTCACTTGGAGCGTCTGCGCCTCAGCATGAGGCCGATGAAAACGATGGTGCCGACAATGAGCAGAATGAGCTTGACGACGATGACGATGAGGGCGATGTGCTCCTGTGGGTTGTAGTAGATGTCGCTCAGCAGATCAAAGATGCCTGCGGGATCTGGAAACTGCTGACCACCACCCGGCCAATCGTCAGACGGCGGGCCGTACAACGGCGAAGGTGCATCGGCGATGGACAACGGCGTGTCCGAATCGGGCACAGTGGTCTCTGGCGGAAGATCACTGAGGGCGGCATCATCCGAGAAGATTGCCGCAGCAAACGACAACCCGCCAGTCGCCTTCTCCGAGGCATCGCTGGGCAACTGCTCGGTCATCTCCTTGTATCTCCCATTCTGATACCGGGGCATCTCCGATTCAAAGCAAAGCCTTCCTGATGCACTTTCGCTGTTGTCCCTTTTCAAAGTCAAAGGTGTGCAGGCTGCCGCCCCGACAATCCTCCCATACCTCACAGCCCTCACAGAAGCGTGAGTGCCGGGCATCGGGGTCGCGATGAAAGGTGTAGCCCTGATCCCAGACACTCAGCAGGTTCATCGCTGCCATGGCATTGCGGATGTTGCCCTGGACAGTAACCTGGTTGCGGGGGATGTTGGGGCAGGCCGCAATATCGCCGTTATGCAGTATTGACATAACCGACTTACCCGCATGACAGCAGAACTCTCGGTCACGGGCGCGCATCTCGTATTCACCGAGGTGTGACGGACAGGCGTAGAATACCGGCAACTTTGATGTATTGTGCGCGAGTATGAACTCCAGCAAAAAGCGATGCTGTGCGCCGTCCAGAGCCAGCGAGCCATCACCTGCCGCCCTGCCGATGGGATCGGTGGAGGCCAGGCGCCAGGAACTCAAGCCCTGCATGCCATCAAACAGGGCGAACAGCTGCTCAAGTTCATCGATATTATGGGGACCAACTATAGTTGTGATCTGCACCTGCCTGGCAAAACCAGCTTCAAGCAACCTGCTGACATTTGCTGTCACTGT
>JAISLY010000031.1 GCA_031277035.1 Coriobacteriales bacterium | reverse complement strand
AGGAGCAGGCCATGATTGATGATGAGGAGAGGTCTCGTGCCGATGCCCTGGCGGTACAGGAGTATGCCTGGGAGCAGGGATATGCGGGTGGACGCGCGGCAGGGCTTGAGCAGGGACTTGAGCAGGGGCTTGAGCGCGGGCTTGAGCAGGGGCTTGAGCGCGGGCTTAAAAACTTGTTCCAGGCCGCACAGCGTATGCTTGAGCGCGGTATGACGCCCAGGGAGGTCTGTGAGATTACGGGGTTGGATGAGAGTCAGCTCAGGAGAGGCATCGATTAATTGCCTGCGCGCCAGATTGCGGTTGTTGGGGGGACGGCGGGGTTATGTGCTGGGTTGGGAGGCGGCTACCCCTGCTGGTAGGGGGAGGGGGATTCCACACTGGGAACAGCGCCTGGCTTCCAAATCATTTTGAGTGCCGCAACGAGGACATTGACCTCGAGGGGACAAGGGCTTGGACTCTCCCCTGCAACGTCCGCAGTTCACACACACATAACCACACATGGGGGCTCCTCATTCCTCATGACTGTACTACGCTGCACCGTGCATTTCAGTGACTCTGTGAGTCTACCACAGCAGGGAACGCGAGGGGAACACACGCGGGACTTTTCCCAGAGGAAGCACCTCCGGAGGCGCCGATTTATTGCTTGTGCGTCAGATTACCACGCTGACCAGTTTGCCGGGTACAATGACCAGCTTTTTCACCGGTTTATCGCCTATGATTGCGGCGGCGGCGGTCAGGGCCGCCTCGCGCATCTCGTCTTCGGACGCATCAGCCGCCACGGTGACACGCGTGCGCACCTTTCCGTTGATCTGAACGGCAAGCTCGACCGTGTCCGCCACCGCCTGCGCAGGGTCAAAACTCGGCCACAGCTGAACATGGACGCTCGCTGTGGCGAAGTCTGCGCCCTCAACGTCGGCTCTCGCGGCAACGTGCGCGTCGGCTCTTGCACCGTCGCCTGCGCCACTGCCCGCGGCTCTCGCCCCGTCGCCTGCGCCACTGTCCGCGGCTTCCGCGCGGCCGCCTGCGCGGTCGCCCGTGCCACCGCGTGCGCCACCCATAACCTGCCACAGCTCTTCGCACATATGGGGCGCAAACGGGGCGAGCAGGAGCACGAGTGTCTCGGCCACCTGCTGTGCGAGCGTCTCATCTCGCAGCGACAGGGGGAGCTTCAGATAGCCTGCCGTCGTATTCACCAACTCCATGATGGCGCTGATTGCCGTGTTGAAGTTAAAGCGCTCGATGTCGGCCGTGACCTTGCCGATCACGCGATGCATCTCGCGGTTGAGTTCCCTGCCACGCACAGCGGCCTGCGCCTCATCTATCGACTGATCGTAGACGGAAAGCTGCGTGCCTTCCTCGTCAACAACCGTCTCGCCGAGCAGGTCAAAGACGGTGCGCCAGACGCGATTGATAAAGCGTGCGATGCCTTCCAGCCCCTCCTGAGACCAGTCGAGATCCTTGTCGGGCGGCGCCATGAACAGGATGTAGACGCGCACCGCGTCAACGCCATAGCGTGCGATCATGTCCTCGGGAGCAATCACGTTGCCCTTGCTTTTGCTCATGACCTCGCCGTTGAGCTTCACCATGCCCTGGGTCAGCAGATTGGCGAAGGGCTCGTCAAAGGCAAGCAGTCCGGCGTCGCGCAGGGCCTTGGTAAAGAAGCGCGAGTAGAGCAGATGGAGGATGGCGTGCTCGATGCCGCCGATGTATTGGTCAACCGGCATCCATGCGTTGACCGTATCGTACGCGAAGGGCAGCGCGGTGTTGTGAGGGTCGGTGTAGCGCAGGTAATACCAGCTTGAACAGGTAAAGGTGTCCATGGTGTCCGTTTCGCGATGGGCGGGGGCGCCACACTGCGGGCAGGTGACGTGATAAAACTCCGGACGGTCCGCCAGCGTCTCACCGCGGGTGACGTCCACATCCATCGGCAGCACCACGGGCAGGTCGGCCTCGGGCACCGGGACGATGCCGCAGTGCTCGCAGTAGATGGCCGGTATGGGGTTGCCCCAGTAGCGTTGTCGCGAGATGAGCCAGTCGCGCAGACGGAAGTTGACCGCCACGCGACCCGCACCCTGAGCAGTGAGCTTGTCGATGATCGCGCGGGAGCCGGGCGAGTCCTTACCGCCGCGCATACCCGTGAATTCGGCACTTTGCACCATGACGCCAGGGCCATCGTAGGCGGCCTTCCACGGCACGTCGTCGAGCACGCGCTCGGTACTCTCACGCAGCTCGGCATACAGCGGGTCGTCTTCGGCCACCACGACGGGCACAATGGGCAGGCCGTACGTGCGCGCGAACTCAAAGTCGCGTTCATCGCCGGAGGGAACCGCCATGACGGCGCCCGTGCCGTAATCCATCATCACATAATCTGCTATCCAGATAGGTACTTTTTCGCCATTCACGGGATTTATCACGTAGCGCCCCGTGAATGCGCCGGTTTTCTCGCGCTCGCCTTTGGAGCGCTCGACTGCCGTCGCACTGGCGGCGAGCTGTACCACGCGGGTGACCTCCGGCTCGTAGCGCGTGCCCGCGACAAACTCGGATACCAGCGGATGCTCGGGCGCAAGCAGGAAAAAGGTGCAGCCAAAAAGCGTGTCGGGCCGCGTTGTGAACACGGTGATGCGCTCATCGGTTGGCTCGCCTGCCGCGTCGCAGAGCACGAAGTCTATCTCAGCACCGGTTGAGCGTCCTATCCAGTTCGCCTGCATCTGCCGCACGCGCTCCGGCCAGCCCTGAAGTCCATCGAGATCGTCGAGCAGTTCCTGGGCGTAGGTGGTTATCTTAAAGAACCACTGCTCAAGTTCCCGGCGCTCAACGGTGCTGCCGCAACGCCAGCAGCTTCCCTCACCGAGCACCTGCTCGTTGGCAAGCACCGTCTTGCAGGACGGGCACCAGTTCACGGGCGATGAACGCCGCTCTACGAGATCGCGCTCCCAGAGTTTGAGAAATATCCACTGACCCCAGCGATAATAATCCACATCGCTTGTGATAATCGTACGACTCCAGTCGTATGAGAAGCCGAGCCGCTTTAACGAGGCGCGCTGCCGGTCGATATTGCGATAGGTCCAGGTGGCCGGTGTCGAATTCTGTTTGATGGCCGCGTTTTCGGCCGGCAGCCCAAAGGAATCCCAGCCGATGGGATGCAGCACGTCAAAACCCTGCATACGCTTGTAGCGACTGATGACGTCACCGATGCTGTAGTTGCGAACGTGTCCCATATGCACATCACCGGACGGATAGGGAAACATCTCCAGCACGTAGTAGCAGGGCTTGGTGCCCGCGGGCGCACCCGGCCCGCCCGGCCCGCCAGCCGCGTCCGCACCTGCGCCTGCGTCACCCGCGCCTGCGCCTGCGTCACCGTGCGCCTGGTCAAGATGGGCGGCCTCCCACGCGGCCTGCCACCGTGACTCTATCTCCTGTGGATTATACTGCTGCATCATCGCGCTCTCCCTCTTACATCGCACAACATCCAATTGATGCGAATTGCTCATTATAAAGCAAAGGAGGCGCCGACTTATTGCTTGTGCGTCAGATTTCGAGTCCTGGTGCACGCTTTGTTCGCTGCGCGCCTTTATTCTCCGCCCTGCGCCTACCTGCTCCTTCCGGCAGATAACGACGCAGCTTTACCATCAACTCCTGAAGGTCTACGGGCTTGCGCTGATAATCGTTCATCCCCGCGTCAAGACAACACTGTCTATCTTCTCTGGAGGCATTGGCGGTTATCGCAATGATGGGGACCGGAGGTATGTCTCGCTGTCTTTCAAAAGTCCGGATACAGCGCGTGGCTTCCAAACCATCCATTTCTGGCATCTGAACATCCATGAGGATCGTGTCATATCCCTGCGGATCCTCCTTGTACAGGGTCAGGGCTCTGGCTCCGTTAGTCACACAGATAATGTCCAATGCGCTCTGTTCCAGAAAAGCTATGATTATCTCCTGATTGATGAGCATATCCTCGGCCAACAGGATACGATAACCCTTAAAACAGCTTATCTCATCCTCAGACGTGCCTCGGAATACATTGTCCTGCTGTGCCTCCGTATGATCCGCATGGTCCGCATAATCCGCATAACCCACCTGAGCATCATCACGCGGACCAGCTGAGGCGCGTTTGACGCGAACAACAAAGTCGAAGTCCTCCCGGGTAAGACGCAGGGTCTCAGCTTCGATTTTGGCCATATCCAACATATCATCGATGACGCCCAGAAGGTGGACGGAGGCATCCTCAATTCTGGCGAGACAATAATCTTTTCGCTCGATTTCATCGGAAGCTTTGGCAAGGGAGGTCATGCTGATAATAACGCTGAGGGGGGTTCGCAGCTCATGCCTCATGTCAAAGAGAAACTCGTGCTCACGTACACTCGAAACGCTCGCCTTACCTGTCGTACTGGTCCTGCTCATTACTACCTCAGCACCCGACGACCAATCATGCGCATCCACGGAACAGAAGGTACAAACGGACGGCACGAACAAAATACGGGGCCTGCCATCATTCAAACACAGAAGCCGACAACGACAAAGGGCCTTTCAGGTGAGAGAGCCCATTCGTTTCCCCGGTGACACAGGAAAACGGTGGGCGGGCGACTGCGCGGGCGGGCGGCTCCCCAGCCCTTGCGGCTGCGCGGCCCTTGCGGCTCCCCAGCTATTGCGGCTTCCCGGTCATTGCGCCTCCCCAAAATGCCCTGATTGTGAGAGAATGTATGTTTGTCCGCTTTATGCGTGAATGATGCTTCCCTGGGGGACCCTGAATGAAAGGCTATTTTATGAGACCTGTAGTAAGAACTGTCATCGCCGTTACGCTTTCGCTCCTGTTGGCGGCAGGCTTTATCGGTTGCACGAAAAAGGACCTTGCCGAGCAGGTTGCCGCAACGGTTAATGGTACCGATATATTGGAAGGCGACATAAGCACGCGTATCGAGAGCTTCCGCCTCGACCCGTCTACCGGTGAATCCCGAGATGACACGTCCTGGGCTCAGACGCTCAAAAATGCCGGATTTACCCCCGAGTCGCTCAGAGAATCTGTTATTCGCAACGAATTTGGCAGCTGGGTTCTTGTGTTGCAGAGGGCTGCGGATGCAGGCATCACGCCTGATACCGCTCAGGTCGACCAGGATATTGAGAGCATGAAGGCAGGGGTTACCGGCCCGGACAGCACGTGGGAGGATTATCTCAAATCCCTGGGGTTTGCCAGTGAGGCCGCCTATCGACAGATGGTCGAGGCGCAAAACGTCGCTCCGCAACTTATTGAATCAGCCATTGAGGACACCGCGCCCACTGAGGAAGAAATTGAGAACTACGTGAGTGAGAATGCCGCCCAGTACGCCGGCAAGCATGTCTGGCTCATCTATATGCCATTTGATGCACCAACCACAACAGGTGCCGAAGGGACGACTGCCGACGCGACAACAACCGATACAACGGCGACGCCCGAAGAGGCCGCAACGCCCGAGGACACCGCAACGCCCGAGGAAGGCGCCGCAGACAGCGACGGCAGCGACAACGGCAGCGACAGCACCGCACCCGGCGGCGCAGATGCCGCTGCCACGACCGTCGATGCCGTGCGAGCTCAGGCCGAAGAGGCCCTTGTGAAACTCAGGGCGGGCACCGATTTTGCCGAAGTCGCCAAAGAGTACTCAAAGGCTCCCGATGTTGCGAACAACGGCGGTGACCTTGGCTGGGGCACTGAGGCGTCCCTGCCCGAAAACGTTCGGACGGCCCTCAGCAGCCTGGCGGTCGATGAGCCCTCCGATGTGATGGAAGCAAATCTTGGCAGCGAGGAGACGCCTCAGTATGCCTGCATGATCGTCAAATGGACCGAGGAGTTTTCCGTACCGGAAACGGCGCCCGAAGAGGCAGCCGCCGAGACGGGCGAAGCAGAGGCGACCGGCGAGCCTCCCGCAGGTGAGACGCCCGCAGAAGAGCCAACCGCCGAGACGGGCGACGCGGGCGAGACGGGCGACGTAAGCGAGCCGGGCGAGCCGGGCGAGGATGCCACCGGCCAGGAGCTGACAGGCTCTGCCACAGGTGAGTTTACCACCACCGGCACACAGACCGTGGACTTCTCCATCGTACCCGAAAGCCTCGTCAAAACCCTGACCGAGACCTACACGACGGAGCAGAAGACACAGGCTCAACAGGAGTATTTCACCGCGTTGATAGAATCGGATGAAATCGTTATCAACCCCATGCCGGAGGGACTTTCCTATAACGTCGACATGAGCCTTGCGGACACCGAGACATCGGAGGACAGCGCAACGGGCGAAGAGGTACCCGAGCCTGACTATGACGAGAGCTCACTGGGCAAAAGTGACCTTGTCGAAGGCAGCGGCGCTGAGGCCAAGGAGGGCGACGCGCTCCAGGTCCATTACACCGGCTATCTTGAGGATGGCACGGTCTTTGATTCCTCGGTGGGCCGAGAGCCCTTTGACGTCACGCTCGGCGCGGGGCAGGTCATCAGGGGTTGGGACCTGGGTCTCGTCGGCATGAAGGTGGGCGGCAAGCGTCAACTGGTCATCCCGCCGGAGCTTGCCTATGGTGAGGAGGGCAGGCCTCCCACCATTCCCGCAAACGCAACGCTGACCTTCGACGTGGAGCTCGTCTCCGTCAACGGCGACAGCACGGGTTACGTCAGCGAAGACAGCGCGACGCCGATCGAGGGAGGCAGCGACGCTGAGGGGGGCGGCAGCAACAGCTCCGAAACCCCGGCTGCCTCCGCAACCCCTGAGGCCACCGAAGGCGCAGAGGATCCCTTGACGGGAACCGCGGGCGATACGGGCGACGCGGGCGATACGGGAGATAGCGGCCAGTAAGCCGAGGCGGCCAGGGGCCAATGACCGATAGACGAGCAGCCATGAGCACCCCCCTGACACTCTGCATGGGCAATCAGGCGCTGGCCTTTGGCGCGCTCAAGGCGGGCGTTGCGGTTGTGAGCGGTTATCCGGGGACTCCGTCCTCTGAGATTCTCGAAACCATCGCCGAGCAGGTGGGGCTCCACCATCTGGTCGAGTTGCACGTCGAATGGTCAACAAACGAGAAGGCCGCTCTTGAGGTGGGCGTCGGCGCGGCCTTTGCGGGGGCGCGCGCACTGGTGACGATGAAGCAGGTGGGGCTTAACGTGGCCTCCGACGCGCTTATGTCGCTGCCCTATCTTGGCGTCAAAGGCGGCCTTGTTCTCATTGTCGCCGACGACCCGGGGCCCATCTCATCGCAGACCGAGCAGGACACCCGGCAATTCGCGGCCTTCGCCAAGGTGCCCGTCTTTGATCCCGCAACCCCCGAGGAAGCCTTCGCGATGGTGCAGGACGCCTTTGATCTGTCCGAGCGTTACGCGACGCCGGTCATCGTGCGCCCCGTAACGCGCGTCTGTCACGGAACGGTGCCGCTGGATACGGATTTTGTGCCCACGCCTCGCAAGGCCAGCGGCTTTGAACGCGGAGCGCGCTGGGTGGTGTTTCCGCAACGCGCCTTTGAGGGGCATCGGGAGATACTTGAACGCCTGCCCCTCATCGCCTCTGAGTTCAGTACCAGCACCTTTAACACGGTGAGCGACACAAACCCCAACGCCCCCGCGCATCTTGGGATAGCGGCCGGAGGCATCAGTTACGCCTATCTGCACGACGCGCTGGCCGCACTTGAGCGACGTGACGCGGACGGGTTTGCGAACGGGGGCGACTCGCGGGGGGCCGGGGGCGGTCTGCACGGACTCGGCCCGCTCAGGCTGCTCAAAATAGGGACCCCCTTTCCCTTTCCCGAGGCGCGGGCCCTTGAATTTTTGGAGGGGCTGAGCGAGGTGCTCGTCTTTGAAGAGCTTGAGCCGGTCATCGAACGCGAACTCCTTCAGCTCGTTGGCGCACATCGGCTGCCCACCCGTATCCTCGGCAAACTCACGGGGCATACGGTGGCGGCGGGCGAGAATTCGGTCGCGCGTATTGCGGAGCAACTCGGCGCCTTTTGCGCCGTCCCCGCCTCTCCCCAACCGATTGACGTGACGCCCACCAACGCCTTGGCGGGGGCGGCGACAGGGGCGGGAGCGACCACGGGGGCGGGAGCGGCGGGCGCAAGCGCGGGAGCGGCGGCGGGAGCGGCGGCGACAGGAGCGGGCGGCGGCGACGCGACCACGGGAGCATCCGCGACACCTGCACCACCCGAGCTGCCACCCCGCCCGCCGGTGCTCTGCGCCGGCTGCCCCCATCGCGCATCCTTTACTGCGGTAAAGCGTGCGCTGCGTGGACGAAAGGCGGTGTTTGGCGGCGACATCGGATGCTACACCCTTGGCAACGCGCTGCCGCTCGACATGGTGGACACCTGCCTGTGCATGGGTGCCGGCTTCACCATTCCGCAGGGCATGGATCGCGTGGAACCCGACGTGTGCCATCTCGGCTTCGTCGGCGATTCAACCTTTTTCGCCAGCAGCCTGACCGGCGTGGTCAACGCCGTTTACAACCGTTCCAGGGTCACGCTGTGCGTGCTTGACAACGCCACCACCGCCATGACCGGCTCGCAGCCCCATCCCGGCACCGGCACCCGCGTGTGCACGGGAGAGGCACTGCAAAGTCCCACGCAGGGAGCGACAGCGGGGCGGGAAGCGCAGGCGCAGGGAACGACGGGAACACGAGACACAGCTCCCGCCCTCTCCATCCCCACCATCCTGCGCGCTCTTGGTGTGGAGCAGGTCGCGCAGGTCGATCCCTTTGAACTCGAAAAGGCGACCGAGGCGGTGCGCACCGCCGTGGACTTTGACGGACCGAGCGCCATCGTTTTCAGGGCGCCGTGCATCACCGTCGCACCGCCAAAGCCGCAGCCGACGGTTGCTGTCGATACCTGCACAAACTGCATGAGTTGCATTCGCGTCCTTGGCTGCCCCGCTCTCATCGTGCGTGCGCAGCAGGTCACCATCGACGAGACGCTGTGCTACGGCTGCGGACTCTGCGTGAATATCTGCCCCTTTGACGCCATCGCCGCTCCCGCCAGCGCCGACTCCGCCGCCAGCGCCAACTCCGCCAGCGCCGCCGACTCCGCCGCTCCCGCCGACTCCGCCGACGACGGGAGGCGCGATGGTTGAGCGAGCCTCAGAGAACCTCGACATCGTCATTGCGGGCGTAGGAGGGCAGGGAACGGTGCTTGCCTCAAAATTGCTTGCACAAGCAGCATTATTGGAAGGGCGCATGGTGCGCACCGCCGAGACCATCGGCATGGCTCAGCGTGGAGGCAGCGTGCTCGGCCACGTGCGCATCGGCCAGGCACACGCTCCACACGCTCCACACGCTCCGCACGCTCCGCACGCTCCGCACTCATCGCACGCTCCCCTCTCTCCCCTCGTACCACAGCGCACGGCGGATGTGCTCATCGGCTTTGAACCGGCAGAAACCGTGCGCGCACTGGGATACCTGCGCGACGGCGGCACCGTCGTCACTGCCCTGCAGGTCCTGGAGCCGGTAAGCGCAACGCTCAACGGCCTGCCCTACGACGGCAACGCCGAGATCGCCTGGCTGCGCGCGCTGGCTGCCGCTCCCACCGGCAGAAGGCTCGGCACCCTTGTGACCGTCGACGGAGCGGCCCTGTGCGCCGAACTCGGCTCAACGCGGGTTCTCAACGTCATTTTGCTCGGAGCCGCGCTGAGCACCGGGAGCATCCAACTCGCGCCCGCCTCACTGACGCGCGCACTCAGAGCGCTGATCAAACCCACCTACGTTACCCTCAATGAACGAGCACTGCGGCGAGGAATGGAGGCCACCTCATGAACAGCATACGCGAACAGGCGCTTGAAAAGGCGTTGGCGCAGCTTGCAACCATCAAGAACACAAGCCCCTTTTATGCGGAGAAGTACGCCAACATCGACGTGGCGGGTCTTCGCACGCTTGAGGACTTCCAGTCCCTGCCCCTCACCACAAAGGACGACCTGCGCGCGGCCTATCCGCTGGGCCTGAGCGCGGTTGCACCTGCGGACATCGTCCGCATCCATTCTTCCAGCGGTACAACCGGTGTGCCGGTCATCATCCCCTATACCGCCAAAGATGTGCATGACTGGGCGCTCATGTTCGCGCGCTGCTATGAGATGGCGGGCATCACGCGCGAGGATCGCATCCACATCACGCCGGGTTATGGACTCTGGACGGCCGGCATCGGGTTTCAGCTGGGGGCAGAACTGCTGGGCGCGATGGCCATCCCGATGGGCCCCGGCAACACCGACAAGCAGCTCCAGATGATGATGGACCTCGAATCCACCGTGCTGGGCGCGACCTCGTCCTATGCGCTTCTCCTTGCCGAGACCATCGCCGAGCGTGGCCTGGGTGAGCGCATCAAACTGCGAAAGGGCGTCATCGGCAGCGAGCGTTGGGGCGAAAAAATGCGTGCGCGCATAGCTGATGAGCTGGGCGTCGAACTGCATGACATCTATGGGTTGACGGAGATATACGGGCCCGGCATCGGCATCAATTGTGAGGCGCAGACCGCCATGCACTGCTGGGACGACTATCTGTACCTTGAGATCATCGACCCCAAAACAGGCGCGGTGCTGCCCGACGGCGAAAGCGGTGAGCTCGTTATCACCACGCTGGTAAAGGAGGGGGCGCCGCTCATACGCTATCGCACACACGACCTGACGCGCATCGTGCCCGGACCATGCCCCTGCGGCAGCCCCTGGACGCGCATCGAGACGCTCATAGGACGCAGCGACGACATGGTAAAGGTAAAGGGCATCAACATCTTTCCCGCGCATATCGAAGAAGCGCTCGCGCGTACCGAGGGCGCCTCAAGCGAATACCAGGTGATGATCGACCACCTCAACGGGCGCGACCTCATGACGGTGTTCTTTGAGACCGGCTCGCCCCCAGAGCGCCGTCCCGCCATCGAAGCGGCCCTTGCCCGCGCCATCAAAGACAAGCTGTCCCTGTCCGTAACCCCCAAAGCAGTCAATCTGGGCGACCTGCCCCGATCCGAAAAGAAAAGTAAACGCATCTTCGACAACCGCTACTGAAGGTGCACGCGCCGCAGAGAAGTGTGGTATGGTATGCCCGTATGCATGAGGGGAGTGCTGGCTGATTTGTGCTGACTGATTTGCCTCGGTCTGTTTGAAACGCACAGGCTTGGTTGGTATTTCCACGATTTATCAGAGGAGAAGACATGAGTGATACCATCAGTTTTGACAACACGGTGACCGAGCTTAATGACGGGGTCGTCGAAGAGATCCATTCCATCGAGGACATCGATGCCGCAAGCGATTTCGAGCTCAAGCACACCCCTGCCCTTGAGGTCATCGAAGGTGCCCATGGGCAGACCATCAAGGCAACTATCGGGCTGAAGGGCATTGCGCATCCGCAGACCGAAGAGCATCATATCGCGTGGATTCGCGCCTTTGACGGTGCCGAACCTCTCGGGACCGTGAACTTCGGCCCCACAGAAACTCCCGTTGCCGAATTCGAGGTCAAGCGGGCAAGCAACCAGATCATCGTCCAGGCGCTCTGCAATCTGCATGGCCTGTGGGAGGCGCGGGTCTGAGGCGGGCATGAGGCGGGCATGGGGCGCGGGTCTGAGGCGGGTCTGAGCACGTAAGGGTCAGATGCTGCTTCCCCGGGGCTGATCCTGCCCGGCAGCTTCCTCGGTGGCCTGCCCGGCGGCTGCCTCGGTGGCCTGCTCGGCGACTTGTTCGGTGGCCTCTCCGGTGGCCTCCTGTTGGGCGAGAAATTCCTCCAACGCCTCGGGCGTGGCGTCTTGGGCAGTAACCGCAAAACCGTAGGCACGGGCAATCGCGTCGGCCTGAGATCTTCTCAGGGCGGCGCGTTGCGTTTGGCCCGCCTCCTCGAGGATGTCCGCCTCAAGGTAGATCGAGCGCAGCACATAACCGCCGAGTTCCTCGTCAAAATCCCCCAGTTGCAGCATCGACACCACCGACTCCGGATCCATCGAAAACAGCAGGCGCGGGTCGATGTTGACCGCGTCTCCAACCGCCTGCTCCAGGCTGCCGGCCTTTTCCTCGGGCGTCCTGTTCTGCTCGCGAAGCGCCTGTTGCAGGGCCGCGACAAACTGGAGAATGATGCGCATGAGGTAGTCGTTAAGGAACATGGTGCCTCCTTTGTCTTAGGAACCGTCGAACAATACATTGAACATATCCTGCGGCCAGTTTGGCCCAATCCTGCGTTGGAAGTTCCTATCCAAACAGGTCGAAGGGCACGCCGCGATGCTGGAAGGCACGCTGGGTCGCCACCCTGCCCTTGGGTGTTCGCTGGATGAGCCCCTGCTGAAGCAGATAGGGCTCGTAGACATCCTCAAGGCTCTCGGCGTCCTCACCGAGGGCGTTGGCAAGCGTGGTAAGCCCCACCGGCTTGCCGTTAAACGTACATACCAGCATGTCGAGTATCTTGTTGTCCATCGTGTCGAGCCCCAGTTCATCCACCTCAAAAAAGCTCAACGCCTCCCTGGCGACGGCGGCCGTGATGTCGTGGTCGGCCCGTACGGCGGCAAAATCGCGGACCCGGCGAAGCAGTCTGTTTGCCAGGCGCGGCGTGCCTCTGCTCCTGCGCGCTATCTCAAAGGCGCCGCCCTCATCGATCATGACGTCGAGAATGGTCGCCGAGCGAACAACAATGTCGTGGAGCTCCTGCTCATTGTAGTAGTCGAGCCTGAAGACGATGCCGAAGCGGTCGCGCAGAGGGCCCGTCAGAAGGCCGGTGCGCGTGGTCGCGCCGACCAGGGTAAAATGCGGGATGTCGAGGCGCAGCGACTGGGCGGCCGGTCCCTTGCCGATGACGATGTCGAGCGCGAAATCCTCCATGGCCGGATAGAGGACCTCTTCGATGGTGCGGTTGAGCCGATGTATCTCGTCGATGAAGAGCACGTCGCCTGCTTCAAGGTTGGTCAGGATGGCCGCGAGATCGCCCGCGCGCTCGATGGCAGGCCCGCTCGTCGCCTTGAGGGAGACGCCGAGCTCGTTGGCAACAACGGCAGAAAGCGTGGTCTTGCCAAGCCCCGGCGGCCCGGAAAGCAGCAGATGGTCGAGAACGTCCCTGCGCTGACGCGTCGCCTCGATCAGCACGGCGAGATTTTCCTTCACGCGCGTCTGCCCGATGTAGTCGGCCAGATGGCGCGGCCGCAGTGAGCGGTCGATGCCGAGGTCATCCTCGGTGAGCTCGGGGGTCAGCGGGCGCGCGGCGGCGGGGGTGTCGGCGGCGGGGGCTCCGACGGGGGCGGGGATTCCGGGGGCGGGGGCGGCGGGGGTGTCGGGGGCGGGGGCGGCGTCCGAAGGGCGCGGGCGCGGGGCGTCATCTGCCTCCCACAGCGCCATCAGGATGCCCCCAGTCTCTTGAGTCCGTGACGCACGAGGGCGCTCACGTCGTCGCTGTCGCCCTCATAATCCTTCAACGCCAGAGAAATCTCACCTGCCGTAAGACCCATGCCGAGAAGCGCCTCGGTCGCCTGTGCGAGTGCCGGGTGAGTCGCAGCCGTCGTTGCGCCCGTCCCGCTCAGCACCGGGGTGTCGAGCGCGCCACGAAGCTCAAGGATGATGCGCTGCGCAGTCTTTTTGCCGATGCCGGAGATGGTCGCAATGCGGGCGACATCCTCATCGACTATGATGCTCTGAAGCGTGCGCGCGTCAAAGGCCGAAAGCGCGGACAGTGCCACCTTGGGCCCAACGCCTGAGACGGTGATGAGCCGCTCGAAGAGTTGTTGCTCCTGCGTGGTTATAAAGCCGTACAGCGTCATGCTGTCATCGCGCACTATCAGCGACGTGAGAACCGTTACCTCGCCTTCCCGCCCATGAAGCACCGAAAGACTCTGTGTGGAGAGCAGCACGCGAAACCCCACGCCGCCGACATCTATGACGACGCCTCCTTCGTCCTGGCCAATCACCCTGCCTCTGAGGGATGCGATCATCCTCTCCGCCTCTCTCGTTCCTGCACGCGATTCATACCCTGCGAGACGCCTGCGCCCCCCACGTCTCAGTCACCGCGTACGTCACCAGTAATCTGTACGCTCAACTCTACACCAAACCGGCGCAGATTGCGCGAACGATCTTGCTCCTGTCCCCTTGCCCGCGTCCCCTTGCCCCTGCCCGGTCGCGGTGCTGGCTCAGTAGGATAGGGCGCGGTAGGCGTTTTGTTGCCAGTGGGTCAGGAAGGTTTCGAGATCAAGCTCGACATCTTTATCCACAAGCGGGTCGTTGACCCAGACGGTCGTTTCGCTGTAGCCGGTGAGCACCACGGTGTGGTCGAGGCCGTTGTCGCTGAACCAGATGCAGACCGGCTTGCCCTCATCGATAAAACTCTGCACCTCACTCCACGAGAATCCCGTCAGATCGACGACGCTTCTCTGGTAGATTCGCACAGGATCAAGCAGGGCAGGTGGCCAGATTATCCCTCCCATGTCATAGCTCCCGTCAGCATAAAGCATCCCGGTGAAGCCTTCCTCGGGCGTATCGGCATAGGGCAGCTGTGCGGCCAGCTCCTCTTTGGTTACGTCGATGCCCGCGTAGTTGAGCATCATGACAACAGAAGTCGCCTCACAACCAAAGGGCATGTTGGGAAGCTGAGAGATATAGGGTACGTCCAGGCGGGATGAAAGCCAATACCCCTGCTTGTCGAAGGAGACCGTCACGCCATCGATGTTGACGGTACCGCGTGCCATGCTGCCGTTTTCAAAATAGTATTTGCGACTACCATCGGCAAAATGCCAACCGGCGGTGGCTCTGTTTATGATGTTTTGCAGTGAGGTAGCCATGCGGATATCGAGCGTTCGCACCAGAGAAGCTATTCCCCAAAACGGCGCGGGCAACTCGGCGGTCGCGGCGACTGAGGCGGTCGCGGCGACTGAGGCGGTTGAGGCGGTCGCGGCAGTCATAGCGGCGGGGGCGGTCGCAGCGGGCTCGGCGGGCTCGGCAGTTGAGGCGGTTGAGGCGGGCTCGGCGGGCTCGGCGATGGCAACAGACGCAGCACCCTGGGCGAGAGTCGCGCCCTCGCGAACTGCCTCTACAGGCTCTTTGAGCCCCAGGTAGACGACGGCGCCCACAGCCAGAAGCACCACCGCGATAAGCGTCGCAAAAAATCCGCATAAAACCTTCAGGTGCCGCAGATGCGCACTCAGAGGAGACCCGGCCTGCGTCCCAGCATGCGTCTGCGTGCGCGCAGGCGCCTCCGTCTGCGTCCCCGCGTGCGTCTCCGTCTGCGTGCCTCTACTCGTCAATTCTGTCTGGCTCACGTCCCCAACCATTCATTACTTACACGCTAAGGAACAGTTAGAAAATAACGTGCGAAAAATCTTGCGGCCAGTTTGGCCCAGCTCCGCGTTGACACAAGGCAGCATTACTAC
>JAISLY010000061.1 GCA_031277035.1 Coriobacteriales bacterium | reverse complement strand
CAACTCTCAGGCCACCTCAACCCGTCCCCTTTGTCACCTCACAGGCCACCTCACCCCGTCCCCTTTGTCACCTCCGCAGGCCACCTCAACCTGTCCCCTTTGTCACCTCACCGACCCCGCTGCCTCAGTGACCAGCGAGTTTGTAGCCAACGCGCCAGACGGTTATCAGATAGCGCGGTTTGGAGGGGTCGTCTTCTATCTTCTCGCGAATCTTGCGCACGTAGACAGTCACGCTGTTGGGGTCGGGCAAATCGCTGTCCTTCCAGATGTGGTCGAGGATCTGCTTGCGCGTAAACACGCTGCCCGGGTCGGACGCCAAAAGTTCCAGCAGCTCAAACTCCCGGGATGAGAGCGCCACATCTTCCCCGCGCAGGTGCACCTCATACTTGCCAAAGGCAATCTGGAGATCGCCAACCCGGTACAGGCCGCTTTCGCGCAAGATACGCTCGCTGTTCTCAACACGTCCCCTGCGCCTGCGCAGATGGGCGTTAATCCGCAGCAGCAGTTCCGCAGTCGCGAAGGGCTTGACCAGATAGTCGTCGGCTCCGGCGTTAAAGCCGATGGATTTGTCGACGATGTCTCCCTTGGCGGAGAGGAAGATAATCGGCACCTTGCGGCCCTCAGAGCGTATCTGCGAACAGATCTCAAAGCCGTTTATGTCGGGGAGCATGACATCTAAGATGAGCAGGTCGGGGCGCTCCTGTCTGAGCATCTCCAGGCCGCTCTCGCCATCGCCGGCGCCGCAGAACTCAAAGCCGTCGCGCACGACGATCTGCTCGACCAGCGATTGCAGGCTGGTGTCGTCATCAATCAGCATGATTTTCATCGCTACCACCTGTCTTTGGTCCACAAACCGGCAATATGACCGAAAACGTGCTCCCCTTGCCCGGCTCGCTTTGCACCGAGACACTCCCGCCCAACACCGCACAGAGGTCCTTGACCAGCGAAAGCCCCAGACCGCTCCCGCCATAGCGTCGCACCGTGGACATGTTCTCCTGGGTAAAGCGCTCGAATATCATATCCTGCCTGTCCCTGGCAATGCCAATGCCGTTGTCTTTCACCTGGATACAGATTGTCGCGGCGAGTGGTGGGGGTGCGGAGGTGAGGCCCGGGTCGGTCTCCACAGAGGCGCCCTCCACGCCCTCCGCGCCCGCAGCCGCGCCCGCACCCTCCGCGCCCTCCGCGCCCGCACCCCCGGCGCCCTCCGCGCCCTCCTCAACACAGAACACCTCGATACTCACCTGGCCGCCTGCTTCGGTGAATTTGATGGCATTGCTCACCAGATTCACCAGTATGCGTCGCAGCTTTTCCCAGTCGCTGGTGATGAGAGGAACCCGGGGATCAATCCGAGACGAGAGCGCGACCCCCTGCTTCAGCGCAAGCGACGCGGCCGTCTCCTCCACAAAGCCGACGAGGTCGTTGAGGTCGACCAGCTCCAGATTCAGTTCGTCACTGCCCGCCTGGATGCGGGCGGTCTGCAGCACGTTTTCGATCATCTCCAGAAGCGTCTGCCCGTTGCGCTCAATCTCCTCAAGCCGTCTACGCGCGTCGCTTGGCCCGGGCGCAATGGCCTCGTCGAGCAGCTCCGTGAAGGCGAGTATGGAGGTCAGCGGCGTGCGCAGCTCGTGGCTGACGATGGCAAGAAAGTCTGACTTGTAGCGGTTCTCCTGCTTGAGGAGCACGTTTGCCTGTTCGACGCGCTGCCGCTGCAAATCCAGCTCCGCGTTGGCGGCGCGCAGCTGCTCGGTGCGCTCGGCAACCTGCGACTCCAGCCCTTCGTAGAGGGCCTCCAGGCGGTCGGCCATCTCGTTAAACTGGTCAAAGAGCCCTTCTACCTCCCGGCTCGCATACAGGACGTTGCGCTTCTGCGGCGCAAGCGGAGCGCCTTCGCCAAGCAGCTTGATGTTGGACTGCAGGGTGTTCAGAGGCCGCGAAATCAGGCGAGTTATCGCAAAATAGGAGATGCCCATCAGCCCGATGAGCACGGTCAGAAAGAAGACGATGCTGTTGCGCGTGTCCTCACGCAGGTTGCGGTAATACAGCTCGGTGGGCACCACGACGCTCACTGCCCCGGCGATGTCGCCCTCCCGCCAACCCTCCCTGGCGTAGCCTGTGGGGTCTATCGTGCCAAGCGGCTCACCGTGGCACTCGGCACAGTCCGCCGACATACGCATGACCGAGACGTAACGAAAGACCTGCTCCCCCTCCAGGTCGCTAAAGCCATAGAACTCATCGGCACGCTCCGGGGCGGCATAAAAGGTCTGAAGCGCCTCGCTTTCGTAGGGGTCGGGCGTGTTGTAGATGTTGCGGGGGTTGCTGTTCACAAAGCGCATCGTGTACTCGGAGTTACGTGAGAACAGCGCGGCGACCGCCTTGCCGGCGATGGCACAGTGGATTCCCTTGTAGTCATAGGTGCCCTGCGAGGTGTAGTTGATGACATCCTGATTGAGCGAGACAAAATCCCAGACCGCGTTCATCTCCTGCACCAGGACGCGCGATTCCTCGAGAAGCTCCTCTTTGGTGTTCTCCAGCTGCGTGCGATACGTCCAGACGATGTCCACACAGAACAAGACGACAAAGAGCAGCGCCAGAAGTCCGATGATCTTTGTCTTCAGGCTCAGTTTGGACAGGCGTGAGGCGACGTCTCGTATCGATCCAATGCTTCCCACGTCCTTCTCCATGATGGGAATTATAAAGGCTTCGGCCCCCCCTTGTCAGGAAGGGAGGGCGTCTTTGAGAGGCCCTGTACCCAAAGCGTTACGGTCGGCTGCCCTCGGCGCGAGTGCGAGTGCGGCGGCAAGCGAGCAGAGGGTGGCCTGTGCTATCCGGGCGCAGCCTGGGTAAAAGCCCTCCGCTTGCGCGGCCAGGAGGCGCTCAAAGTGCGTGGGGGCGAATACGAGGAGATGGTCGGCGAGAAAGTCTGAGAGCGCCGCTGAGAGCGCGGCTTCGTCGGGGGCGGGGGCTGTGGGGGTGGCGGGGGCGGTGGGAGCGGTGGGGGTGGCGGGGGCAGGGGCGGCTTCGTCGGCGGGGGCTGACTCATTTTGAGCGTCCGCGTCCCGTGCGGCGCACATCCGTTCGAGCAGGGTGGCCACAAACATGAACTCCAGGCCGATGTGGTCGTCTGGCTCCCTGGCTGCCCGGGGAAACTGAAGGCCCTGCGCACGATAGGCGGCGCGCACCTCCAGGGTACTTGGCCCGAACATCGTCTGATCGTCGGTACGATAGACCGACTCGTAGGGGCTGGCGTGGCTTTGCCCTGTCATCGAGAAGAGAAAACTGTGTTCCTGTTTAACACTTTTGAGCAGGTCGTCCAGCGACCCGCCCGGCGGCCCGGCGGCCGGCGGCCCACCCGGCGCAACGCCGCCCGACTGCTCGCCTCCCGGCTGCCCGTCCGACTGCTCGCCTCCCGGCGACCCGTCCGACTGCTCACCGCCCGGCTGCCCGTCCGGCACAACATCGAGCATCTCATACAACGCACGTGCCGCCTCGGGAGCCACCGAGGCAAAGGGCTCCCTGAGCAGCAGGGAGCGCTCGGCGACAAGCGCACCGAGCAGGTCTGCGTCCGGTGGACGGTACAGGGCCACGCCGCAAAACGCACAGAGTACCTGATACGCTCGTATACTCTCAGTGCTCAGAGCGCTGCTGCTGCCCGCGCCGCCGCCGCCCGCGCCGCCACCGCCGCCGCCCCGCTCGCCACCAACACCGTCACCCATGCGCTCCCTCCCTCTCCTAATGCGAAATCTCGGTGGGATTGAGCAGGCTGCCGCCCTGCGACGCGTCGCGATGCGAGCCGATGACGACGTTGGGAGCGGTCTCGTCGCCCAGCTCCCCAATCTTTGCGTTCTCGCCGTAGGTGGCACGCAGCTCGGCTATCTCACCAAACTCCAAGACCCGCATGGGGCAGGCCTTTGCGCAGACCGGGTTGGGCACGCCCTCGGCACTCTCGTCGTTGCACAGCGTGCATTTGTGGGCAAGCCCGTCGGCGAGCTGAACCGGATGGTGATAGGGGCAGGAGGTCTCGCAGGTCATGCAGCCGATGCAGACCTCCCTGTCGATGGAGACAATGCCGCTTTGGGCGTCTTTTACCAGAGCGCCGGAGGGGCAGCTTGGCACACAGGCCGGCACATCGCACTGGTTGCAGGTCAGCGACACGTAGTAGGCAAAGGCGCTGCTCGTGCAGACGCCCGACTCATCACTCGTCCACTCTCCCCCGCCAAACTCCCACACCTTGCGAAACTTCTGCGGTGCCTCCAGGTTGTTGCGGTCAAAGCAGGCCGTCATGCACGCCTTGCAGCCGATGCAGTTATCCGTATTGACGTAAAAGCCATATGGTCCCATGATCGCTCCTCTCTTTATGCTTTCTCGACCGTGCAGAGGTTGGAATGCACGCCGTTGCCTTTGGATAAGGGAGTGGGGCGCGCTGAGGTGAGAACTCCGATGCAGCCGTTTGTGTCAAGCACGTCCCTGCTGCCCAGCGTGGCCGCATCGCGGGTCGTTGGGCTGTACCACGCGCCCTGGGGAATGGAAAGGACGCCGGGCATGATGCGCGGTGTGACTCTGGCCGGCAGTGTGGTCTTGCCACGCCTGGTGGAGACGATGACCATGTCGCCTTCTGAGATGTTGAGCTTTGCGGCATCTGAGCTGTTAATCCAGCACTGCTGAGGCGCCACCGACTGCATCCAGGCGGAGTTGCCATAGGAGGAGTGCGTGCGCGTCTTGCCGTGATGGCCGATGAGCTGGAAGGGGTACTCGGCCTTAGTGGCCGCATCGTCAAAGCCCTCAAAGCTCTCGTAATAGATGGGCAGACCGGTAATCTGATCCAGGCCATCGTCGGGCAGGTAGCCGCCATTGGTGAGGTCCCACTGCCGGGAGAGGTTGTAGGCCTGCTTGGAGAAGACCTCATACTTGCCCGAAGGGGTCGCAAGTGTCTCGGGCGCCGCTATCGCAGGGGTATGGTCGTTGGTCTGCTTAAAGAGTCCCTGAGCCTTAAACTCCTCAAAACTCGCGGGCAGCGCATCGCCGGCTGCCACGCATTGCTCGTAAATCCACCGTACCCAGTCCGCCTGCGTGCGTCCCTCGGTAAACTCATCTTTGATGCCCAGGCCCTCTGAGATGAGGGTGCAGATGTCATAGATTGACTTGGACTCAAACAACGGCGGAATCGTCGCGCTCTCGCAGCAGATAAACCCGGTCCAGGCGGAGCCACCGCTGATCACGTCGTCTTCCTCAAAGGAGGTCGTGCCCGGCAGGATGATGTCTGAGATGAGGGCCGTGGGCGTGAGATAGCAGTCGATGGTGACCACCATGCGCAGACCGCCCTCGTCGGTGTCTGGCAGGTTGAAGATGCGCAGACAGTCGTTGATGTCGGCGTGTTGGCCCTGCATGACATTGGAGGCGTAGTTGAAGATGAACTTGATGGGCGCTCTGAGAGTAATCTCGCCGGGCTTTGTGGCGTAGGGGTCGCCGTTTGCCCAGCGCAGGCCCCAGGTTGTATCGCTCATCGAACGATAGTCCTCAATGGCCTGGTACCAGTTAAAGAAGGAGACCATCGGCTGAACGGTGTTCTTATCCGCAAAATTGTCGAGCCCGTTTGGCAGCGAGTAGCCAACGCCCCCGGTGCCCTCGCGCGCGCCCGTGCCGCCGCCGGATATGCCTACGTTGCCCGTGATGGCGGCAATCAGGCCGATGGCCCGACAGTTGTTGCCCCCGTTGGAATGGCGCTGCGGACCCCAGCCCTGAATGGTGGCCGTCGGACCTGCCATATAGCGGTCGGCAAGCCCTCGTATGTCCTCAGCCGGCACACCGGTGATGCCTGCGGCCCACTCCGCAGTCTTCTCACCACTGCCCGCAAAGGCTCCGGTGCCCATGAGATAGGCCTCGTAGGACATATCCTCCTCAATGCCCAGCGTGCCCGTCTCATCATAGCCCATGAAGGCCGCGCTCTGCGGTTCGCCCTGCTTGACGTCCTCAAGAAACGTGTCGCTGTAAAAACCGATGAACTTCTCGCGCAGCAGGGTCTCGTCAAGTTTGCCCGAGGTAAAGAGATGATGAATCATGCCTGCCACGAGGGCCATGTCCGTGCCGGGACGCAGCGCAATCCACTGGTCGGCGATGCCGATGGCGGTATCGGTGAGATGCGGATCGACGACGACGATATGCGCCTCGGGATTCTGCTGACGCACCTGCGTGATGAGGTAGCTCATGCCCGAGCCGCTCATGCGGGTGTTGGCCGGGTTGTTGCCAAAGAGCACGATGGTCTGCGAGTTGACCAGATCGGTGACCTCGTTATTTGACCAGGCGTCGCCATTGAGAAGTGGCAGCTCCCAGGAAATCTGGCCGGTTGAGTAGTCGCAGTACATCCGCAGGTAGCCGCCCCACAGATTGAGGAGGCGGGCGAGAACCGTGTTGTCGGGATGCCAGGACTTGGCAATCGTGCCTCCAAGCTGACCGGTGCCGTATTGGATGTAGAAGGCGTCGTTTCCGTACTGTTCTTTGACCTCCTGCATCGCGCTGACGATGTCTGAAATGGCCTCATCCCAACTGATTTCCTCATATTTTCCCTCGCCGCGCAAACTCCCCGCGACACGGCGCAGGGGCTTTTGGAGACGAGTCTCGTTGTAGATGCGTTGGCGGTTGGTGCGCCCGCGCACACAGGAGCGCATCTGGTATATCTCGCCAGGGCCAAAGACGTCGCCATCCTCATCGTCGATGCCGACACGTACCACGGTTCCGTCCTTGACATAGACCTTGAGCGGACAACGGCTGCCGCAGTTGACATGGCAGCCAGACCAGCTCATGGTGTCCCAGGCGAAGGCTCCCTCTGCCGTATCACCATCCGCACCCGGGCCGCTTGTCGCCTTGGGCGCACAGCCCGAAAGCGCAAGTCCGGCCGTAAGCACTCCGGTCCAGACACAGAATGCGCGCCGGTCGATGCCGGGCGCGATGGTGCTGGGGGTTGGGGTGGTGAGGGTTGGGGTGGTGCTGTGCGCGGTGGTGCTGTGCGCGGTGAGCGCGGGGGTGCTGGGGCTTGTGTCTGGCCCAGGCGCTACGTTTGGGTTCTCTCGTTGCATTGTTCCTCCTCACGTCGTGCGTTTTGCAAAGGGCGGAATGTCTCGCGAAGCTTTGGGGGGCTTCGCGGCATGTCTCACTCCGCCGGGCGTTGAGGTCAGTGTATGCCAGGCACCACGGAACAGCTATATTCATACTATGGATTGTTTCTTGCAGTATTCTTAAAGAATTATTACGACCAAGGTGACAAAGGGGACGGGGTGAGAGGGCCGGTGAGGCGGCAAAGGGGACGGATTGAGACGGCCTGTGAGGTGACAAAGGGGACGGTTCCAAATTGTCAACTTTTTTCAAAAGGGACACTGGCTTCGAAACCGCAGGCAAAAAGTTGACACTTTGGAACCGTCCCCTTTGTCACCTCACAGGCCACCTCAACCCGTCCCCTCTGTCAACTCTCAGGCCCTCTCACCCCGTCCCCTTTGTCAACTCTCAGGCCACCTCACCCCGTCCCCTTTGTCGCCTTGGCCACTCTCTCAGCCGTGGGAGAAGGTGTTCGCCTGCGGCAGCCGCGTGTGGTAGACGCGCTCGGAGAAGTCCTCACCGCCAACAAAGCCGATGGCGTCGGCACGGCAGTGCTGGCAGTGCCGAAAGACTGTGATGAACCGCTCGGCCGCCGCACGGGCGCGGTCAATCTCAGCGCAGGTCGGCGCCGTGAGATGCGCCATCTTCGCGTTGGGAATCAGGGGAATGATGTTAAAGACGCTCGCTCCAGCCTTTGCCACGCGCTGGGCAATCGCACCGATGTGGTCGTCGTTGATGCCGGGGATAAGCACGGTGTTGACCTTGATGAGCAGGTCATACTCGGCTGCGGCCGCGATGCCCGCCAACTGCCGCTCGATAAGGATGTGAGCGGCCTCCTCGCCAGTGAAGCGACGTCCGTGGTAGATGACGTGGTCGTTGATGAGCGCAAGCCGGGCGGGATCGGTCTCATTGACCGTGACGGTCAAGGTGTCCACGCCAGCCTCAATGAGATCGTCGATGCGCTCGGCCAGGAGCAGGCCGTTGGTCGAAAGGCAGCGCACGAGATGGGGGAAGCGCTCGCGCACGAGCCGGAAGGTTCGAAGGGCGGCTGGATTGGCCAGGGTATCGCCAGGGCCCGCGATGCCCGCGACGGAAAGGTCGGGGCACAGCTCAAGCGAACGCGCAACGACCTCGACGGCATCCTCGGGCGTAAGCACGCAATCGGCCACGCCGGGACGCTGCTCGCGCTTTGCACCTTTGGTGTGGCCGATGGAGCGCTCGCAGAAGCGACAGGCGATGTTGCAGGCGGGGGCAACGGGCAGATGGATGCGGCCGCCCGGAGCCGCCGCGCCAGGCGTACCGGCATCGGGTGCGAGTGAGGCAAAGCAGGGGTGTCGTGTTGAGATGTGACCTTTTGCCGGACGGCTGGGGGCAGTTATTTCCCTGATCAATGTCATGAAAGATCCTCTTCCTTCTCAGGGGAAGGCTCGGCCTTATCAAGCAGAGGCCCGACCTCCCCAAGAATGTCGTCTACAAAGCCACGGCCCTCAAAGATGCGCAGTCCGTGCGCGAGCACATAGGCGGCGGCGCCCTCCCCTATCTGAGCCGTGACCACGGCCTCGCAATCACTCAAAAGTTCGACGGCGGCGGCAAAACGCGAGGCATCGTGCGGCTGCTCCTGGGGCGCTTCGCCCGCAGGGCCACCCTGACAGCGCGGCTCAATCTCGCGGGTCTCCACATAGACCGGCTCACCCTCGCCGATGTCGACGATGTGGAAGTGCCGCGCGTGCCCGAAGTGCTCCTGCACCACCTTGCCGTCCCGTGTTGTTATCGCCACTCGATGACTCATCTCGTTCCTTTCAACATCCTCATACTCGCTGCTGGGTGTTTCCATCGTGCAAACAGTCGGTGAAACCAGACGGGCGCCACAACGAACGGCGGGCGGCGGGGGCGCTGCGGGCAGCGGCCAGCGGTGGGCGGCCCGAAGAGCGGCGGTTGGCGGGGGCGCTGCGGGCAGCGGCCAGCGGTTGGCGCCACAACGAACGGCGGTCGGCGGCCCTACGCATAGGTGCTGAGCACCACGTCGTAGATGTCCTCAATGACCCGCAGGCCACCGGTATAACCGGCGTAATTGGTCGTCAGGACAAGCCGATAGGGGTCGGGCACGGCGGCGGGCAGAAAATCGCAGCTCAGGTCGCGTGCCAACTCCTTGTCCCAACCGCTGCCGATGATAAGGCCGCGCCCCTCATGCCCAGCGGTGCCGCCCTGCCCGCCGCCGTGCGCACCGACGGCGATGGCGGCTGCGGTGGGGTCTCCCCCGCCGATAGCCGCATCGCCAGTCGCGGCGCCCCCGCCCGCAGCCGCGGCGCCCCCGCCAGCCGCGCCCCCGCCAGCCGCAGCAGCCGCGGCGCCCCCGCCCCCGCCCGCCGCCGTCGCATCGCCCTCGCTGGCCGCCGCCCCAGCCGCACCCGCCCCCGCCGCGACGCCATAGAGCTCACGAAGCGCACGTTGAGCGGCGCCTGCGTCAACATCAAAACTCACGGGTATCTCGCGCCTGTCGCTTGTCGCCGCCAGATCGGCGCGCACGGCCGCCTGATACTCCTCGGGCGTCCCATCCACAATGAACTGCTCCTTGGGCACAATCCCCACCTCGTGCAGCAGGAAGCGCGACAGCCCCACCACGTAGCCCGCATCGTGCAGGATGTGCACGTGATTGGGCAGACCGTAGCGAAATTCCAGCAGGAAGGTCGCGAGATTGTCAATCTCCTCGTAAAACGCCTGCTCCTCGTGCTCGATAAGCGCACGGGTTCGCCTGGGATTGAGGGGCGCTCCCTGCTCGATGGCAAAGGCGGAGAGGCCCTCAAGGAGGCGCGTGGTCTCGTTGGCGCCGATTGGCACATACGGAAAACGGAAATACGGCTGGTCGTAGCGCTCCTGAAGATGCTCGACGATGGGCAGGCCATACCAGGGCGAGATGAGCACGTTGAAGTTTGCTTCGGGAATGCTTTTCCACTCGTCCACCCCGGCGCTTTCGGGGCCAAAAAGGATGTTTACCTTCAGCCCGAGCGCCTCAAACAAACGTTTGTACTCACGCAGATTGCCCTTCCAGAAGGGGTCCTGATACGGCAGCGAGGCAAAGACGTTGACCAGCAGCGCATCTGAGCGCGACGGATGCACAGCCGCGAAGAGATCGACATACTGATCGATAATCGCGTTGACGACGTTGGAGTGGGCAACGAGGTTGTTGGATTTAAAGCCGGCCGTCTCCACATGAACAAGGGGGCGGCCCGCATCGACGAATTCGGAGAGAACCGAGCCCACGTCGTCCCCGACGATGTCGGCCGTGCAGCCGGTGAGCACGACCTGCAAATCGCTGTCGAGCACCTTGTCGGTATTGACGATGAGCTGGCGCAGTTTGTCAACGCCGCCAAAGACGACCTCGGTCTCGGAGAAGTTCGTGCACGGGGAGGTATAGCCGCCGGCATAGCCCGTCCCGCGCTCAAAAAAGCCGAGGATCATCGTGCCGCAGCCAGGCCCGGAGTGCAGGATGGGCACGGCCCGCGGGATGGCGACAACCGACTGCAGGGCACCGATTGCGCAGGTGTAGCGCTCCTGTTCGATCATGCCGGAAGTGGACATGGCAGACCCCCTCTCGCGCGGCGCGTCTCCAGAGAACTGCCTGCTGCCTGGCGGCGCGTCTCCAGAGAGCTGCCTGCTGCCTGGCGGCGCGTCATCAGAGAACTGCCTGCTGCCTGGCGGCGCGTCATCAGAAATCCCCCTCTTCCAAAAAGGCGGAGGAGGTCTGCGCGAGCCACCACTTTGAGTAGGGGTTGATGGCATGGCGGGCGAGATTGACAACGAACTCGTCGTTTTCCAGCACTTCGCTTATCGCCCGACCGTAGCGCACGATGCCCTGATACCCCATGCCCCACTGCTCGTCACCGATGAGCAGCGACGGGATGCCGAGCTTTGCCCCCCACAGCGTCATGCCGCCGTGCCGCGCGAGCAGAAGCTGTGGCCGCAGACGTGCAAGCACGTTAACGAGCTCGAACTCCTGCTTGTTGCAGATGGAAAGCCGCGGCACGTCACCGTAATCGCGCACCCGAGCGACCAGCGAATCGGCCTCCTCCGAGTCGATGTCGTTTGCCGGGTCGTGGTGAAACAGGGCCGCACCCTGGGCCTCGATGCCAAGCTCTCCGAGTATCTGGAGCATGGCGTGGCCGTGACCAGCGCCGGCCGTCACGTAGGCGGTTCGCCCCTCAAGCCGCGCGCGCAATTCGGCGATCTGCGGCAGATACTTTGCGCGTTCCTCAGCGATAATCTCCTCGGCAACCTCGGGTTTCTCAACCATCTCGCCGAATGTGCGCAGCCAGCGCTCGGTCGCGGCCACGCCATAGGGCGGCGCCGCGCGCAGGGCCTCAACCCCAAAACCCTGCTCCAGAGCAGAGGCCATATAGGAGCCCAGCGTCGTACAGATCTGCACGCTGGCGCGGGCCTCGCTTGCCGTCTGCAGGCTGGCAAGCGTCGAGTAGGGCGTGATGTAGCGGGTCTCAAACCCAAAGCGTTCGAGCCAGGGGCCAAAGAAGTCCGAGCCCCAGAAGTTGATGACGTTGACGAAGGGTTTGTCCCAGACGCGCTCGCCCGTCTCCGTAATGCTGAAGCGTTCTTCAGGAGGACGGGGCGGGCGGATGAGTTTGCGGGCGATGCCGTGATAGCCCGCGTCAAAGCCACTTGTCCAGACCTTTGAGCGAAATCCCTCACAGAAGATGGCCACGACGGGGATGCCGAGTTCCTCCTCGGCATCATTTGCCACGCCCTCGACATCGTCACCGATGATGCCGCTTGCACAGGTGGTGATGATGAAGATGACGGCGGGGTGCTCGCGCTCATAGACCTCGCGGATGCTGGCCGCGAGCTTGTCCGAACCGCCAAAGACCGTCTCATCCTCCGTGAGGTTCGTGGAGTAGATGTGGCGCGGCGTGGGCGCGCTGAGGCCGCGGACCGGCGCGTTGACACGATAGGTGAAGGCAAACTCATGCAGGCAGGAGCTGCAACCCACCGGGCCGTGGCTGATAACCGCGCCGTCCTGGACAAGGACCGTCATGCAGGCCGCGTTTGAGGTGGAGCAGCCCAGGCACTGGGTAAAACCACGGCCCCGTTCGCGAAGGCTTGCGCCCCCGTTGCAGGAGCGCTCCAGAAGGTCGGCAGCCGTGCCTTCGTAACCCGTGATTGTGTTCAGACGTATTTCGCGCACCGCGACTGCGGGCACGTGGAGATTGACGGTGGCCATCTCAGATACCAGCTTTCGTGACGGGGCCCAGAGGGGACAGAGGGCCCAGAGGGGACAGAGGAGACAGAGGGGACAGAGGAGCCATCTCAGATACCAGCTTTCTCGTCGCGCACCTCGCCGCTTTCGATAGCGACAAGCGTATCGGCCCACTTGGAGGCCCAGTCCTTCAGTTCGCCGGGCTCAAGCGGCTCGGGTGTGGCGGATTCGGTATGAGCGTCAACGCGACGCGCCAGCTCGCGATAAATCTCGGCCTGCTCGCTTTGAGGCGAGGCCTCGATGGTCGTCTTGCCCGAAAGCTCGCTTTGCGTAACGGTGATGGAGCGCGGCACGTACTGCATCACCTGGGTATGCGTGTGCGCCACAAAGTCATCCACAATCTCGCGCTGATAGGGATGGCTCATCGAGTTTGCAATAACGCCGCCCAGCAGCGCCCCGCCGGCGTTGGAGTAGCGCTGGATACCCTTGAAGAGGTTGTTCGCGGCATATATCGCCATGAAGTCGGCGCTTGTGACGGTAAAGACGTGCTGGGCGATGCCCTCGCGGATGGGCACGGCAAACCCGCCGCAGACCACATCGCCGAGCACGTCGTAGATTACGTAGTCCAGCTCCAGCTCCTCAAAGATGTTTTGCTGTTTGAGGAGTTGCACCGCGGTGATGATGCCCCGGCCCGCGCAGCCCACGCCCGGAGCAGGCCCGCCCGCCTCCACGCAGTAGATGCCGTTGTAGCCCTGGAAGATGGCCTCGTGTGCGTCCACCTTCTTCTTCTCGCGAAGCAGGTCGAGCACCGTGGGGATGTAGCTGCCGTCGCGAAGCGTGTTGGTGGAGTCGGCCTTGGGGTCGCAGCCAAACTGCATGACCTTGTAGCCCAGGTCGGACAGCGCCGCGGAGAGATTGGAGGTCGTGGTTGATTTGCCGATGCCGCCTTTGCCATAGATTGCAATCTGACGGGGTTGGCTGCGGGTGGAGGACTGGTTTGCTTGAATGCTTGATGGTGGCACGTGTGCTTCCTTCCCTGTTGTCGCGGTGGCAGGGTGACGCTCGATACCCGTTACCCGGCCTTCTTCATACAAAACTGCTTGATACAAACTCATACAGACTCATGCAAAACTGCTTCATACAAAACGACCCCGGTATCCCGAGGCCGCAGTCACGTTCTCCCAACGAAAGCCCGATGGCTCCCTAAACGGGTAGACCCGACGAGTCGGGCCCACTGCGGCTCTGTAAGCAGGGCATGATGCCGTGGTTGCGGCATCGCATCCGAGCGGAGCCGAGTTTGTACGCGTGTATGTCAATCTGGCTTTTCATAGTCCGCTTATTCTAGACTATTCTTATAAGTTTGCAACAATCAATGGCGCGAGCGGTAGAGAAACTGCGCTGTCGGCGCACGAGCGGCAGAGACAACACCGGTAGCGACGACGGCGGGGACGGGTGAGACAGCCTGCGGAGTTGACAAAAGGGACGGGTTGAGAGGGCCTGTGAGGTGACAAAAGGGACGGGTGAGGTGGCCCGGGAGGTGACAAAAGGGACGGGTTGAGAGGG
>JAISLY010000043.1 GCA_031277035.1 Coriobacteriales bacterium | reverse complement strand
TGCGCTTAGTTCGGCGCCATGACAGGAGAGTCGATGCCAATCGAGCCAGCAAAACTGACGCTTACCTCGTCATTTGCGCTTAGTCTGCCTGACTTGCACTTACTTTGTTATTGGACAATCGTGAATCCAGCGCAAAGAGGACAAAGGCGCAGGTGACGGCACAAGGCCACGATGAATCTCCTGTTTTGCATTGATATGATAGAATAGGCGGATGGGTACCGGCCTTTGGCTCGGCATCCGGCAGACGGAAATGGGTAGACCGGCAAGTCCAGTCGCGTAGTTGGAGGAACACCATTATGGGAGGCACCTACAATCTGTTCGGCGTAATCGAGATCCCCTGGGTTGTGATCTGGATTGTTATTGCGTTACTGGTCATCGGAATCATCGCCTTCATTGCGAAGGGCTTCTTTGACGAGATGAAGAAGAAATAGGACTGTGTGGACGTGATTGCGAAGGGCTCCCGTGTGCTCGTGCATGATGGGGCCTTTTGTGTGCACGAACAGCGCACCAGGCGAGGGGACGGGCGAACACCAACAAGACCATGAGCGAATACCGCGGAGCACATAGACGCGAACAGAGCCCGTTTGAGGCTCGTGTGAGGCACGATTCAAAACGTCGCGGCGCTTCGGTGAGGACAAGAGCCAGCGCATTTGGAGCTGACGGGAACGATAGAGCCGCCGGATTCGGCGAAAACGGTGCGGAGATAATCAGGGCTGGCAGTGCGCGAAACGCACGGACGTCTCACACCTCTCGTATCCTGCTGGTCGTCGGGATTGCCCTGATAGCCGCCGCGCTCATCATTGCCCTCTCCCTTCTGGGACGCTATCTGAGCGCTCGCGCGACCTACGACAGTCTGGAGCAGGCTGCGGGCCTGAGTCCCGACTCCAATCAGAGCGTCTCGCAGCCTTCCTTCGATGCGGGCGAAAACCTTGGCAACATCAACTGGGACGCCCTGCGTCAGATCAACCCCGACATCGTGGCCTGGATAACGATTGAGGGTACCCGAATCAGTTATCCAATCGCTCAGGCGCCCGATAACGAGTACTATCTGAACCATCTTTTTGACAAAACGTCCAGCACGGTGGGCTCGGTTTTCCTGGATTGCGACAACGTGGCGCCTCTCGCCACGTACAACACCATGATCTATGGCCATAATATGCTCGACGGCTCGATGTTTGCCGATTTGCTGAAATTTCGGGAGCAGGGGTTTTTTGATGAGCACCGAACTGTGCGAATCGCAACGCCCGACCGCGTCTGGCGCCTGCAGACCCTGGCCGTGGTCGTCTGCGAGGGCGATGAGCAGTTGCGCCAGCTCGATTTTGCCAGCGACGCGGCGTTTACCAGCTACCTTGACGAGCTTTTGCGCTATGCGACCATCTCAGACGCGCCGTCGGTCGGGCGGATAGACCGTCTGTGCTGTCTGGTCACCTGCACCGATCTGGGCAATACGAAGCGGCTCATTCTCCTGGCTGCTCCTGTGGAGGAGGCCGCCGCGCAGGGCGACGCTGCGCAGGCTGCGCAGACTAACGCCGCACAGACCGCGCAGGGCGACACCGCGCAGGCCGCGCAGACCGCGCAGGGCGCGCAGGGCGACGCTGCACAGGCCGCGCAGGGCGACGCCGCACAGTCTGCGCAGACTACCGCCGCGCAGACCGCGCAGACCGCGCAGACTACCGCCGGGCAGGCGACCGGCGATGCCTGAGTGCTCTCAACATCCTGCGGATTGCGCGACCCCCCACTCCCGCACACTCCACCCCACCCCCTCCGACCATCCCGAAGAGGCGTGTGCGGTCTTTGGCGTGTATGCGCCTGGAGAAGACGCCGCCCGCATGACCTATTTTGGCCTGCACGCTCTGCAGCATCGCGGGCAGGAATCCGCCGGGATTGCGGTGGCGGACGGTTCTGCGGTGACAGCGACAAAGGATCGCGGGCTGGTTACCCAGGTCTTTAACGAATCGACCCTCGCCTCGCTTGAGGGCCATATTGCCATCGGGCATGTCCGCTACTCCACATCGGGCGGTTCCTCGTCCTGGGAGGCGGCGCAGCCGCACCTCTCCGCCATCGACGATTCCATCATCGCCCTGGCCCATAACGGGACGCTCGTCAACACCAATCATCTGCGCGTGCAGCTGCTGGAGCTGGGCGTCTCCTTTCGCTCTTCGACCGACAGCGAGGTCGCGGCCAAGCTGATTGGCTACTTTACGCGCAAGACCCACCATATGCGCGAGGGCATTCGCAAGACGATGGAGCTGATTGGCGGTGCCTATGCCATGGTGCTCATCACGGCCGAGGCGCTCTACGCCTTTCGTGACCCGAATGGCATCCGGCCGCTGTGCATCGGACGGCTGCCCGACGACCGTGGCTGGGTGCTCGCCTCCGAGACCTGCGGGCTGGACATCGTGGGAGCGCATTTTGTGCGGGATGTTGAGCCGGGCGAGGTCATCCGCATCAACGAGGAAGGACTTGTTGTTGAGCAGGCCGTCGCCAAACGCGAGCGAGCGCTTTGCGTCTTTGAGTACGTCTACTTTGCGCGTCCCGACTCCGTGCTTGACGGGCTGAGTGTCTACGCGAGCCGCGAGGCGATGGGGCGTCGCCTTTTTGAGGAGGCGCCGGTTGCGGCCGACATCGTCATGGGAGTACCCGACAGCGGCGTGCCTTCGGCCATCGGCTACGCCCACGCAAGCGGGATTCCCTATGTTGAGGGCGTTGTGAAGAACCGCTACGTCGGGCGCACCTTCATCCAGCCAACCCAGCAGCTGCGCGAGCGCGGCATTCGCCTCAAGCTCAATCCGCTGCCCTCGGCCATCGCGGGCAAGCGCCTCATCGTCGTGGATGACAGCATCGTACGCGGCAATACCACGCGGCAGCTGTGCGCGATGCTGCGCGAGGCTGGCGCCGCCGAGGTGCATCTGCGCATCGTCTCGCCGCCCGTGCGCTGGCCCTGTTTCTACGGCATCGACACCGACACGCAGGAGCAACTCATCGCCGCGCGCAGAAGTATCGAGGAGATTGCCGCCTACGTGGGCGCCTCCTCACTTGCCTACCTCTCAGAAGAGGGGCTGCTGGCCTGCTGCAAGGCCAATCATTCGGGCCTGTGTACCGCCTGTTTCAGCGGGATATATCCGGTGCGCATCAGCGAGCAGATGCAGACCAGGGCCTTCTGCCAGGACATGGAGCCGCAGTTTTGGACTTCGGATGAGGAGAGGGGGCGCACAGCGGATGCATGCGCGGCTCACCTATAAGGAGGCCGGGGTCGACATAGAAGAGGGCGCCCGTGCCGTACAGGCTATCGGCGAAGCGGTGCGTTCTACCTATACGCCCGAGGTGATTGGCGATTTGGGCGGCTTTGGCGGGCTTATCGCGGCGGATGTTCTCAAGGACATGCAAAGCCCCGTTCTCGTCTCGGGCACCGATGGCGTGGGCACGAAGATAGAGTTGGCCCGGCGCCTCGGCGAGCTTTCGACCATCGGCATCGACCTGGTGGCCATGTGCGTCAACGACATTGTGGTCAGTGGCGCCCGCCCCCTGTTTTTCCTCGATTATCTGCTTGTGGAGAAACTCGAGGCCTCGGTGGCCGCACGCATCCTCGAAGGCATCGCCGAGGGCTGCCGTCAGGCCGGCTGTGCGCTTATCGGTGGCGAGATGGCCGAGCATCCCGGCACGATGCTGCCCCATTCCTTTGACCTGGCAGGCTTTGCCACCGGCGTGGTCGATCGCCCGCGGATGATTGGCCCCCATCTGGTGCGGGAAGGCGACGCTATCCTGGGGCTTGCCTCAAGCGGCCTGCATTCCAATGGATTCAGCCTGGTGCGCCGCGCGTTGACCGACCAGTTAAGCGATGAGGAGCTGCGTACCCCTCTTGCGGGCACCAGGCGCTCTCTCGGCGCGGCCCTGTTGGCACCGACGCGCATCTACGTGCGCCCGCTGCTCGATGCGCTTTTGGCAGGGCTGCCGCTTCATGCCGCTGCCCACATCACCGGCGGCGGCATCACCGAGAACCTGAATCGCGCCCTGCCCGCCGGCCTTGACGCGTGCGTTGAGCGTGGTAGCTGGGAGGTGCCCAAGATTCTCAAGCGCGTCTGCGAGGCGGCCGGGCTGACCGATGAGGAGGCGCTGAAGACCTTCAACATGGGCATCGGCATGGCGCTGATCTGCCCACCCGAACAAGAAGATGCCATCACGGCACATTGTGCGGCCACCGACCGCGTCTTTCGTATCGGTAAGGTGGTGGCTGCTGCCAGCGCGGCGGCTTCGCCGCAGGTGGTGTATCGCTGATGCGAAAGGTGGTGTATCGCTGATGCGTATCGGCGTGCTGTTGTCTGGCAGGGGGACCAATCTTCAGGCCATCATCGACGCGATTGCCCGCGGCGCATTGGATGCGCAGATTGCCCTGGTCATCTCCAGCACGCCTGAGGCCGACGGGCTTCGTCGCGCTCGTGAGGCGCAGATTGCCACCATCTCACTTGCCCGCGAGGTTTACCGCTCGCCGGAGGCGGCCGACGAACTCATCGCCGCAGAAATGAAACAGGCCGAAGTTGAGTATATTGTCATGGCAGGATATATGCGCCTGCTCACCGATCCGGTGCTCGCGGCCTTTCCCGATCGAGTCCTCAACATCCACCCAGCCCTGCTGCCCTCCTTTCCCGGCGCTCACGGTATTGCTGATGCCTACCACGCAGGCGTCAAACTCACCGGTGTCACGGTGCATTTTGCCAATGCGGCCTACGATCGCGGGCCAATCATCGCACAGAGGGCCGTTCCCATCGAGGAGGATGACAGCCTCGAGACGCTGGAGACGCGCATTCATGAGCTTGAGCATGTCCTGTATCCGGAGGTCTTACAGCTGATTGCAGAGGGCAGGGTCTCTATCGACGCGCAACGTCGCGTTCACGTGGCTGCGAAGTGAGCCGCCGCACCGCACCGCCCGTCGCCCACACTCGCCCAGCCGCCCCCGCGCCGCCCAGCCGCGCGCCCGCACCACTCCCCATCCCCCTGCCCCCAAGCCGCCCACCATCCGACAGCCACACGCTCACACATTATCGTCTGTTGGGAGTATTGCGGCGAACGGATAGCTCGATGCCATCGAGGTTGGCACTCATCGTTGGGTCGTACAGGGCAAATCTGTGCTTGCCGGCGCTTTTTGAGTGGTACATGGCAATGTCCGCATAGCGAATCAGCTCGTCGTAATCTATCGCCTGCGAGGGGAACAGCGCCACTCCAAGGCTCAGCCCCACCGCAAAGTCCTCAATGAATGGCTTCAGTTCCTCCTGGTTCTTAAAGGCTGCGAGCAGGCCCTCGGCGTAAAGCGAAGCGCCTTGCGCGTCGGACACATCAGGTACCAGCTGCAAAAACTCGTCGCCCCCGATACGTGCGGTGAGAGGCTCCAGACATTGCTTTTCTCCACCGTCCCTTTTTGCCGCGTGCGCTGTGCCCTCGCCCGTCACCGTGTCGCTGTACGTACTGAGGAGCCGGGCGATTTCGCGCAGCAGCTCGTCGCCGGCACTGTGTCCGGCGCTGTCGTTGACGGTCTTAAAGTTGTCCAGGTCGATGAACACCAGTGCAAAGGGTGCCCGGTCGCGCTCAAACTGCGCACGCTTCTCCTCAAGGTAGTTAAAGAGGTAGCGGCGGTTTGGCAGGCCGGTGATGGCATCGTTATTCGCAATCTCAAAGAGATGTGCCTGCATCCGCGCGTTGCGACGCAACATGACCGCCAGGCTGCCAAGCAGCATGCCCATCGAGAGCACCATGACCGTAATCAGCGCTATGGCATAGAAACGAGAGGTTGCCTGGCTGCGCGTGATATAGGTATCGGCGATGTCGGTCGAGACAATGCCGATGAGCTTTTCGTTGTAATACAGGGGAACGGCGCTGGTATTGTAGCTGCCCCATTCATCGGTGACATTGAGCAGGCCAACGGCGTTGATGCCGCTAAAGGCTTCCTCATGAACCGGCGCAATCTCGTAGGGCGTGTAGATGTCGTGGTTCAGCGCGGCCTCTTCGTCGGTATCGAAAACAAACCAATACGCGCCATCCTCGTATTTGAGTGCGTAGATATACTCCGCGTTAACCTCTTCGCGCAGGACGCGCAGCTTTTCTGTGACTTCGTTCCACTCCTGCGCGTTGGCCTCGATATCCTCCTGGCTGTGAATTTTCAGGAAGAGTTCCGCGTAAGGCTCAATGATGTCGCGCGCGGCGATGGATGTTGAGACGAGTTCGGAGCGCACGCTTTCGGCAAGAATGTCCTCAAGCTGCTGGTTGTTGCGCAGGGTAAGGGCAATGGTTGCCACCAGGACAATGGTGAACAACACCGATACAATCGGCAAAACGGTACTCTGCGTGAGCCAGGTTCCACGCGCATTCGATTTCCTGTCAGCCACGAACTCCCCCTTACCTCCCGTCGGCGGCTTGCCAACAGTCAGGTTTCATCTGCATAGTATACCTTGGAGAAATGCCGTTTATAGCGGATAATGAAAAACCCACGCGAAGAATCGCCCGAAGGAGAACCCGTATGCCTGAGCCTGACGAGCCTCAACAGACCGAGTTACAGCCGAAAGCTCAGCAGGAGCAGGGCTTGCCGCTCCAGCCGGGGGTGCAAGCGGAGCAGGGCGTTTTGCCGCAGCCGGGGGTGCAACCGGAGCAGGGCTTGCCGCTCCAGCCGGAGGTGCAACCGGAGCAGGGCTTTTTGCCGCCGCCCGAATCCTTCCAGCAGGCACCGGCTCAGTCCGGCTATTCGACCTGGAGCCCCTCGCCGCCCTCCGAGTCCTGGGGCTGGTCGCCCCATCAGGCACAGCAACCCTACCAGCCCTACCCGCCGCAGCAATTCTATCAGACGCCCTATCAGGCCTCTCAGGCCCCCCAGGCGCCCTGGCAGGCGGCGTATCAGAGACCTCCTGCGCCCCCCGTGTCGCCCGCACCCTCGTTTTCGCCCTATCAATATCCCTATGCGACGCAGGGCACGCTGCCCCCGCCACCGAAGCGCAACAACGTTGGGCTCATCATCGCAAGCGTCGTGGTTGCCCTCTTGCTCTGCGGTTGCTGCCTGCTCGTGACCCTTATCGCGCTGACCCCGGACGATAGGGATTCGCGCTACAGCCCCTACTCCGACGACCCGGTCGAGGGGCACGTTTTTTAAGGGCAGGTGTTTCGGGCTGCCGGCGGGATTGCTCGGGTGACGAGTTGGATTGCCCAGGGCAGGGGCAGGCGTTTTCAAAGCGGCCGTACTCATGCGCGGTGCGCGAACTATTGCCCGGAGCTGTCCTGATCCAAAAGAAACGTACTGCCGTCAGTCTCGTCAAAGTGACAGGCCTTGGTGGGGCAGACCTGCAGGCAGGCGCTGCACGCCATACAGTACATCGAGTCGGTCATGATAAAAGATGGCGTTGCGTCCGTGGCCTCGGCGGCAGCGGCAGTGTTCGCAGCGCCCTCAGCATCAGCGGCTTCGGTGGCCTCAGTGCCGGCGGTTGCCGCCTCGCCCTCGATAAGGCGCCTGGTATGCACCGGGCAGGCGTCGACGCAGGCGCCACAACGCGTACAGAGCTCATCATCGGTCGTCGCGGTTATCAGCCTCACGTTTTTGGCATTTTGGGGATGACGCCCCACGGCTTCGATGAGGATATAGCGCAGGGGGGTGGCAATGGGCTGTTTGCCCGGCAGCTTCGGTGCCCTGCTGACCGCCCAGAGTCGGGTACGCTCAAAGGTCTGCTTGCGAACGCGCTGGCGCTGCGTCTCGTCAAGTGCGCGATTGCCGACGCGGGTGCTCTCGTCCCAGGATGCCTTGAGCTCCTCCACGAAGCCGGTAAACACGCCACGTCGGTCAACTTCCGTCTCGCTCATCAGGTAGGCGCGCACGTTGGCATGACGGGCCTGGGGCAGCTCGGCGGCGTCCATCACAAGCCCGACCGTCTCACCGCTCCATTCCTCAGCGATGGCTATCGCCCGACTGAAGGCATCCTCGACCGTGCCCAAAGCGTTTGCGGGGCAGTTGTCACACTGGCCGACCGGCAGGTAGACGAGCAGCTCGTGCAGACGGGAGAAGCCAATCTCGGAGAGGGCCGAGAACCAGATTTCGCGACTGAGCATGCCCAGGCAGGGCACCTTATACAGGTGCTCGCTTTTCACGGCCGCGTCGATGAGCGCCAGGTCGCGCTCAGCCTCATCGGCTGCGTCGGTCTCCTGTTTGAGACGGAGCAGGGCACAGGTTCGCTCACAGGTGATGGCCAGGCGGTCGACGCGCAGGGTGGCCTGCAGGATCAGGCGGTTGATCTGCTGTATCGTGCGCAGCGAGCCAGCCAGCGCGTTTACTGGGCAGGCGCTGATACAGACGCCGCATTTGATGCAGGCGGTTGTGGCATGCGGCCGGGCGCCCTTTTCGCTGGCAAGCGCACCGACGGGGCAGACGTCCAGACAAATATCGCAGGCCGTGGGCGTCTTTGCGCTGCGCAGACACTGGCTTGCGAGCGCCATCAGCTGCCCGAGCCCAAAGTCGTTGACGCCGGGATTGCAGCGTTTGATAATATCGGGAGTAAGCACCGGTTTGTCCATGGGAACAGTATAACAATGTCGCTCGCAAACAGGGTATCGACGCTGAGAGTGCGCGGCGTGTCTCATGTCGCACCTTGTGCGGTCGATGGGCTATGATGGAGCAGTACGCTGGGGAGATGGGCAGGCGCCTTGCGGCCTGCTCCGCTACGAGAAGGAGGTCGTTCATGTCTAGCATTATCAGCGTCCATGGGCGTGAGATACTCGATTCGCGCGGCAATCCGACGGTCGAGGTCGAGGTGCTTCTCGATGATGGCGCATTTGGGCGCGCCGCTGTGCCGTCGGGCGCCTCAACCGGGGCCTTTGAGGCATGCGAACTGCGCGATGCGCAGAGCGCGCGCTATCTGGGCAGGGGTGTGCGCACGGCCGTTGAGCATGTGGAAGAGGAGATTGCACGTGCCCTTGTGGGCGTTGACGCCACCGATCAGCGGGCTTTAGACGCAAAGCTTTGTGAGCTCGATGGCACCGCAAACAAGACGCGACTTGGCGCAAACGCCATCCTCGGCACCTCGCTGGCCTGCGCAAAGGCCGCTGCTGAGTCCTGCGAGCTGACGCTGTACTCCTATCTGGGCGGCGTAAACGCGCACTGCCTCCCCACGCCGATGATGAACGTCCTCAACGGTGGCGTGCACGCGGATAATAACGTGGACTTTCAGGAGTTCATGATCATGCCCGTCGGTGCCCCGAGTTTTGCCGAGGCCCTGCGCTGGTGCTCGGAGATATACCACACGCTGAAGACCGTGCTCAAAGACCGGGGACTTTCGACCTCGGTCGGCGATGAGGGCGGCTTTGCCCCCAATCTCAAGACGAACGAAGAACCGCTCGCACTGCTTTCTGAGGCGGTCAGGAAGGCGGGCTACAGCCTTGGCGAGCAGGTCGTCTTTGCGATGGACCCGGCCGCGACTGAGTTCTACGATGCCGAGCGTAAGGTCTATGTGCTGGCGGGCGAGCAGCGCGAGCTGAGCATCGAGGAGATGGTGGAGTATTGGGAGAGACTCGTGGATACCTACCCGATTATCTCCCTTGAGGATGGCATGGCCGAGGAGGACTGGGATGGCTGGAAGCTCCTTACCGAGCGCCTCGGAGGGCGGGTGCAGCTGGTGGGCGATGACCTCTTTGTCACCAACAAAACGCGTCTCAGGCAGGGTATCGAGCGCGGTGTGGCCAACTCAATCCTCATCAAACTGAACCAGATTGGATCGCTGACAGAGACGCTGGAGACGATTGAGACCGCCAAACAGGCCGGATACACCTGCGTTATCTCGCACCGCTCCGGCGAGACTGAGGACGTAACCCTGGCCGATTTTGCGGTGGCCGTCAACGCCGGTCAGATCAAGGCGGGTGCTCCCGCACGAAGCGACCGGGTGGCCAAGTACAACGAACTGATTCGTATCGAGGAGGAGTTGGGAGCGGCTGCGCAATACGCCGGGCGCGACGCGTTTTACAACCTGCGATGATCGGGTATGCGACAGGGACGCTACAGGTAAGCCCCGCGCCAGGTGCGTTTACGCCGGCACAACGAGAGGTTCAGGGGCGCTGGGGACGACAAGGAAGCTATGACATTCGAAAGCTATCTCAATGACAACGCCGAGCGCATGAACCGACTCGTGGCCGACTTCTTTACCGAAGGCTCGACCGCGGCGGCGGCGGCAACGCCGGACATGCTGCGTTACCTGTACGAGCCGCTTGCCGCCTACTCAGCCAACGGCGGCAAACGCCACCGTCCCCTGATTTGCGAACTGGCCTGCGAGGCGGTTGGTGGCGACCCCACCCGCGCCGCCGCCGCCGCCGCCGCGGTCGAGCACTTTCACACGGCAGCGCTCATCCATGATGACATCGCCGACCGCTCTCTCATGCGCCGCGGCGAACCCTGCATGCATCTTACGCAGGGCGAGGGCCTGGCAATCAACGCGGGGGACCTGGCGCTCTCCCAGGTCACCGGTCTCGTGTTGGAGGACCCCGACCTCGATGACGCCACCAAGCTGCGCGTCTTAGATGAGCTGGTGCTGATGACACGGCGCACCATCGAGGGGCAGGCCCTTGACATCGGCTGGGCACGCGACGGGCGCTACGACCTTGGTATCGAGGACTATCTGGTCATGGCCACCCACAAGACCGCCTTTTATTCGGGAGCCACGCCGCTTGCGGTCGGCGCACGGATTGGCGGTGGCAGCGAAGAGCAGATAGAGGCCCTGCGCGCCTTTGGCCTTGCCTGTGGACTGGCCTTTCAGATCCAGGACGACCTGCTCAACCTCGTGGGAGGCCAAAATTCCACACAGAAGGACTTTCGCTCCGACCTGACGGAGGGCAAGCGCACCCTCATTGCCGTTCACGCGATTCAGCATTCCCCTCATGGTGCGCGAATCATCGAGATTCTTGCGGCACACAGCACCGATGCCGCTGTTTTGGAGGAGCTTGTTGCCCTCATGCGTGAGGCCGGCTCACTGGATTTCGCCCACAACTTTGCGGCCAATCTGGTGGAAGAGGCAAAGCCTGGCCTGATTGCCGTTCTGCCTGCGAGCAAGCCCCGTGAGCTGCTTTTATCAATGGCGGACTACTTCATCGTCAGGGCACGATGAACGAGACCGACAAAATGATGCGGAATCAGGGAAATTGGGGAGATTCCGGAGAGCAGGGAATTTGGGGAGATTCCGGAGAGCAGAAAGATTGGGGAGATTTGGCAGGTCTGTGCCACCCATGATGACACTCAGCGACATACCACCCATTGCAAGCGGTCAGGGCGGCCCGGCGGTCCGCGACGTCCAGACGCGCCTGCTTTCCATCGGCTACGACCTGGGCGGGGAGGCAGACGAGAACGTCTTTGGCCCCAAGACCGCCCACGCGGTCAGCGCGTTTCGCGAACGCGTGGGGCTTGCGGCGGGGGAGTCTGTTGATGCTGAGACCTGGGCAGCTCTGGTCGACGCGAGCTTTACCTTTGGCGACAGGGTGCTCTATCTGCGCATGCCCTATTTTCATGGCCGGGACGTCCGCATCCTGCAAACCGCGCTCATCTCTCTTGGCTTCAGCTGCGCACCCGACGGCATCTTTGGCGCCCATACCGAGCGAGCCGTGCGCGAGTTTCAGATGAACGCCGGCTTTAAGGACGACGGTATCGTTGGCGATGCGACCTGGGCCGCCCTCAATCGCCTGCGTCACGCCTGGGAGGGCAGGGACCTGATTGCGCTTGGCGATCGTCCGCTTGGCTTTGCCCGCGCCGCCGCCGTGTTGGAGACGACGCCAATCTGCGTCTTTGGTACGGATGCGACCAGCCGCGCCGTTGCCGAGCGAATCTCAAACCTGGCAGCGGCCACGACCTGCGCCTCTCTGGTGGTAAGCGCCCCATCGCTTGATCAGGTACCCGGCGCCACGACGCTGATGGTGCAGCTTGCCGCTCCTTCGCAACACGCCGCCGAAGCGGCCGCCAGGGGCGGCGGCGGTGGGGGTGCTGTTGAGGGGGGCGGGCGCGGCGAGGGCGCCAAAGGCGGCGGGCGCGGCGTTGAGGGGGTTGTCCCTGTTGGCGGCAGCGTCAAAGTCAGCGGCGGCGTTTCCGGTATCGAGTCGGTTGTTCCGAGCGTCCTCTACGACAGCGATGTGACCGTAGGGGCGCGTTTGCGCACCGCCGTGGAACTCACCTCGCCCGGGCAGCCCCGCATTGCGGTACAGCTGCTCTGTCCGCCCGACGACGGCCTTGCCTTCTCGCCGCGCGAGGAACAACACGCGGCAATCATCCTGCTCGACGCGCTGTGCCAGGCCTTCGACTAGGGGGTTGACAGGGGACGTTTCTGGTGTCAACCTGTCTCGCAGGTTGACACCAGAAACGTCCCCTGTCAACCCATCGAAAACTTTTCCCTCTGGTCGGGTAATCCTGCGTCATGTGCGCAGCAGGTCGTCCATCGTTATCTCTGACTGAAGCACGCTGTGATAGGTGTTGGGCTTTACGCCGTAGGGCGTAATCATGGTCAGATGGAGGGCCTTGCGCGTTCTGGTCGTCCGCTGAAATACCCCAATCTTATTGCGCAGCACAAGATCATATGCTTTGTCGATCAGGTATTCCCGGGAGGAAAATTTTATCTCGCAGAGATTGATAACATTGTCAAAGCGGTCGATGACAAGGTCTATCTGTGCACCCGCTTCTCCGGGATTACTGCTGTGCCAGGATGCGATGTCGGCCCTGACCCCGGCTATTCCCAGCGCCTGCTTAATCTGTGTGATATGGGAGAGGCATACCTGCTCAAACGCATAGCCGCTCCAGGCGTGGTATGCGCCGCTTCCCATAAGCGATGTCCAGAGATTGTCGCTTCCTGTAGCAGGTCTTTGCATCCACGTCAGATAAAATGTCGTGAAGGGGTCGCAAAGCTGATAGAGGGCTCCAAGCTTCTTTTTGCCCAGCGGCCCGTACCTGCGAACAAAGCCGGACTCCTCCAACTCCTTGAGGATGCGGGAGAGGTTTCCTCCATCAGCAAAGTCAACGCTGCCCTTTATCTGCTCACGGGTAAGACCTTTTTTCTTCGATGCGATGGCCTCGATGACTTGCAGGTATTTTTCGGGTCGGTCGAAGAGCGAGGCAAACACCATGTCGTGCTCATAGCGTAAAGGGGCATCCTCGACGAAGCAGAGACGGTCGATGTTTTGGGGCAGACCGTATCGTCCGTCCAGCTGGTTCAGGTAGTACGGGATTCCTCCAAATACCATAAAACACTGGATGATGTCATAGGGGTTCATGCGAACACCGTTGGCTTCAAGCAGGGCCTGACATTCTGCCAGGGCGAAGGGCTTTAACCTGATCTGCCGGGTTATACGGTTATACAGTCCGCCCTTGTTGCGAAACATCTTCTTTGTGATCCATGCGGCGGCCGAACCGCAGACAATCAGACTCAGGTTCTTTTGGGCAGACGCCCAGCTGTTCCAGAAATGCTCAAGGGCTGGAAGAAAATCTGATTTATGGTTATCCATCCACGGCATCTCATCGATGAAAATCAGGTCGCGCCCGCGCGAGGACTGCTCAATCAGCACTCGCAGAGAATCGAAGGCAGCAAACCAGTTCTGCGAGGCAAGGGGAGAGACGGTATGTTGGGGATGTTGTGCCTGCAGGGCGCGTGCGAACTCCGTCAGTTGCCGCCGTGCTGTTACTTTGGCTATCCCAGTGTAGGAAAAGGTAAAGCCCTCTGCAAATGTCTCGCGAATCAGGTAGGTCTTGCCCACGCGGCGACGGCCATAGACAACAATGAACTGAGCTTCTTCTTTGGCGGTGGTATCTCTGAGAATACGCTGCTCTTCTCGCCGTCCTATCATCATGATCCTCTCTGTCGTTTGCTGCGCATGTGGCATTTGATGCGAAGTGTGCCTAAAAATCATAAGAGTTCGCATCGAATAGAGCCATGGCTAAAAGCGATTCGCCCGTTCATTGCGGATGTCTCCTTTAATAATAGCAGATAATGTGCGCAATTCTCTCCATAATGTCCACCCTTAATCCTGCGGCGACTAAAAATATTTGATGCGAACTATGGCCTAAAAACACGAGAGTTCGCATCGAATATTTTTCCCTTGACAAATGGGGGGGGGGGGGGGGCATTATTGCCTATGACAATCCGCTTGCAAGTGAGCAGCGCATTGAGTTGACAAAAGGGACGGTTCCAAAGTGTCAACTTTTCCAAAAGGGACACTGGCCACAAAACCGCAGTCAAAAAAGTTGACACTTTGGAACCGTCCCTTTTGTCAACTCAAACCTCCAAGGGAAGGGGTTTTATCCATGAAACGAATACTGGGCGTATCCGCCGATGCCGCAGGCAAGCTGGCGCGTGTGCTGCTTGCTGCTGTTCTGGCCTGCGGTTTGCTGCTGCTTGCGGCTCCGGCCTGGGCAGAGGAGCCAGGAGAGCAGGGACAACTTGAGGCAGGCGAGCCGAACGCCGTTGCCACAGACGGTGCCGATGGGCAGGGAGCGCTTTTGCCGCCCGGAACTGCCGACGAGAGCGCAGAAGGCGTTGAGGTAGATCTCGACACCCCGGACTCAGAAGGCGCCGTGCCCGATGCAGTCGAGCAAGGCGCTCAGCTCCCTGCGGCAGAAGGCGATGCTGCACCCGCACCTGCGCCCGAAGACACACTAGCGCTCACGCCTCTTGCAGCAGATGGCCTTGAACCCCTCGCCACGCCTATCCCGCAGTTGCAGTGGGCAAGAAGCTATGGAGGCAGTAACCACGACGAATTTACCTCCGTCACGCCCACCGCAGACGGTGGTTTTGTTGCCGTTGGTTCCTCGTGGTCCTCAGATGGCGACCTCTCCGGCAACAAGGGCTTCGAGAACGCCCTCATTGTGAAATTCGACGCCAATGGCAACAAGGTGTGGGCGAAAAGCTATGGGGGAAGCGACTACGACACCTTCTTCTCCGTTATCGCTACCTCAGATGGCGGTTATGTTGCTGTAGGAAAGTCTGGGTCCTCAAACGGCGACCTCCCCGGCAACAAGGGCGAAGATGACGCCATCATCGTGAAGTTCGACGCCAACGGAAATAAGCTCTGGTCAAGGAACTATGGAGGAAGCAAGACTGA
>JAISLY010000030.1 GCA_031277035.1 Coriobacteriales bacterium | reverse complement strand
GGCACCGGGTTTGCGGCGGGCGCTGGGTTTGTGGTAGTTGTAGTTGGAGAAGGAGCATCATGGGTTTTCAGGCACCGCGTGGGACCGCTGATTTGTTGTTGGGGCAGGCGTACGCGCTTAATTGTATGGAGCGGCAGGCACAGGCGGTGTTTGCCCGTTATGGCTATGACCTTATCGAGACACCCACCTTTGAGCAGCTCGACGTCTTTGTTCGTGGCATCGGCGAGGCGACCGACGTGGTTGGTAAGGAGATGTTTCGCGTGTTTTCGCCCGCTGCCCTCGCCAAGTTGGGTGAAGGCCGGGCGCTGAAGGCCGACGAGATGCTCGCGTTGCGTCCGGAGCAGACGGCCGGTGTGGCTCGCGCGGTGGTGCAGCACAACCTTGTTCCTCCCGGTGCTACGGCGGTAAAGTTTTGGTACAAAGGCTCGATGTTTCGCGCGGAGCGTCCGCAGATGGGGCGGTTGCGTGAGTTTCACCAGGTGGGTGCCGAATGTCTGGGTGCCGCAGAGCCGTCTGCCGATGCCGAGGTCATCATCATGCTCATGCGGTTTTTCGAGGCCTGCGGTATTCCGCGTGAGGCCATGCGCCTGTACGTCAATTCGATGGGCGACGCCGCCTGCCGTCCCGCGTACCGCGACCAGGTACGTGCCTTCATTGTCGCCCACGCAGACGATCTCTGTGCGGAGTGTGTGCGGCGCGCGGACACCAATCCGCTGCGTGCCTTTGACTGCAAGGCTTCGACCTGTCAGGCCATCATGGCGGACGCACCGCGCATCACCGACATGCTTTGCGAGGACTGTGCGACACACTATGCGCAGGTCAAGGGGCTGCTCGATGACGCAGATATCGCCTATGAGGAGAATCCCCGCCTCGTGCGCGGGCTCGACTATTACACACGCACGGTATTTGAGGTGCAGGTTGATGCGGGCCTTGGTTCGCAAAACGCCATCGGTGGCGGCGGGCGCTACGACGGGCTCCTGCAGGAGTTTGGTGGCAAGCCGACCCCCGGCCTTGGTTTTGCGGTGGGTCTGGAGCGCATCCAGCTCGTCCTCAGGGCGCTCGGGACCGACGCCGCCGCCACTCCAGCGCTGGCGGTTTACGTTGCAGCGACAGGCGCCGACACGCGCACGGCGGCTTTTTCCCTCGCGCAGCGCCTGCGCGACGCGAATCTTGCCACGGAGCTCGACCATCAGGGGCGCTCGCTGAAGTCACAGCTTCGACAGGCGGATAAGAGCGGGGCGCGACTTGCCGTCATCGTCGGCTCCGATGAACTTGCGACCGGCTCCGTTGTTGTCCGCGACCTTACGACCCATGAGGAGGAGAAGGTCGTGCTTGAAGATGTCGTTCGGGCCATCGAGACACGCCTGGTAGATGACGTACAATGAATAAATCGGCATCTCCCCAGGAACACCCAACCACACAGGAAGGCTTCACATTCATGACAGACACCGCAGCAGCACCCTCAGCATCCGCGACCCCCGCGACCCCCGCCCCCGTCGCAGCAGCCCCCGCGACCCCCGCCGCCCCCGCCTCCGCCGCGACCCCCATCGCCCCCGTCGCAGCAGCCAGCACCGAGGCGCTTAACGCCCACAGCATGCACACGCACACCTGCGGGCAGCTCACGGCCGCCGCGATAGGGGAGCAGGTGACACTCACCGGCTGGGTCAGTCATCGCCGCGACCATGGCGGGCTCATCTTTGTCGATCTGCGCGACCGCACGGGCATCACGCAGGTTGTCTTCGATCCCGAAGTCATAGGCGAGCAGTTCGCCCTCGGCGAGCGCATGCGCCCCGAGTGGGTCATAGGCGTCTCGGGCACCGTGCGCGCGCGGCCGGAGGGCACGGCAAATCCCGCCATGTACACCGGCGAAATCGAGGTTTTGCTCACACGCGTCGAGATACTCAACGCCGCGAAGACTCCGCCCTTTGCCATCACCGACGGCATCGAAACCGACGAACTCACGCGTCTGCGCTGGCGCTACCTCGACATTCGTCGCCCCGAGGTGCTTGCGGCTCTCAAACTGCGCAGCGCGGTGACAGCTGCCATGCATCGCGCGCTCAACGCCCGCGGCTTCATCGAGGTGGAAACGCCCATCCTCGGTCGCTCAACGCCGGAGGGCGCCCGCGACTTTCTCGTCCCCTCGCGCACCAGCCAGGGCAGCTTCTACGCCCTGCCACAAAGCCCGCAACTCTTCAAACAGTTGCTGATGATGGGCGGCATCGAACGCTACTACCAGATCGCGCGCTGCTTTCGCGACGAGGACCTGCGCGCGGACCGGCAACCCGAGTTCACCCAGCTTGACCTCGAGATGAGCTTCGTTGAGCAGGATGACGTCATCGCGCTCATGGAGGAGGTTATGGCGGAGGTACTCGAGGTCGCCGGCGCTCCGCACCCCTTCCCGCTGCCGCGGCTGAGTTATGCCGAGGCTCTGGAGCGCTTCGGCAATGACCGGCCCGATACGCGGTTTGGACTGGAGCTCGTGGACATCTCTGCGGTGGTTGCCAAAAGCACCTTCAAGGTGTTTGCTTCGGCGGTTGCGGCTGGCGGCGTGGTCAAGGCCATCAACGCAAAGGGCGCGGGCGATCTCAGCCGCGGAGAGATAGACAAGATTGCGGCGGTGGCAACCGAGCACGGCGCCCGGGGTATGGCGTGGATAGCCTTTACCAGTGCGGGTGAAGCGAAGTCTCCCATCATCAAGTTCTTCTCGGAGGAGGAGTTTGCCGCCATCAAAGACGCACTTGAGGTGCAGCCCGGTGACCTCGTTGTCTTTGGTGCTGACGACTTTGAAACCGTCAGTGCCGCGCTCTCGGCTGTGCGGCTGTACCTCGCCGAGCTGCTCGCGGTGCCGCGCGAGGGCCACGAGCTGCTGTGGGTCGTCGATTTTCCGATGTTTCGCTACGATGCGGACGAGAAGCGCTGCGTTGCCAATCACCACCCCTTCACGCGCATCAAAGACGAGGACCTCGACAGGCTCGAAAGCGATCCGCTTGCCTGCGGCAGCTACTCCTACGACCTCGTGATGGATGGCTATGAGATCGGCGGCGGCACCCTGCGCATCCACAGTACTGAGCTCCAGCTGCGCGTGCTCAAAGCCCTCGGCTTCACCGAAGATGAGGCTCAGCAGCAGTTTGGCTTTCTTCTTGAGGCACTCAGCTTCGGTGCACCACCTCACGGCGGTATCGCACTCGGTCTCGACCGTCTCGTTATGCTGCTTGGCGGCTTTGAGTCAATCCGCGACGTCATCGCCTTCCCCAAGACCTCAAGCGGAGCAGACCCCCTCACAGGCGCCCCCGCCCCCATCGCCGCCCGTCAACTACGAGAAGTAGGCCTACGCCTGCAGTAACAGGAACGAGGGGACCGAGGAGGACAATGGGGACGGTACCTTTGTCTTGTTGACGGGAGAGGTACTTTCCCGTCAACAAGACAAAGGTACCGCCCCCATTGTCCTCCGTCGTCCCCATTGTCCTCCGTCGTGTCTGTCCTCCGTTCCGTTCTGTCTTCCTGCCCCTGGCCCTTTGTGCTGAGAACTAGTAGAGTTTATCCAGTAACTGCGTTATGATAGTACTGTTTTCATTCTGCTGGTTGTTTGTAGGAGGACGTTGTGGAC
>JAISLY010000060.1 GCA_031277035.1 Coriobacteriales bacterium | reverse complement strand
TGGTGCTTTGGGTGGATCTTCTCGGCTTGTAGGAGACCTTCTTAGGCAAATCCATGTTGCAAAGCCCGTATCCTGCCTCTGCCCAGCGGTACAGCGTGCGTTTGGATATGCCGAGCTCGGCGCCATGCTTGCACCAGATGGCGTCAAGGCCTATCTTCTTGTCCAGCAAGGGCTTTACGGTATCGATAATCGCCTTGAACTCATCTTCGGTCTTGTTCACGCCCTTGCGTGAGCCGCTGAGCCTGCCATCGGCAGACCTTTGGGCGACCTTTGCGTCGTAGCGAAAGCGGTGCAGCTTGCACCCCCAGGTCCCTGGGCAGCCGTTGCAGACCCAAGGCGCCCGCGCCGTCCTTTGGCACACCTCCGCCTCGTAGTGCCCACAGGTGTTTGAGCAGCGCACCTCCTGGCATGCCGAGCACCTCCGCCGGCACCTCCTGCCCTTGCACAAAAGCCTGACGGCGCAGTTTCTCCTGTGCCTGCAGATGTTGGTCACCTTCTCTGTCTTGGTAAAACCGTCATCGCGCCTGTTACGCCTCACCTCACGGCTTATCGTCGACAGCGGCATGTTGACCTCGTTGGCTATCCAACTCAATGTCATCCCGTGGTTCAGGTACTTCTCTATCGTACATCTCCTCTCAAAGTCGAGGTGGCTGTAGCTTGTCTCTCCTGGCATATCGTTCATTCCCTTCTATCCGTATGTCTGCGCGTGAAAGCCGCCTGCCTGCCAGGGGGACAGGCAGTCAAGGATAGGGGATTTCGCCCACGTGGGGAGGCATCAGTGCGCGACAGACTAAGTGCAAGGGGATTTGCGCTAAGGATTTCATTCGGCACTGCGCTGACAAGAGGCGGCAGAGTTCGGTGAACGGTGTTCCATCCGGCATTGAGGAGTGCTAGGCTTAAAGGCAGCCTCATTCTCGAGTCCGGTCTATTAGATGGACCGACATTTATGAATAGGGAGCCCAGATACCTTGGTAGACAGGTATCCTCCTTGCTGGGGAAGCTGGAAACCGGGCGCGGGTACCCACCTTTTTGAGGTGGGTTCATCCTTCCGGCTTGGGAGTGAGGTGCCGAGAACAAAGGGTGGCGTCAAGCCACCCTTTCTCATGGTATCCGCCATGCTGTGCCAGCCTTCCCGGGGTATGGGACGAAACGCCCTCCTGCAGCCCTTCTGCAGCCTTCCTGCCAGCCTCATCAGATGATCTATCCCGTTTTCGAATTGCCATCCATGCCCCCACGGGCTCGTTGTACAATACATCTCATGGATAACCTGTTCACACCCATCGAGAACGAGGCGCTTTTGAGCGTCGCGCCGCTGGCCGTACGCATGCGTCCTCGGACACTTGACGATCTGGTTGGGCAACGCGAGGTCGTTGGAGAAGGCACGTGGCTGCGTGGAGCCATTGAGGGCGACACGCTTTCCTCCATCATTCTCTTCGGTCCGGCTGGTACCGGAAAGACCACGCTTGCACGCATCATCGCCGGCATGACCAGGGCGAACTTCACCGAGGTCAGTGCAATCTCCGGCGGCGTAAGCGACCTGCGCCGCGTTATCGAAGAGGCCAAACGAAACCTCACGCTCCAGGAACAGCGCACCATCCTTTTTGTCGATGAGATACACCGCTTCTCACGTTCACAGCAAGACGCGCTGCTGCACGCGGTTGAGGATCGCATTGTCATTCTCATCGGCGCCACGACAGAAAACCCTTTTTTCGAGGTAAACAGCGCCCTGATCTCGCGTTCCCGCGTCATCGAGTTCAAGACGCTTACCGACGAGGACGTCTCCCTTGTCCTTGACCGCGCCCTTTCTGACGAGCGGGGACTGGCGGGCGTCTGCGAGCTTACCGATGAGGCGCGTGCGGCCATCATCAACATGGCAGGAGGGGACGCCCGGTCAGCGCTGACGACTCTGGAGCTTGCCGCCGAGCTTGCCACCAGCGCCTTGTCACACGCCCCCGACGAGAGCCTGGCACACGCCCCCGGCGTTTTGCCGCTCGCGGTCATCACCCTCGACGATGTGCTTGGCGCCACGCCCCGCCGCGCCCTGCCCTACGACAAGAAAGGCGATGTCCATTACGATGTGATTTCCGCCTTCATCAAGAGCATGCGCGGGTCGGATCCGGACGCGGCCGTGTACTGGTTGGCGCGCATGATTGAAGGCGGAGAGGATCCCCGGTTCATCGCGCGGCGAATGCTCATCTTTGCGAGTGAAGACGTTGGCAACGCCGACCCACAGGCCCTGCTCATCGCACAGGCTGCCTTCAAGGCGGCGGAAAGTATCGGATACCCTGAATGTCAGTTGAACTTCGCCCAGGCGGCCATCTACCTGGCGCTTGCGCCCAAGTCAAACTCTGCGACGAATGCCATCTTTGCCGCACTGGGCGAAGTGCGCTCAGGCCCTCTTCGCGCGGTCCCCAATCATCTGCGCGACCGCCATCGTCCCGGCTCAGAGGGCTATGGGAAGTATCACTATCCGCATCTCGACGCGCGTGGCTATGTGGAGCAGCACTATCTGCCCGATGGCCTTCAGCGTGGGAGCTTTTATGCGCCCGGCGAACGCGGTTGGGAGGCCTGGCGCGTCGAGGCCGTCCAACGCGACAGGCCCGCTTTGACCCCCACCCCCGATGCCAGCCCCAGCTCAAACTCCAATCCCGGCTTCCAGCCAGACTCCGCTCCCGACTCCGACTCCGACTCCGACCCCGCCCCCGACCCCGCCCCCGACTCCGATTCCAGCCCCAATCCCAGTCCCAACCTCAGCTCCAAGCCCACCTCCGATCCGAATTTGGACGGAGCTGCGGGCTAAGAGGGCCGTACTCTGCTATCATTCACACTGTGCGTCGTGCGACGGACGCGAATCGAACGGGGAGGCTTGCCATCATGACCGAAGAGTTGCTGAGAGAGATACTGATCGGTGCCACGGCGGTGCTCGTCGTCGTCCTGATCATCGTCGGGATTGAGGTCATCCGTACCATTCGCAGGGTTCGCAAGACTATCGACGACCTTGAGCCCACCGTTGAGCGCGTGAACAACAGCCTCGATACCCTGGAGCCCGCCTTCAAACGCGTCGATCCGCTCATGGAACGCGTCTCCCTGACCGTCGATGCGGTAAATCTTGAGATCATGCGTGCTGATCAGATACTTGCGGATGTCTCGGATGTCACGAACATCGCCTCCGGTGCCGTGAAAAAGGTCTCCGACATCACCGATGCCCCGCTGAATCTGCTGACCAGCGCGACCGATAAGGTCAGAAGCCTCTTTGCTGACCGTAAGGCAGACAAGGCGATACAGAAGACCATTCCGCCCGCTCCTGCGCCTGCGCCCGCCCCCACGCCTGCGCCTGCCCCCACGCCAGACGCCTCGTCCGCTCCTGTCCCCCCGGCTTCTGCCCCCGACCAGGCCCCCATTCCAGATGAGCCGACCCCTGTCCCGGCCCCTGCCTCGTCCCCGGCCCCGGCCCCATCTCCGTCCCCTTCGCCCACCTCTCAAATCCCGCCCACCTCTCAAACCCCGCCCGTCTCTCAGACCCCCGCCACAGACCAGGTACCCGACCTGGACGATTCCGATGTCGTGGAGCCCGATGCCGAAACCAAGATCCCAACGATCCCCCTCTGAAGCCTCCGATCGCCTTGAGCGGGCCAAGTGGCTCTTCGCGGTCGTCTGGTCGATTATCGGCATCGTCGCGCTGCTCGTGGCGGTGGGCTATGTGCTGGGCTCCGTCCTGCCCGCCATTGCCATCGTTCTCATTGCCGCCCTGGTTATCTTCATTTTGCGCACCCCCGTTGCCTGGCTCGCACGCCATCGCGTGCCCCGTTGGGCAGGTACCCTCATTGCCTATGCGGGCATGTTCCTGATTATCGGCGTTCTTATTCTGGTGTTCATCCCCGTCATCTGGAAGCAGCTGATGGGTCTCCTCAGTCTAATCCCGGGCTATATCAATCAGGCTGGCGTGTGGTGGCAGCAGTTCTATGCTCAGTATCAATACCTGCTTGAGGACAGCAACGTCCAGCAGATCGTCTCCTCGCTGGGCGGAACGCTCTCCTCCTGGGCGGTCAACATGATGCGAGAATCGGCCTCGCAGTTCATCACCATCGGGACGGGCATGGTCGCGGCTCTTATCGGAACATTCGTTGCCCTCGTTGTCGGCTTTTGGGTGCTGAAGGACCTGCCGCGCATCGGACATGAGTTGCGCGTCATCATCGGGCCTCGTTTTGAGGAGGACGTGCTCTTCATCTCCTCGACCTTCGCCCGCTCCGTTGGCGGCTATCTGCGCGGCATCCTTGTGCAGGGCACCTGTTCGGGCCTTATCTCCGGTATTTCCTTTTCGTTGATTGGCCTTCCGTACCCGGCCATTTTGGGCCTGTTTGTCGGACTGATGAACTTCATTCCCATCGTTGGGCCCTGGGTCGCTGCGGCTACCTGCGGCCTTTTTGGCCTGTTTGTCTCTCCGCTGGCCGCCCTGCTTGCCATCATGACCATCCTCGTCGCGCAGCAGCTTGTCGATAACTTCGTTACGCCGCGCGTCATGTCGGCCGTCGTCGAGCTTCATCCGGCCATCGTGCTGGTCGGCATCTTCACAGGCGGTGCCCTCGGCGGCGTCCTCGGCCTGGTTGCCGCCATACCGCTCCTTGCAACCGCCAAGAGTGTCTTTGTCTATTACTTTGAGCGGCATACGGGCCGCAGGCTTGTCTCGGAGAACGGCGCGCTGTTTCGCAGCAACCGGGAACGGGGCAAAAAGGCGAAGGGAGAGAACGCGGATGCGAAGGGTGCCGACACGGGCACGGGCGTCGACGCAGAAGACACCTTTGACCCAGTGGCCGATGCCACCGGTGCGGTACTGACCGAGAAGGATCTGTTGGATGAGGGGGATGGAAGAGAGTGAAAAGCGCAGAGCTTCGTGAGAAGTACCTTGCCTTCTTTGAGCAGAAGGGCTGCAAGCGCCAGCCCTCCTCCTCGCTGGTGCCAGATGACCCCTCAATGCTTCTGACCAGTGCCGGTATGGTTCAATTCAAGCCCTGGTTTCTCCAGCAACGCCAGCTTGAACCCCCCTTTATCGGCACGACGACCGTTCAGAAATGCGTCCGCACCACCGACATCGACATCATCGGCAGCACGGGGCGTCATCTGAGCTTCTTTGAGATGTTGGGCAACTTCTCCTTCGGGGCCTATTTTAAGCAGGAGATGTGTGCCTGGGCCTATGAGTTTTCCACCGAGGTGCTTGGCTTTGACCCCGAACTACTCTACTTCACCATCTATCTGGACGATGACGAGACCTTTGAGATATGGAAGTCGCTTGGCGTGCCAGAGAGCCACATCAGCCGCCTTGGTGCCGAGGATAATTTCTGGGTCGCCGGCCCCACGGGCCCCTGCGGGCCGAGCTCCGAGCTGTATTACGACCAGGGCCCCGCCTTTGGCTGCGACCGGCCCGACTGCGGCCCCGGTTGCGACTGCGACCGCTTTCTCGAGTACTGGAACCTTGTCTTTACCCAGTACGATCGGCAGGAGGACGGGACGCTCGTGCCGCTTCCCAAGAAGAACATCGACACCGGCATGGGCCTTGAGCGCACCGCGGCTCTGCTCCAGAACGTGCCTTCCAATTATGAGACCGACATCCTCCGTGGCCTGATTACCATCGGTGAGCGTCTGAGCAAAAAGACCTACGGCTCTCGGGATTCGGATGATCTGAGCCTGCGGATTTGCGCCGATCACTCCCGAGCAGTCACCTTCATGATTGCCGATGGCATCCTGCCCGCCAACGAGGGGCGGGGCTATGTGCTGCGTCGCCTGCTCAGACGAGCCGTGCGTCACGGCCAACTGCTCGGCATCGAGCCACCCTTCCTTGGCGAGTATGTGCAGGCTGTTATCGAGGAGATGAGCGGCCCCTACCCTGAGCTCAGAGAGAACAGGGTGCTTATCGAGCGTATCGTCCGTGCTGAGGAGGAGCGTTTTGCGGCCACCATCCGCACGGGCCAGGCCTACCTCGACGACCATCTTGCCTCCCTGGCGCCCGAGACTTCTCCCGTCCTGGCCGGCAACATCGCCTTTGAGCTGCATGACCGATATGGTTTTCCCCTCGATTTGACGATTGAGATTGCCGCCGAGCAGGGCGTTGCGGTCGATCGCGAGGGCTTTGAGGCTCATATGCGCACGCAGCGCGAACGGGCACGTGGCGCACTGAAGGATGATGCCTGGGCAACGATTGGCTCGATTTTCTCTGACATCCTGCGCGAGAAGGGCGCGACGCGCTTTGAGGGTTATGCGCATACCGAACTGCCCGAGGCGCGAGTTCTTGCGATTATCGTTGAGGAGCAGGACGGGCGTGACGAGAGCAAGCGTTCGCGTCGGGCGGGCGCAGGCGACGGCAAGGGCGCAGGCGACGGCAAGGGCCCAGGCGACGGCAAGGGCAAGGGTAAAGGCACGGGCACGGGCGAGCGGCGCGTCGTTGCCATCGAGCGCATCAGCGACGGCCAACAGGCTCAGGTCGTCTTAGATCGCACCCCCTTCTACGGAGAGATGGGGGGGCAGGTGGGCGACACCGGCGAGTTGGTGACGTCGAGTGGGGACGTCTTTACCGTCGAGGATACGCAGGTTCACGAGAAGGCAATCTATGCCCACATCGGCCGCATCGACGGAACCCTGGCGGTCGGCGACGTGGTGCGCGCGCGTATCGACACGATGCGGCGCGAGCGCATTGAGCGCAACCACACGGGCACCCATCTGCTGCACCATGCGCTGCGCGAGATACTGGGCGAGCATGTAAAGCAGGCCGGCTCGCTTGTTGCCCCGGATCGTCTACGTTTCGATTTCACACACTTTGAGGCCCTCACGTCCGAGCAGCTTTCCCAGGTTGAGGAGCTTGTGAACATCCTCATCATGGAAGACTCCCTCGTTTCTGCCCACGAGACCTCGCTCGACGAGGCCCGCGCCGACGGCGTGACCGCGCTTTTTGGTGAGAAGTATGGGGAGACGGTGCGGGTGCTTGAGGCCGGACCTGCCTCCCGTGAGCTGTGCGGTGGAACGCATGTCACCCACACCGCGCAGATTGGATTCATGAAGATTATCAGCGAGCAGAGCATCGGCTCCAGCCTGCGCCGCATCGAGGCGGTGACCAGCTTTGACGCCCTGGCCTCCGTAAACCGCATGGAGGCAGAGCTGAAGCGCGCGGCCGCGCGGCTCAAAGTAGCGCCCTTGGAGCTCGCCGGGCGCGTTGAGGCGCTGCAAGCCCGTGTTCAGGAGCTCGAAAGTGAACTTGCTCGACAACGCCGCGCGGCCGCGCTCGACGACATCGAGCAGATGGCGGCAGCGGCGCTTGATGTGGGATACCGGGTCGTTGTTGCGCGGATGGATGGCAATGAGGTTGAGGACATGCGCACTCTGTGGGATGCCTTGCGCCCGCGCCTCGGCGACGCGAGCGCTCTGGTTTTGGGGGGTACAGGCAAAAGTGGCAGGCCGCTTCTGCTTGCGGCGGGTACGCAGGCCGCTGTTGAGAAGGGCTTTGATGCCGGCGCTCTGATCAAACAGATTGCTCCACTCATCAAAGGCGGCGGCGGCGGCAAACCGGGTATGGCACAGGCTGGCGGTCAGGACGCCGCAGGTATCGATACGGCGCTTGAACAGGCCCGATTGCTGGTTTCCGCATGAGCAGCGAACCGGTCAAAGCCGTCTTTTTTGACGTTGGGCAGACGCTGCTTACGCTGGGCATCCCCGAGGAGGTCTCTTTTGTTGAGGCCGCTGCCTCGGTGGGCGCGCACCTTGATGCCGCAGACGTTACGCGCCTCATGCCGCAGGTCTATGCGCGCTACGAGGAGTTGTATGCGCGCGACGATTCCTTCTGGGCTGACGAGGAGCGGGCCACAACGCTCTGGCTTGAGTTGTACGCATATCTTGCCGAGCTGGCCGGCCTCTCCGATCATGCTCATCGCATCGCTCAACGGGTGCACCAGACCTACTTTGCCCCCGGCGCCTGGAAACCCTTTGACGATACCCTCCCAACGCTCGATGCGCTTGCCGCCCGCGGACTCAGACTGGGACTTATCTCAAACTGGGACAGCTCCCTGGAATCGATTATCGTGGGTATGGGGCTTGACCATTACTTCAGCGTCATCCTTGCGTCCACCGTCGTGCGTGCGCACAAGCCGCAGCGGCAGATATTCGACCTCGCTTTAGAGCGCCTCGGGCTTGACGCAAGGTCGGCCGTCCACGTGGGCGACCATCTGCAGGCCGATGTCGGCGGCGCCCGCGCTGCCGGCCTGCGCCCCGTCCTGCTCGACCGGGATCATCGCTTTGACGCCTCGGCCTCTGCCGCATCTGGTGCGCAGGGCGACTTTGCTGTCATCCACAGCCTCAGCGAGTTGGAGGGCCTGGTTTTGGCGTAGCTGGTTTTGGCGGAGAGCCGGTAGGCTGATAAGCCGTTGAGCCAACCGATTTTCGAGCCGCTGAGCCAATCGCTGAGCCAATCGCTTTGCGAGCCGCTTTGCCAGCCGCTTCGCGAGATGTTTGCGCTGGATGACCCTGCTACTCCTTAGAATTCGATGTAAACGACGCCTGCAAAAAATGAAATCCTCTGAAGACTGACACTGCAAAACGGCTGCTAGTACAGGGCGGCGGAGCAGAAGGCGACAGTACCGGGGCCGTGATAGTACGGCACATCGGCCAGGTTGCAAACCGCCGAAACCAGCAGGCCAGCGGCCTCCATTGAGGGGTAGACCTTGTCCGGGAAGCGACAGGGTGCGTCGGGGCAGCTGCATTCAGGGCAGATTGAGCAGTGGCCGGCTCCGAGCAGCAAGGTGGCTGAGCCAAAATCGCGTGTTTCATCAACCAGCAGGTGAAAGCGGCGTTTGTGCTCGGCCCCAGCTGCCTCGATTGCCTCAAAATCAAAGGCATCCTCCATCTGCGCGATGGTCTGAAACACGTAGCCGTCAAGATAGTGCGAGAAGCGCTCCTCGTATTCCTCAAGACTACCGCAGGCTGGCGGGCAGGCCCAGTTCTTACCGTAGGCCTGGCACGTGTTGACTGCGCACATCGCTCGAACCTCGGGCTCGACCTTCAACTCAGCCGCCTTAAAGGCACCGATGCTCTCAAAGCCGCTTTTCTCAATCAGTTTTTTCAGTCTCTCGCCAAGGTGCTCATCCATGTTCGGCCTTTCCTTCAGGGGTCTGCCTTCTCCACATATCTGTTAGCTGCCGCGACTGTGCCTGTCCTCACAGGCCAAATGTCATGTAGTCTGTGAAGAACTGATTGAAGTTTGCGTTCACCGAAAGCTCGAGGTAGCGGCAACGCTCCGTGAGCGCCTGCAGGGTATCGCGGGCCTGTTGGGAGAGGAGCGCGGCGCTCGCGCCCTCAATCGAGGTGTTGCCCACGGCTCGGGCCCGACTGAGAAGTTCGGCTGGGAAGAGCCCCACGGTCGCGGCGTTGGCGAGGCTGAGGCGCTTGCCAAAACCGCCGGCGATGAAAAGCGCGTCGAGGTCAGAAGCCGCAAGGCCGCGATCTGTGAGCAGCACCATGACGCCGGAATAGATGGCGGATTTTGCGAGCTGGACGTTTCGCACGTCGGCCTGGGTGAGGTAGAGGGCGCGTCCGGGTGCGGGTGTGGGGGTGGGGTCGGTGGAGTCAGAGGTGGCGGTGTGGTCGGGGGCGTGGGAATCGGAGGCATCGGTGAGGGAAAAGACGGGATAGCCGTCCTCAAGCCCAACGCGACGCCTGAGGTTCTCGGGCAGGTCGGGCAGTTCAGAAAGCTCGTCAGGCCCCAGCAAAAGGCCGCTCTCGTCGATGATGCCGCGGCGCAGCAGGACGGCAATCAGGTCAATCAGGCCGGTGCCGCAGATGCCAATCGGCTCACCCCCTCCAATCACCTCAATCTCAAGCGCCCCATCCTGTTCACGCACGGCCTGTATCGCCCCGGGCAGCGCCGGCATGCCGAAGTGGACATTCGCGCCTTCAAAGACCGGGCCAGCCGCGGTCGCGCAGCTGACGATGTCCGTGCAATCTCCAAGAGCCATCTCGCCGTTCGTGCCCAGATCGATGAGAAGTTGCGGACGCTCGCTGGCATACAGGCCGCAGGCGAGTATGCCACAGGTAATATCGCCGCCCACGTAGCCGGCCACGCAGGGTGCAAGCCAGGCGGGGACATCCAGGCCCTTTACCGGCCGCAGCTCGCCGAACAGGGACAGGGGCTTAAAGGGGGCAACGCCGATTGAGTCGGGCGCAAGGCCACAGACGATATGCTGCATGACCGTGTTTCCCGCAAGCGTGATGCGCGTGATGCGCTCGGCCCCAACCTGCGCCTCGGCCCCAACCTGCGCCTCGCTCGCCCCTTTGGCCTGCCCGCCCGTCTCGGCCCCAACCTGTGCTCCGCTCGCCCCTTTGGCCTGCCCGCCCGCCTCGGCCCCAACCTGTGCCTCGGCCCGCAGGCGCAGGGCAAGTTGAGAAAGGGCGAGCGCGATAGCGTCCTCCATCGCGCTCAGATGTCCGGCCATGCTGGCATCGATGCGACTGATCACATCGGCTCCAAAAACCGCCTGGGGGTTTACCAGCGTTGCGGTTGCCAGCAGGCGGGGGCCTTGCGTAGCAGTGCCGCCCAGACAAAAGAGGCGGCAGGCCAAAGTCGTCGTTCCAATGTCAAAGGCGACACCAAGGCCCTCCGCGTTCGCATCAGGCTCAAAAACGCCGGCAAGCGACAGCCCGGCATCCTCAATGAGCATCGGCGATTCCTCGCCCAGCTCAAGAATCATCCCATCGACCAGGGGGGTCTTGCACGCAAGAAGAAACCGCAGGCCCTCTCCATCACGGACAAACAGGCCGCATTTGCCACAGGTGCCTTTGCCACCGCAGGGCGCCGAGAAGCGAATGCCCTGTTCGCGGAGCAGCTCCAACGCGGTCTGGCCCTCGCACATCGAAAGATTTTGGCTTGTCGTGCCCCGTCGTATGGTGACGAGTCGGTCTGTCATTCTGCTCCATTTCTGCAATCGGTCGGTCGGCACATCATACCCTCTCTTCACACCCGGTGGGAAGGCGCAAACGGTTGAAGGCAGGGGTGTCCAGTCTATGGGAGACTTTGTGTGCAGTCGGCACATTGTATGGCACTTGCGCTGCGCGAGAAGGCCGCGAGGTCTACCATGGAACAGTACGCTTCAGGCGGTCTGTCAAAGAGAGCCGCCGTGAAGACGACTTTCCCAGAAAGGGGAGAAAACTATGGCAATTCTTGACGATATTTCCGCAGCGGTGCAGGCTGGCAAAAGAAGGGACGTCGAGGCGCTTGTGCAGCAGGCGATTGACGAAGGCATCTCGGCTCACGAGATACTGAACGGCGCTCTGCTGGCCGCGATGGACATCATCGGCCCCAAATTCAAGAACAATGAGATTTTCGTGCCCGAGGTTCTTGTGGCTGCCCGTGCGATGAACGCCGGCACCGCTCTGCTCAAACCGCTGCTTGCCGGCGAGGGCAACGAGCCGCTCGGCAGGGCGGTTATCGGCACGGTTCAGGGCGATATGCATGACATTGGCAAGAACCTCGTGAAGATGATGATCGAAGGCAAGGGTATCGAGATTGAGGATCTCGGTGTGGACGTTGCGCCGGAGACCTTTGTCGAGTATGTGCAGACTCACAAGGACGTAAACCTCGTAGCGCTCTCCGCACTGTTGACCACGACCCTGCCCGCCCTTGAGTCCACGGTCAAGGCGTTTGACGAGGCCGGCCTGCGCGACCGGGTGAAAATCATGGTTGGCGGCGCGCCGGTTACGCAGGAACTCGCAGATCAGATCGGAGCCGATGGCTACACGCCCGACGCAGGTTCTGCTGCTGCGAAGGCTGCCGAGCTTATCGCCGCATGAAGAAGTTCAAAACGGAAAGCCAGCGCCTGCTGGATCTGGTGATCAACTCAATCTACACCAACAGGGAGATATTCCTGCGTGAGTTGATTTCCAACGCCTCGGACGCCATCGACAAGCTCTCCTTTCGAAGCCTCACCGACACCAGCATCTCGCTGAACCGGGATTCTCTGGCTATCCGCATCACGCCGGATAAGGCCACGCGCACCATCACCATCTCCGACAACGGTATCGGCATGACGCGCGAGGATCTGGAGAAGAACCTCGGCACCATTGCCCATTCCGGCAGCCTGGACTTCCTGGAGCAAAACGCAATCGACGCGAACGGCGCGGCGACGGACGCGGCAGACGCGACGACGAATGCGACAAACGGCGCGGCGACGGATGCGGCAGACGCGACGGATGCGGCGAGTGGGGGAGCAGGCAGTTCGCCAAAAGGCGCGGCACGCTCGGACATCAGCATCATCGGTCAGTTTGGTGTGGGCTTTTATTCTGCTTTCATGGTGGCCAGCGCGGTACGGGTGGTCTCACGCGCCCAGGGCTGCGATGAGGCATTTGCCTGGGAAAGCGATGGCAGGGAAGGCTATAGCGTGCGCAAGGCGCAGCGAGCGCAGGCGGGTACCGATGTGATTCTTACCCTCAAGGAAGACGGGGCAGAGGAGAATTACAGCGCTTTTCTCGAACCCTACACAATCCAAGAACTTGTTAAAAAATATAGCAATTATGTGCGCTACCCCATCCAGATGGAGCTTGAGCGTCACCGTGCCAAGCCCAAGCCTGACGACGCGCCAGATGACTACCAGATCGAGTATGAGGATGTGCTGGAGCTTGAGACCCTCAATTCGATGACGCCAATCTGGAAACGGGGCAAAGGCGAGGTCAGCGACGAGGAGTACGAGGAGTTTTACAGGGCGGAGTTTCACGACTACAACGCGCCGGCGCGCCGCGTCTCACTGCATGTGGAAGGTGCGCTTACCTACGATGCCCTGCTGTTTGTGCCCGCCCATGCACCCTATGATTTCTACAGCAGGGATTACCGGGGCGGCCTGGCCCTTTATACCAACAACGTCCTGATTATGGAGCGCTGTGAGGAGCTGCTGCCCGACTACTTTGGCTTTGTCCGAGGCGTGGTGGATTCGCCTGACCTCACGCTCAATATCAGCCGTGAGACCCTGCAGCACAACCATCAGCTGCGTGCGATTTCAAAGCGGGTAGCCAAGAGGATTAAGCAGGAGCTGCTCGACTTTTGCGCCAATGACCGCGATTCGTACGAGGCCTTCTTCCACGATTTTGGCCAGTCGCTGAAATTTGGCATCTACAGCAGCTATGGGCAGAACCGCGAGGTATTGGCCGACCTGCTGCTGTACTACTCCGCAAAGCAGGAGCGGATGGTGACCCTGGACGAGTACCTGACGGATGTCCGCGAGGACCAGGAACACATCCTGTATGCCGTGGGCGATTCGCTGGAGCGCCTGAAGAAGTTGCCGGTGGTGACCAGCGCACTTGCCAGGGGCTATGACGTGTTACTGGGCGATGCGGAGGTCGATGAGTTTGCCCTCATGATGCTCGGTGAGTACAGCCGTGCAGCTGATGCGGATGCGTCCGGCTCTGCTGCGGACGCGGCTGCGGAGGGAAGCGACAGCGCCTCGGATGTCGGGAGGAACGACACGAGCGTCCCCAGGAGCTATACCCTGAAAAATATCATGAGCGAGGGGTTGGATCTGGGCACTGAAGAGGAGAAGGCCGCCGCCGAGCAGGTGGAAAAGGACAACGAGCCTTTGTTCGAGGCGATGGCCAGGGCCCTGGACGGTGCCGTTGGGAAGGTGATTGTCTCCACACGCCTTGCCGATGCTCCTGTCTGCATAAGCTCGTCAGGACCGATTTCGCTTGAGATGGAGAAGACCTTTGCAAGAATGCCAGGCGGCGAGGAGAAGCCAAAGGCCGAACGCGTCCTTGAGATCAATGCCGCCCATCCGGTGTTTGCCAAGCTCAAGGCAGCATTTGCGGAGGAGCGCAGCGAGGAGCTTGCCCGCTACACCAAGGTGCTCTACGGCCAGGCCCTGCTCATCGAGGGCTTACCGCTTGACGATCCGATAGCCTATGCTCAGGAGATATGCGAGCTGTTATAGGCGCTTTGGTGAGTGCCAGCGGGGGCAGGAGCAGGGGCGGAGCAGGAGCAGAAGCGGGGCAGGGGCAGGGGCAACCGTGCGCACGCTTCAGCAGATGCGGGGAAGTTGCTCTCCGACCAGCATGTCGAGAACGCGCTGTGAGCCGAAGGCGGTGCGGACGGTGACAAGTGGCTCGGCTCCCGCATATGCTCTGTCTGTTCGCCTGCCACCACCCCCGCCGTCTCCGCCCGTCGCGCCCACAGCGCCCACAGCGCCCCCGCCGTCTCCGCCCGCCGCACCCGCCGCGCCCACACTGCCCACAGCGCTCGCAGCGCTCACACCGTCCACAGCGCCGCCCTCAATCGCAGCGACCTCGCCGATGAGCGCGGCGTCTTTGCCATAACGGCTCGCCCGCATCGCACAAAGCGCCGCCTCGGCTTCCTGCGCAGGCACGACGGCCACCATCTTGCCCTCGTTGGCCACCTGGAAGATGTCATAGCCAAGCATCTCGCAGGCGCCTCGCACGGCGTCGTGTACGGGTACGGCCTCCTCCTCAACAATAATCGCGACCTGACTTTGCATCGCCAGCTCATTGAGCGTCGAGGCCAGGCCGCCGCGGGTTGGATCGCGAAAGCATCGCGTATGGGGGGCAAGGTCAAGCACGTCGGCGACCAGATGGTTCAGGGGTGCGACATCGCTTTCAATCGTCGAAGTAAATCCCAGATTCTCACGGGCCGAGACGATGGCGATGCCGTGGTCGCCGAGTGTCCCCGAGAGCAGGACGCGGTCGCCGGGCTGACAGTCTGCCCCCGAGAGGGCCCGCCGTGTGCCTCGATGGCCGCTGTCCGCGTACCCGAGGGCCGGCGCAAACAGGCCAACGCCCGTCGTGTTGATGTAGATGCCATCGCCATGCCCCCGCTCGACCACCTTCGTATCGCCGGTGACAATTCGCACGCCGGCCTCGCGCGCGGCAGCGGCCATCGAGGCACAGATACCTCTGAGGTCAGCCAGCGGCAGGCCTTCCTCCAGGATGAAGCCGACCGAAAGCCACAGGGGGACGGCTCCGGAGGTCGCCACGTCGTTGACCGTGCCGCAGACAGCGAGGCGGCCGATGTCTCCTCCGGGGAAGAAATACGGACTGACCACAAAGGTATCGGTAGAAAGCGCCAGTCGTCCGGCATCTGCACCACCTGCCGCCAGCGTTTCAAGAATCGCCGCGTCGTCGCCGCGCAATAGTTCTGCGGAGCCATAGGCATCAAAGAACAGGCCCTCGATGAGCTCTCGCATCATCGAGCCGCCAGAACCATGCGCCAAAAGGACGGTATCGCCCATGCTCATCCCCTCCGATGTGCTGAATCATTACTTAACATCAAGTGCGGAGGCAAAAGGACGGTATCGCCCATGCTCATCCCCTCCGATAGCGATAATGCGCCGCGCAGCTGCCCTCCGAGGAGACCATGCAGGGGCCAACGGGGTGTGCGGGTGTGCACACGCGCGCGAACAGAGGGCAGTCGCCCGGCGCCATGACACCGCGCAGCACCTCTCCACATCGACAACCCTGGGGCTCGACGGTCGGCTCGACTTCTGGTGAGAAGCGGCGCAATGCGTCAAAGGCGGCAAACTCTTCGCGCAGCACATAGCCACTCTGCGCAATCCGACCAAGTCCGCGCCAGGTGGCATCCGATGGCTCAAAGACCCGTTCCAGGGCAGCCAGCGCGGTCGGGTTTCCCTCAACATGGACGGCGCGTCGGTAGGCTATCTCGATGTCCGCCCGCCCCGCCGCGAGCAGTTCCAGCAGCTGCGCGATACCCTGGAGCACGTCGAGGGGCTCAAAGCCGGTGATGACCCCGGGGATGTTGTGGTCGCGGGCCAGGAAGCGATAGGGCTCACTGCCAATCACGGTGCTGACATGCCCGGGCAGGATGAGTGCGTCGAGGGCGACTTCGGTATCGTTGACGAGGGCCGCCAGGGCAGGCGGCACCCGCTTGTGCGCCACAAGGACGCTGAAGTTCTCCACACCCTGCGCGACCGCTCGCTCGACAGTCGCGGCTATCAGCGGCGCGGTTGTCTCAAAACCGACACCGACGAAGACAATCTGCCGCTCAGGACGCTCCTGGGCAAGTCGCAGTGCGTCAAGGGGCGAGTACAGCACCTCTATGTCGGCCCCCTCGGCCTTGCGCGTCTGCAGGGAGCTGCTCGATCCGGGTACTCGTATCATATCACCAAAGCTTGCCAGGGTCACACCGGGTATGCGGGTCAGCGCGATGATGCGGTCGATGTCGCTGTTCGAGGTTACGCAGACGGGGCAACCCGGCCCGCTGATGAGCCGGACGCTCTCGGGCAGTACCGAGCAGAATCCCGATCGGGCGATGGCGACGGTGTGCGTGCCGCAGACCTCCATGAGATGCACGGGCCGCTTCGTGTGTTCGGCAAGATGTGCCGCTCTGTTTTGTATGGCCGCAAGCAGTCTGCGGGCAAGCAGAGGATCGCGAAAGGAGTCGAGCAGAGCCATATCAGGCATCGTCATGCTTCGGTTCCCACCAACTCGGGAATTTCGCGAATGAGATCCAGGGTCTCCTGCGCGAGCTGCTCGCTTATGACTTCGATGCCATAGCCCGCGTGAACCAGTAAAAAGTCGCCTACCTTTGCCTGTGGCACGAGGTCCAGGGCAACCTGGCGCTTGACGCCGAGCACGTCGGTTACCGCGAGCCGGTTATCGCCGATGCTTTCTATGCGGGCTGGTATCGCCAAACACATATGCCGTCCTCCTCACAATCAATCTCAGAGCCCCGGAGCACTCCGTCTGCGCCACGCCCCAGAGTCACTCTCGGTTTTCTGTACGCAGTCTATCCGTCTCAGAGCAACTCTATGCCTTCTGTGCGCAGTTGCGCCAGTTGTGCGGCGGCAATCACTGCCTGACCGTAGGCGATACAGCCGTCATTGGCAGGCAGATCGCGATTCAGGGCGGGAGAGAAGCCGGCGGCGCGCAGGGCGGGCACGGTATGGGTAAGCAGATAGCGGTTCATGAAGACCCCCCCTGAGAGCGCAACGGCCGCAATGCCACTCGCCTGGCGCGCCGCCGTACAGACCTCGACAATCATCCGCACAAGAGCCTGATGAAAGCGCAGGGAGATGGCAGCGACCTGCTCGCCCGCCGCCAAATCCTCAAGGATGGCGCACAGAAGCGAGGTGGGGTCGATATGTGGCATATCGAGCGTGAAGCGGTAGCGATCCGCCGCGTTCTCACTCGTCTCGTCCGTCTCTTCACAGGCTCCATACAGCGCCGCTTCCAACTCGACGGCGGGCTGCCCTTCATAGCTTGGCCTGGTGCAGATGTTCAGCAGGGCGCTCACTGCGTCAAACAGACGCCCCATCGAGGACGTGAGCGGGCTGTTCAGCTTACCAGCGATAATGCCTTCCAGCAAAGCCTGACGATCAGGGCCAATGCGCCTGCCAAGCGCCGCCGCTCCTTCATGTTCGCTCAGGCCGAGGCTGAACAGATAGGACCAGGCCATGCGTTCAGGATGCTCGATGGCCGCCGCTGCCCCTGGCAGCGGTACGGGTCGCAGGTAGGCGATACGCTCATAGTCAACGCAGGTCGCAAGCAGCACCTCGCCGCCCCAGATCGTGCCGTCATCTCCAAAGCCCGTCCCATCAAAAGCGATACCGATGGCCTGCTCTAGCCCGTTTTCCGCAAGAACGCTGGCGATGTGCGCGTGATGATGCTGTGCCTCAATGCGCGGCTCATCCTGGGAGCGGGCCCATTTTGTCGAGAGATACTCGGGGTGCTGGTCGCAGGCGATAAGGTTTGGATGCAGGTCAAAGAGGCTCTGGTAGTGTGTCAGGGCCTGTCGCCAGGCGTTCAGCGACGAGACGCTTTCGAGGTCTCCAAGGTGCTGCGAGACAAAAGCCTGGCTTTCCCGCACGAGGGCGAGCGTGCTTTTCTGTTCGGGCCCGACTGCCAAAACGGTGTCTCCGCGTTCCAGATATGGAGGAAAGGGCACGGGCGCGGGAGCATAGCCCCGGGCGCGGCGTACCAGGTAAAGCTGTCTGTCGACCATCCGCACGACACTGTCGTCGTAGCGCGATACGATGGGGCGGTTGTTGTCCAGAAAGGCATCGGCACAGGCGCCCAGCGCCTCGTGGGCCTCCTCTTCGTCTGCGATAATCGGCTCTTCGCTGAGATTGCCCGAAGTCATAACCAGGGGAACGTCAACCTGAGCCATCAGGAGGTGGTGCAGGGGTGTGCAGGCAAGCATCAGGCCCAGTTCGTGCAGCTCGCCTGCAACCGAGGGAGCCAGGGCAATCGAAGCGCTCTCTCCATCCTGCCCAATGCGTCTGCGTCTGAGCAATACGATGGGCCGCACGGTGCCACAGAGTACGGCCTCCTCGTCCTCACTGACCTCGCAGAGTGCGCGTGCTTCGCGTACGTCATGCACCATGACCGCGAACGGCTTGTCCGTGCGGCGCTTACGGGAGCGCAGGTGTGCGACCGCCGACTCATTGGTCGCGTCGCAGGCCAGATGATAGCCGCCAAGCCCCTTGATGGCGACGATGTCGCCGGCCTTCAGCATGGCGGCGACCGTTTCTATCACGGCATCGCTTCCCTCGCGGCTGTGGGCCTGGATAACGGAGCCGCGCTGCCACAGACTCAGATGGGGGCCGCAGGCAAAGCAGGCGTCTGGCTGCGCGTGAAAACGGCGATCGAGCGGGTTGGCGTACTCGGCAGCACACTGTGCGCACATCTCAAAGTCGGCCATTGAAGTGTTTGGGCGGTCATAGGGCAGCGCACGTATGATGGTGAAACGCGGCCCGCAGTCGGTGCAGTTGATAAACGGGTAATGAAAGCGGCGGTTATCGGGGTCGAAGAGCTCTGCGCGGCATTTCGGGCAGGTGGCGATGTCGGGCGAGACAGCGGTACTGTGCGCCCCAAGGTGCCCCGCAAGCATGTCGCTCGTCTCGGCACCGTCGGGGGTGGCGGTGGCGTGCGCTTCGGCCCCCCTTCGCTCACGTGAGGGAAGGATGGAGAAGCTCGAGGCCCCCTCGATTGCAGCCGGCGCCGTGTCGATGCGACCGATTCGCGCAGCAGGCGGAGCCTCGCGTTTGAGCGCCGAGATAAAGGCAGCCAGATTATCGGGAGCCCCTTCCACGTGCGCACGTACGCCGTCGCCGGTGTTTTGCACCCATCCACGCAGATTTTGCTCGTGTGCCAGTCGATAGACAAAGGGGCGAAAACCCACTCCCTGCACGATGCCCACAATATGCAGGTCACGAGCGGTTTGCGGCGCGGCCTCCTGCGGCGCGGCCTCCTGCGGCGCGGCTTGTTGTGCGGTTTGCGGCGCGGCCTCCTGCGGCGCGGCCTCCTCCTGCGGTGTGGTTCGCGGCGCGGCATCCTCCTGCGGCGCGGCTGCAGGAGGCTCTGCGCCCCGCCGAGGGCTCACAGGAATCTTCCGGTCGTAGTCGTGGTCAGGCGGCCGTGCTTGACGCCCTTGACCCCGAGAATGCTTTCGGCAATGCCCCGTACCTCGTCGGAACGCCCGCGCATTGCCACGACCTCCAGGCAGTTGTGTGCGTCGAGGTGGATGTGCATGGCTGAGATGATTGTGTGGTAATGGGAATGCTGTATCTGGTCGAGCTTGTTTTGCAGATCGACGGCGTGGTGCGAGAAAACAATCGTCAGGGTGCCGACGATTTCCTGGTCGGGGTCGTCCCATTCCTCATCGACAAGCGCGTCGCGCACGAGGTCGCGGATGACCTCCGAGCGGTTTTTTGCCAAGCCGCGACGGGCGACGAGGTTGTCAAATTGCATCAACAACTCCTCGGGCATGGCAACCGAGAAACGAACCAGATCGCTCATGGAATAATCTCGAAGCGTCTCAGACAGCGGTGACGGTCACGCCGGCCGCACCAGCTTCCTCCTCGACGAGGGAAGATACCTCGCTGAGCAGGGCACGCACCTCATCAAGGAGGCCCTGGGCTTCCTTGAGCCGAGCGGCCGTCTTTGGCTGCTGGCCTTCGTCGGCAAGATGAAAGGCCTTATGCGTCCAGCGACGCGTGAGGGCAACCGTCTCGTCAATCTGCTCGATGTTTGTCTTAAACTGACTGGTATTCACGCCATTTGTGCACATGAAAGCCTCTCTTTCCCTGCGGTTTCAGTCCCCGATTGCCGCCACCCTGTTCGCTCGGTGTCACCCTGCCTGCTCGGCGCCACCCTGTTCGCTCGGTGTCACCCTGTTCGCACTCCTGCGTGGTGTGCCCGTCGTGCGTCAGAGGAAGGCCTCAAAGCGCTTGAGGAGCTCCTCTTTTGAACTTGCGCCGATGGAGACGGCAGCGGGCTCTCCGTCCTTGAAAAGAATCAGGGTCGGAATCGACATGACGTTGTAGCGCTGTGCTATCTCGGGCTGATCATCGACATTGAGTTTCCCGACGGCCAGCGAGCCAGCCTTCTCGGCGGCGATTTCATCGACGATGGGGGCAACGGCGCGGCATGGCCCGCACCAGGCTGCCCAGAAATCCACGAGGAAGGGCGTGGTGGACTTCAGGACGGTGCTCTCAAAGTTAAAAGCGTTCAAGACGACAGGTTCGGGCATGGAATGCTCCCTTCATGATGATGCGTCCGTAGCCTTCAGGGCCGGCCGCGACGTTGTGCTGCGCTAAGGATAACACGAATCCCCTCGTTCGTAACCTTACACCTCCGCTCATCCCGCGACTGACCATCCTGCCAACATGTTCTGGCAGGATGCCGGATGAATCTCCTGTCCTGTTGGGTTAGGATGAGGGCCTGTTGATTTTGGCATACTCGGTAAAGGGGTTCTCGTGGAGAAGTCCGCACTCGATTTCAGGCGATCGCTCGAATCGCAGCTTGCTCCCTATCGCCCCTACCTCAAAGGGGAGGTGGCAGCGCATGTTGTCCTCGTCAAGGGGGTGGCGGGTGCAGCCGAGTGGGCCGGTCGAGCGCCCTTTTCTGGCGAGGATGGCGAGGCGCTTGAGAAGGCGCTGGTGGCTCTGGGCTGGCCGAAGGGCAGCTGGTGCGGCATCCTGGTCGCGCCTGTCGCGCCGCCGGGCATCGCTTCGCTTCAGCCCGGCGAGCTCCGTCTGACCTGCGAAATCATAGATCCGCAGGTCATCGTCGCGCTCGATGAGCCGGCGCGACAGGCGCTGGCTGCGGCCTTTGGCCCAGAGACAGTCCTCGCGCCCGGCGCCCAGACGCTTGTGCAGGGACGCAACCTCATCAGCGTTGCGGGCTTTGAGGAGGCGCTCGGTGATGCGAACGCCAAACAACGCGTCTGGGCGCAACTCAAGCGCGCCGTGCCGCCGCATTCTCTCGTTTAAGGGCCAGCACCTTCACGCCGGGATTGCCATCCGAATCAATATCCGTTTGCAGTTCCTGGAGCAGCGGAATCACCTGCTTCAGCTTCTCTGCGAGCTGCGCGTAAAATACCCGCCCGTCCTCCCAGCGATAGGGAAACGAGCGATAGCGCTCCAAAATGGTAAAGAAGCTCGTATTGCTCAGGTGGCGTCGTTGACTGAGAAATGCGGCGATGTCCATCTCATTTGCCGCCAGGAATTCGGCAAAAAGCCCGGGGAGGAGCCCGCTGTCGGTATAGGTCACCACAAAGGCCTGCAGGCTGGTCAGTTCGCTGAACTCCGCGGCAAAGGCTGCCACGAGCTCCGGGGTCTTTGGCACGGTACGCGGCTGGCGATCCGGGTGCCCCGCATAGAGGAAGGCCTTGAGCATCAGGTCGATTCCATTGGTCAAGAGGTACAGCACGGGCACGGTGGCTCTGAAGTCGCTTGTGCCATCGGGTATATCGCCAAGCCTGCGTTGGTTCTCATCGTAGTCGAGGCCCTGCAGATACGCGTCGATATTGCCGCTTTTGGCACCGAGGCTAGCAGCTTCCTCAACCAGGCGAAAGGCTTCGAGTGCAGACATCCAGGAGGATTTTGCGTGGACATAGCGGTAGGAGTCGTACGTAGTCGGATTATCCATGACACATCCTGTCGCTCATTTCTCAGAGGTTCCTCAGCCCGTTCTTCGGACCCGTTCCTGTTGAAGGCCCCGTCACCTGCGCAATGCGCAATCCGTTGGGGACCCCACCGTCTATGCAATGCGCAATCCGTTGAAGGCCCCACCGTCTACGCAATGCGCAACTCGTTGGAGGTTCCGCCGTCTACGCAAGCGGCCTTCAGGCCGTCGCTGCTTCCTGCCCGGCCGCTTCTTCTCTGGCAGACGCTTCTTCCCTGGCAATCTGGAGGAGATCGGTCCGATAGATACGGCTGAACAGCCAGGTAAAGACAAGCGCAACAAGGGCAAGTGCCGCCAGGACGCCGTAGGTGAGCGGTGCGCTCGCCGAGGCCCCGCTTACGCTGGTAACGGGCCCGATGAACGAATCCATGACGATATTGATGAGGGCGGCCGCAGCGATGCTCAGATTGTTGATGCCAAGATTCATTGCAAAATCTTCGGGCCGGAAGCGCTGTCGGGCAAAGGCCGAGGCCATGACCGGCACGCCGCCATAGGGAAAGGCGATCAGAATGGCGGCCACCACGTAGAGCGCCGGCAGAGCACTGGCAAAGGAGAGAGCCAGCGCGAGCATCGCCACAAAGGAGAGCAGCGCGCAGATTACCATCACCGGCACGAGGCCCACCTTATCAAAAAGTGCCCCGTTGATAAGACGCGCCAGCCCGTTCATCGTCGAGACGAGGCCGACCAGCAGGATTGGCAGACCCGCACTCATAGTGTCGACCCCAAGTGCTTCGGCACCCTGCCGGGCAGTGCCGATGAGCATCAGCCCACAGGCAACAACGACGATGGACCAGACCACATAGAGCCAAAATGCCCTGGTTTTCAGGATATGCTGGCTGCGTGTCGCACTCTGCAGGGCGGGCGGCGAGGTAGGCTGCAAGGCGGGCGCGGCGCCTTGCCCAGGCTCGCCTGCGTCTCTGACGCTTTTTGCACTGAGCGAGGCGTGCTCCTCCGCCTTGCCCACCGCAGTCTCACCGGCAAGAAGTTTTTCGAGATTGTGCGGGGCCGGCCGTACCATGAATGCCAGGACGAGTATGACCAGAATGGCCGCGGCTGCAACCAGATAAAAGACCCCCTGCCAACCCCCCAGCCGCGCTATCAGCAGGCTGGCCAGGGAGCCGAAGACGAGAGAGGAGACGCCAAAGCCCATCATCATGAAGCCTGAGGAGAGGCCCACGCGGTCGGGAAACCAGGGATTAACAAGCGATATGATGGCGTTATAGGCGATGCCGACCCCGGAGGCCGCCAGGACGCCATAGCAGACGAACAGCACCCAGACTCCGTGTGCGGCGAACAGGGCACAGGTCACAAAGCCGACGCCAAGGAGGACGGCCGACACAATGAGGGCGACCCGAAACGATGCCAGACGACTTATCTGGGCACCCGCCAGGGCGGAGAGGCAAAACGCGAACATCGAGACCTGAAAGACCCGTCCAAGCATCGGCTTGTATGTTTCGAACTGCGCACCAATGGGGGTTGCGAAGATCGACCAGGCATAGATAAGGCCAAGCACCAGCAGGGTCAGGGTGGCAAAGGCCAGGTAGAGCAGCCGCCGGGTTCGAAGGGCAGAGCCAGGTTTTGTCTCAGTCATAAAGCCTCTCCGTGCTGTCGTCGTCCCTCATCGAGTGCCGGGAGTCACCTTCCGGGCCTTTGCGTTGTCTATGGGCGCTCCGCACTTTTTGCACACGGTTGCAGAAGGGCTGTTAAAGGTCTGGCACCGGTCACAAAAGCCCTTGGGGATAATCTTGGATTCGAATCCCCCCTGGCATCTCCCACACCCTGAACAGCCGTATCCACACATCGGTAAACTTCCGTTTCGTCATCCGTCTTGCAAAGAGTTCCGCCGGTGCGCTCCCGCACACGCAGGACGTTTGTGCAAAAGGCTTTGTTACGCAGGCGGCTTTGGCGTGCCGGGAGTTCCAGGCACCGCCGGTGGCGCGGGAGGCCTTGGTGGCGCCGCGGGGGCACCGGGAGCTTTGGGGGCACCGGGGGCACCGGGAGCTTTGGGGGCACCTGGGGCGCCTGGGGCTTGTGCGCCACCGGCGGTGTAGCCGAACTGCTCGGCATACTTGGTCAAATCCGCCTTGCAAAATGGGCACTTCTTCATCACGACGCCCCCGATGATCTGCATCTTCTTGCCACATTCGGGGCATACGGGATCGGGTAGATCAACACCTGCTGGTCTGAAACACATACGCTGATCCTCCAAAACTTCTGTCTCGTCGTTCTCAAAACCTATCCCACGGCGCTTCGGAGCTACGTGTGAGATCTGCCTGGATCCCCGTGAACTCCTCCGAAGTCTCTCCGAAGGCCTTATCCGATGGTTTGGCCTCCCTGGATGCCAGCGTCGCCGGTCTTCTCATTGCCACTCAGACGAGTGGTCTGATAGCCGCGCATCGGTTTGATCATGAACGCCTTCTTGGGCGGGACGTAGAAGATACCCACCTTTCCCAGGCCACCTTTGTCGGTGCCCAGTGCGGCATACACCTCCTCGGGAGTCTTGCCGCCAGCGAGTTGGTCGGCAAGCCACTTCTCCTGTTCGGCGGTCGAGAGTTCGAGCAGTTCATTCAAAGTCATCCCAAACCTCCTGTCTTCAGTCCAAAGGCACGCATCGTTCTGCGATCAAAACCAGGCATAGCCCAAAGCCGCACCCCGCGCTCGGCCCGCACCCCACAGCCCGCACCTCGCGCTCGGCCCGCACCCCGCGGCCCGCCCACAACCCGCACCCCACAACCTGCACCCCACAACCGCCCCGCAACCGCCCCGCAACCCACGCCCTACGCCCCACTCCGCCTCATGGCCGAACAATCAGGGTCCTGTGGCCAATCTCGGTCGCACGCCGGGCCAGTTCGTCCAGCGGGCCAACCTCCATGCAGGCGGCCAGGCACTGCTTGACACACGACGGCTTCTCTCCTCGTTCCAGACGGTCGACGCACAGGTCGCAGAGCGCCGTTGGCATGGGGATATAGCTCCAGTCCCAGGCATCCGGGTTGCCCTCCTCCAGGTGGAAGGGCCCCTTCTCCAGCACGACAATGCCCGGGGTCTTATCCAAATCTATCTCTCTGCCAAGGGTCTGCTGTAGATGGTATTTGCAGGCGACCTCGCAGGTATGGCAGTTCGAGCAGTACCGGTAATCGACCAGAAGGCCGTAGTTCTCGTAAGACATAGTCCCTCAACCTCTCTCTTCGAGTCCTTTCTCCGGGTGCGGCCGCTTTGGACACGACCCCAGAGATGAGCCGACGATCAATAGATGCGATGCTCTCTGTGGATATCCACGATGTTCGCAGGGTCCACACCCTCGACCTCTGCCAGCCTGTCCTGCTCCTTGACGATGTCGTAGGAGCGTTTGGGCACGATGCTGTCCAGGTCATCGACCTTTTTGATGGAGCAGAAAACACTCTTGAACGGTGCTCCGAAGCCGAGCCTTCCGATATCGAAGTGCGGCACGAGGGTATTGACGTTGGACTTCCAGGTGCCAAAGAGGTTTGGTTCCTCACCATCCTGCTCGGGGTACCACCAGCCATGACGACAATGGACGACGCGAGGATCGATGGTGATAACCAGATGAGCCTTCTGCCGTGCCCGACCAAAGGGGTTCTCGACTTCTACCCAGTCGCCCTCCTCGATGCCATACTGTGCGGCCACATCGGGATGTATCTCGATGTCGGGATAGGTGCGGAAGTGGCGCAGGGTCGGTATCTGGCGATGCTCGGAGTGAAAGGAACTGTACTCGCGCGAGCCGGTGGTCATCATGAGCGGATAGCGCTCGGCCAACTCGGGATGGCTGACGGGGCTCCAACGCGGCTCTTCGTAGTAGGGCAGGGGGTCTTCGCCCCAGGCGTCAAAGAGCGTGGAGTAGAGCTCCACCATACCGGTGACCGTGTTAAAGCCGGGCTCGCCATCAAAGCGCAGCATACCCTTTTCATACTTGCGATAGGTATAGCCGGGCTGATAGAAGCCTATTCTGCGCAACTCGTCAAAGTCAAAGCCAAGTTCCGGCTCAAGCTGCTTGGTAAAGAAGTCCGGGACGAACTGATCACGCGTATCGCCCTCAAAGACATTCCAGGTCGAACTGCCGTCGGGCCCTGCGTTGTTCAGTCGCTTACCAAACTCGATGCAGACCTCGATGTCGCTTTTGGTCTCTCCAAGGCGCAGCGCCTCGTTCATCGCCCCCAGAAAGACCGTGTTGCGTCCGTAGTGGGTGATGACGACGCCATCGTGCTCGGCGACGGTTGGCAGGGGGAGGAAGACGTCTGCGCAGGCCATGGCCGTCGGGGTCATGAAGAGATCCTGCACCACGTTGAACTCGGTCTTGATAAGCGCGTCGTGCCAGCGCGTCGGCGCGGCCGAGCAGGTGGGGGCCAGCAGGTTGGAGGAGTTAAACCAGCACATCTTAATCTCGTAGGGTTTGCCGGTCTCAAGCACATCGAGCGTGAAGTCGGGATGGGTTGTGGCCATCGCGTTTGAGAGCGCCGGATATTCCGCGGCTCCAAGGCGCATGTCCCAAAGATCGGGGGCGAGGTCCTTGCGCGTCTCCATCCGCCACTTTCCCAGCAGGGCGGAGGGCGGCCCGAGTGTCAGGCCACCGGGGATGTCGATGTTGCCGGTAATGGCCTGAAGGATGATGGTGATGTGGCCGACCTGTGAGCCGTTGGGGTTTTGATCGACGGCCAGGCCCCAGGCGATGGACACGGGCTTTTCTGCCATGCAGCGGGCAACCTTGCGCAGTTGCTCAGCCGAACACCAGGCCAGCTCCTCAACGCGCTCGGGCGGGTACTCCTTTGCGCGTTCGACAAACTCGTCCCAGCCGTAGCACCAGGCGTCAATCCACTCCTGGTCCTGCAGGCCTTCCTCGATGATGACGTTTGCCAGACCGAGGCCCACGGCGGCGTCCGAGCCGGGCTTGATCTGGAGGTTGATATTGCCCTCGATGGCGCCCAGCCAGGTGATACGCGGGTCGATCATGATAATCTTGGTGCCCAGGCGCATCATGTCGATAAGGGCATGGCCAAACAGCCCATCGCCATTTGAGGCCAGCGGCATCTTGCCCCAGCAGACCACATACTTGGGCAGTTCGAACTCAGGGTTGTTGTAGCGATCCTCAAAATAGCCGGCAAAGTCTATCTCAGGGTAGCCAGCGCCGAGGATATAGTCGGTGATGGAGCAGCGCGGCCCGTAACACGACCAGCCGGACTGCCCGTAGCAGACATTGGGCGTCTGCAGGGTGGAAAAGCCCAGAGGGTAGTAGTAGATGCAGGCCTCGCGTCCCGTACCGCCAAAGACCAGAATGGACTGCGCCCCGTACTCGTCTTTAAAGTAATTGACCTTGCCGCAGACCAGGTCAAAAGTCTCGTCCCAGCTGATGCGCGTCCACGCGTCCTTGCCGCGGTCCTTTGGATCGCGCTTCATGGGGTACAGAATGCGCTCGGGTGAGTGGACAATCTCGGGTAGCGACAGGGCGCGGATGCACAGGCGGCCATTGGTGATGCTGTGTTCCTCGTCGCCTTCGACATTGATCAACTTGCCGTCCTTGACCGTCAACAGAAGCCCACAGCCCACCGGATGATCGCCCGGGGGCGACCAGCAACAGCTCCGTACGGTGACTGAGCCGTCCGGGTTCTCCCGTCTCCATTCCCTGCTCATTGCCATGTTCCCGACCTCCTTCTGATTGCGCGCCCACAACAGGGCGCACGGCACTCAAGCCGCTTTTCTCAGAGCATTTTTGTGTCTGTGAACATAGTACCGCAGAGAAGTGGGCGAAAATGCGGAAGAATCCTCATTTAGCACTTCGGGTAGGAGAGGAATAGGGAGAATAGGGGAGGGTTTGCGGGGGCAAAGCCCCCGATAGCACAGGTGTTCAGTCCTCCTCAATCTCTTCGATTGCGCCCATCGGGCATTCTTCCATGCAGTCTCCGCAGCCGATACAGTTGTCTTCGTTCACGACGGCCGCCGCGTCACGGACAATGTCAAGCACATCCTGTGGGCAGGCGTCAACGCAGATCCCGCAGGCTGAACACTCATCGGTGTTGATAATCGGATGTGGCATCTCGTGCTCCTCTCAACTGAGGGTGGACCCCTCAACGAGCCTCAGGCAAAAGGTACCCCCAAGGGGTTTCAGGGATACCGTGTCATTCCATGTGTGCAATTCCACACGCGTCATTCCACACGCGTCATTCCACACAGGCCGCAGCCCAGTCCACCGGGTACCCCCAAGGGGTTCAGGGATGCGGCTCATACGGTTCGCCGCGAATATAGCCGAAAGCACGAAGCCTGGCAAGAGGGGCGAGCCGTAAAACCGCTCGGCGCCTCAAATAGACCAGCTGGCAATAAGCTAGTATAAAAGTAAAAAACTGATTCTTTGGCCAGACTTCCTGTTGGCCAGGGCATTCACGCTTCGAGGCTGCAGATTCGGTCTTCTGACAGGCTCTGTTCGGATACGCATCGGCTTTCGGTCAGATTCGATTTGGACGATGTTCAGAGTTGGGAAAGGCCCGTGCTTCATACTTCGCCCTCCGCCCGTTCATTCGCCTGACGACAGGCAAGAATTGAGAGAAGAAGGGGGAGCGGTATGAGCTGGTCGAGAAAGAGGACGGCACTGGCCCTGCTTTGTGCCGCAGTAGCTGCGTTGGCGATGGCGCTTTACGCCTCTGGAATACGTGCTGAGGCAACCGAGTCGAGGCAACGGGCACTTACCTCTTATGGAGGCGATCAGATTGAGGTGTTTGTGGCAACGCGCGACATAGCGGCAGGAGAGACGCTGAGTGCCGATAACGTGAGTTCACAGCTCTGGCTGAGCGATCTGCTGCCCGAGGGTGCCTTGGGCGAGCAGAAGGAGGTCTTCGGACAGATGCTGGCACTGCCTCTTCTGTGCAACGAACCGGTGGTTGCAGCCAAACTTGGCGACGGGAGCGCTTCGGCTGAGGCACTCAGCGTGCCCGCGGGCTTCTGTGCGGTCAGCATTCCCACCGACGACGTGCTTGCGGTGGGCGGCGCTATCCGTGTCGGTTCGATCATCATGGTCTATGCCGCCGGCCCCTCGGCAGTTGAGCTGCTTGCTGAGGATGTTCTGGTACTTGAGACCAGCAACGGAGCAATCGATGGCACATCGGCGGCGACCTCGTCAGGGTCTCGCCTTTTTGGAGACGTTGCCACACGAAAAGCGCTTGCCTGGGTGACTCTTGCCATCGAGCCGCATCGGGTGCAGGAACTGATTGCCGCCTCACGCGACAAAAGCCTGTATCTCGTCTTGCCCGGTACTGGGATTGGCCTGGAGGATCTTGAGACCGGTGATGACCCTGAGCCAGGTAACCCCGAAGAGGAGCTCAAAGACGCCGATAGTGGAACGGTTGGCAGCAATGGCGATTTCGAGGGCGGCGCGGGCGCTGGTCTCGCTGGTGGCGTTGGCGGCGCGGGTCTCACAGGCGCGGATGACGCGAACGAGGGCGCGGCTGATGGTGCGGCGGGCGCGGGTGGCGTTGGTGGCGCGGGTGTGGGCCTTGCGGGTGGCGTCGGCGACGAGGGTGGCGTCGGTGGCGAGGGCGCTGGCCTCGCTGGTGGCGAGGGTGGGATTGACCGTGAATAGTCTTGTGGCGGCCTATGCGTTTTACCCCGAGGTCGATACCCTGCGAGAGGCCCGCACGTTTATCTCCAGCGCCGCCTGTCGCGAGGCTCTGCGAAATGAACCTTCCTCCACACCGGTAATTGTCTGCACCGGCGGAGAGATTACTCCCATAAACCTTGCGGCCGCGCTTTGTGCCGATGCGCCGGAGCGTGACGTGTATCTTGCTGAAGCGGCACCGACGCATGCTCTTGTAGGTCGGGCCCGGGCTGCGGGCATTCGGGAGGTGATAAGCCCCGCACAGGCAGAACAACTCCTCGAGCCATTCCTCCCGGGAGAGCGGCAGTCCACGCTGCCGGCGTCCTCAACGCAAAAACCCTCAACGCAGCCTGCTCCTGCACAACCCTCAACGCAGCCTGCTCCTGCACAACCCCCGGCGCACATCTCCCGGGAAAAGACCTCCCCCCAGGTTGCCGCACCGGCAGCACCTCTCGCCCCCTCTGCCGTGCCTGTTTCTGGAGAAAGCTCCGCGCTCTCAGCGTCACCAGGACTGTTGGCGGGCATCTTCTCAGGGCGTGGTGGCGTTGGCAAAAGCGCCGTTTCCCTGATGCTTGCCCTGGTGGCGCAAAGGCGAGGCCTGCGCACGGCCCTTATCGACCTTGACCTGCAGTTTGGGGACATCGCCTATCTGGCGGGAAAAGAGGAGCGGGGACATCTGCGCAAAATTCCCCTGGGAGAACTCAGTCGTCTCTCTGCTGGCGGAGTCGATACCGGTGAGTTACTCATCGTCGAGGCTCCATCGCAGCCGGAGCAGGCCGAGGTGCTCCTTGCCGACATCCCCTCTTTCCTCGACTGCCTTACGTCTGCCTTCGATCTGGTCATCGCCAACACCGGCTCTTTCTGGAGCGATCTCCATGCCGTGCTCGCCCGCAGGTGCAGCCATCTTGTCTTTCTGATGGACCAGCGTTCTACCTCGGTAAACGCCTGCAGGCAGGCGGCTGATCTCTGCATCCGCCTGCAGGTTCCCCAGGCACGCTTCCTGTACGCCCTCAACGGTTGTGGACGCTATGCGGCCCTCGGCGTTCAGGATGTCTCTCTGGCCCTGGGAGGGGCGGACGTCTGCGAGCTTGCCGATGGGGGCACCCTGGTAGACGAACTGCTTTCCCTCGGTTGCCCGAAAGAACTTGCGCACAGCAAAAACGCCTTTGTCGCCTCACTCGATTCCCTGTTCGAGCAGCTGACCGTCGAGTGCCTGTTCGTCGAGGGCGGTCGCGCGGTGGGCAGGGTCGGCGACGGGCCACGCGACGGCAGACGCGACGGCAGACGCGACGCGCGTAACGCCGGTGATGGCAGTACGGATGAGGCCAGAGGTTTTGGGCGGCGCCTTGCTGGTCTGGGCGGGCTTTTCTCCGGCTTGGGAAGGCTTGGCCATGTCCCTTCTTGAGTATCTGGAGCAGCCAGGCTGCGATACGCCGCAGCTTGTCGCGGGAACGCAGCGCACCGAACAGCGCACCCGCCTGCGCGACCTGCTCTATCGACGCCTGCCAAGCAAACGGATTGCGGCACTTCTGGCCGAAGACCGGCAGCGTGCCCAGCGGGAGGTCAGTGCCGTCCTTGAACAGATCGCCCAGGGTCAGGAATACGCGCATATGGAGGCAGGCGGTCGCGCAGAGTTGATCTCGGAGGTACTGAACCTCACGCTGGGCCTCGGTCCGCTTGAGGAGCTGCTCATCGACCCCTCAGTGACCGAAATCATGGTCAACGGCCCTCACGCGGTCTTCTATGAGCGCGAAGGCAAGATAGCGCCCAGTTCGGTGACTTTTGCCGATGAGCAGCAGCTTCGCATGGTTATCGACCGCATCGTCGGGCCGCTGGGGCGGCGGGTCGATGAGCAGAGCCCTCTTGTCAGCGCCCGTCTACCCCAGGGGCATCGCATCAATGTTGTCATTCCGCCACTTGCTGTCGACGGGCCGGTTCTCACTATACGGAAGTTCAGCGACGCGCCCTATACGCTGAGGGAGCTGGTCAGGCGCGGCACCATGAGCCTTGAGTTGAGCCAGTTGCTGAGGTGGGCGGTCATCTGTCGCAGGAGCATCGCCGTCAGCGGAGGCACCGGCGCGGGCAAGACCACATTGCTGAACGCGCTTTCTGTTGAAATTCCCTCCAATGAACGCATCATCACCATTGAGGATGCCGCCGAGCTGCGCTTTCTCACGCATCCTCATGTGGTGCGACTTGAGGCCCGGATGCGTAATGCGGAGGGTACGGGCGAGGTGAGCATCCGCGACCTGGTCGCAAATGCGCTCAGGATGCGGCCTGATCGCATTGTTGTCGGTGAATGTCGTGGTGCCGAGGCGCTCGACATGCTCCAGGCGATGAACACCGGCCACGATGGCTCGATGACCACGCTGCACGCAAACTCGCCGGGCGACGTCATAAACCGCCTGGTGATGATGGCGCGCTTTGGCATGGATCTGCCTGTCGAGGTCATCGAGCAGCAGATTGCGACGGCCTTCGATTTGATTGTGCAGATAGACCGGGCTGCCGACGGCGTACGAAGAGTAACAAGCGTCTGCCTTTGTTCAGGCGGCACTGACGCCAGACGTTTGGACGGCGCCGGTGCTGATGCTGGAGCCGAGCCATCCGACGCCGCTTTTGGGCAATCGGGCGACGCCGCTGCGGGCGCCGCTGCGGGCGCGGGCGCTGGGCAACATGGACACGGTCGTTCTGGTGTCGAGCTGCAGACGTTGGTCTCGTGGAATGTGAGGCAGGCTGCCTATCTCTGGCGGGCTGTGCCGCCCTGGCTGGAAGATGCTGCTCTGCCTCCTGCGATTGATGAGATTGAGGCGAAGGAGTTGGAAAGGTGGCGAGCATGTCTCACCTGCTGTTGATACTCTCGATTGCCGCCGCCGGGGCGTGCGGAGCGCTCCTTCTCCCACCCTCGCTTTTTGCCTTGCGACGGTTTGCCCGCATTGCCCAGGCCCGGGCGCGTTTTCTTGAAGAGGGAGCCCGTATTCCTGGCAGCGCGGGCGCTGCAGACACACGACAGGCAAGCTTGGTACGGAACCTGGGCGCTCGCTCAAAAGGCATGATTGGTGTGGTGGCCGCGGGATGTGGCATCGTGCTCAGCGACCTGTTGAGAAACGGCGTGCGACCGTTTCGTCTTCTCGCGCAAGCGCTCATAAGGAGCGCGCGGGTGGCAAGAGTTTTGCAGAGGGAGGTCTCCGCTCTGCGGATTCGAGGTTTCGTATCGGGAACACAACAGGTCTGTGAACTGCTGCTTCTTATCGCATTGGCAGGGTTCATCCTCGTTTGGCTTTTGAGTGGGATTGCCCTCGTCGGGCTTTGCGCGGCAGTGCTTTTCGTCATGTTGACTGCGAACATCGCCGAACGGACGCTTCGCGAGTGGGAAAGCCGTCTTCGTGAACAGATACCCGAGGCCCTGCGCTCCATCGGTCTGTGCTTCTCAGCCGGGTACTCCCTGCAACAGGCGCTGGAACAGACAGCGGCTGAGACGCCTGACCCTCTGGGCGCAGAACTGTGGCAAGCGGTCTGCGATGTTGCTGCGGGGCGAAGCATCGAGGAGGCTCTGGGCAGCCTTGAACAGCGGACGAGCGCTGCGGAACTGCGCTTTGCCATCGTCGCCCTGGAGGTGCAGCATCGCACGGGAGGAAGCCTTCAGGAACTTCTGGAGAGCGCAGCCAGCGCCGTCTTGGCAGCTGGCGACCTGCGTCGCCAGCTGAGCGTGCAGACCGCTCAAGCCCGTCTTTCGGCACGGATTGTCGCCCTTATGCCGCTTGTTCTGATCGCTGTGCTCTCACTGGCGATGGAAGGGTATCTCCAGGCCTTCTTCTCGAGCTTCGCAGGTCTGGCCATTCTTGTCGTCGCTTTGGGCATGGAGCTTGCAGGGGTACTTTCCATTCGCCGAATCCTGGGAATCGACCTGGAATAGAGCAAGGGGAGAAGAAAGGAGAAGTCTGATGTGGTTGTCTGTGTGTCTGTCGATAGCGCTTGGCAGCGGAGCTGTTGCCGTATACCTGTGTTGTGGTGAGCTGCTGAAACACCGCATGCGCATCCGCAATCGCCAACAGATGCACGCACGCCTGGGAGGCCTGGGAGGCCTGGGACGCCTGCCCCTCTCTGCTGGCTCCACGACGACGCAATCTGCGGGCACGGTTGCTTCGGACACAGCAGCCCTCAACGCGGCAGCCCGCGATACGGCAGCCCGCGATACGGCAGCTCTGGGCACAGCAGATATGCCCTCCTCGCGAGCCGCGTTCTCGACTGGCCGTGCTCGCATACCTCTCCTCGGATTCCTTCAGGCACGTCTCTCTCAGCGCCAGGCAGAGAATCGTATGCAGGCAAATTACGAACGGGATTTGCCTGCGATGCTTGAGGTAATCGCGCTTGGCATGCGTGCGGGCATGGGCTTTGACCAGGCGTTTGAGCTCTATACCTGTCGCTTTGAGACTCCGCTTGCCCGTCTCTGCAAGGGCCCATTGGAGATATGGCAGCGGGGTCTGGTAAGCCGTGAGGCGGGTATGCGGGAGTTGGGGCAGCAGGTGGCCACTCCGTTCTTTGGACGTTTCGTGGCGACGGTGCTTCGGAGTTTACGGTACGGGGCGCCGATGACGCGCCTGCTTGGGGACCTGGCAAGCGAGGCTCGCAAGGACTACAGGGCCAAGCGCGAGGCTCTGGTGGCAAAGGCTCCGGTAAAGATGCTGTTGCCAACCGGCGCACTGATTTTGCCGGCGATGTTGTTATTGGTGATGGGCCCAATCGTATTGGATTTGATGGAAAGGATAGGGTGAGAAAGATGTTTACAGGGAATCGTACGCTTATGCGCCTGCAAGAGCACTGCGCGAAGGTACGCGCACGGTGCGCGGAGACGGCGGTGGTAAGGACTGGCTTATCCACATATGCAAAGGCGCATGCCTGGTATGTGGCGCTGTGTGAGCGCTGGCAGGCTGGCCTCAAGACCGTGGTGATGCGAGGAGATCGTTGTCTGCGGGATGCACGGGGTCAGGGAACAACGGAATACGCAATTCTCGTCGGCGTGCTGGTTGTCATCGCGATCATTGCGGTCGTCGCCTTCAGAGGCAAGCTTCAAGAACTTTGGGGCAACATATCAGATGGGATCAACGGACTGTGAAGCGTGGGGGCAACATACCCGTTTTGCACCCAGCAGAATCGCTGGAGACGGTTTCTGAGAGGCGCACGGCAGACAGCAGCGCAGCACCATCCCATGCGCCACGGCCATTTCTGCCGCTTGGCGCCTGTGTGCTGTCGCTCGTGGTATCGATCTGCCTTGCCCAGGGCGCTCTTTCTGGGATGGAGGACAACCGTGAGGCTTCCGACAAAACAGCCTCCGGTGCCGGTGCCGCCGGAGATGGTGCCGGTGCCGCCGAAGATGGTGTCGGTGCCTCTCGCGACGCAGATGTCGGAGGTACCGTCTCCCGCGACGCAGACGCCGGCGACACATCGTCCGTCCCAGGCAGCGCTTCGTTTGCCATGACCCCCTGTCCGGTGGCGATGCCTCCGGACACGACGGCGCTTGAATATCAGCGAACTTCGACGACCGAGAGATGGCGTGGCCTGAGTGAAGGAGGCTGCGAGGAGGTTGCGCGCGGAATTCTCCAGAATCTTCAGGCTGCGGGCGTTGAACTTGTTACGGCGGGCTATCTTGACCTGAGTGGAGAGGCCTGGGGCTGCACCGTAGCCTGCGCGGATGGCAGTTCGCAGGTCATTTCGCTGGTGCCCCAGGCTTTGGGGCAGGGCCGCAATGAAAACAATCGTCTGCAAATCAGTGTTGTGCGTATCAGTCCCCCCAAACGCTAAGGAGGATTCAGTGTGTGCGCGATGCGGTAATACCAGGGGGCAGGCCACGGTTGAGTACCTGATTATTGGTCTTGCCCTGATGGTGGTAATAGCGACACTCGGCCTGTTGGCGGGGCGCCTTGGCGATGGACTGTTTGTCAGCCGTGCGGCTGATGGCGCCTCGCACGCAGTGGGGGGAAACATCTGGGGGACGGTTGGCGATGTTTTACTTTACTAATAGATTACAAGTATTACGTATGTCCGAGACGACGAAGACCGTCTGCCCGCCTGAGACGACGAAGACCTTCTGCCCGCCTGAAGGCATGCGGGCCGTGCGCTCTTCTCGCGGTCAGGCAACCGTTGAGGCCGCTGTGCTGTTGCCGGTCACAATGCTTCTCATCCTGGTGCTCTGTCAGCCGGCAATCCTTCTCTACAACCGTCTGGTTATGGAAAATGCCGCCGCAGAGGCCTGCCGCCTGTTATCGACCCGAGCCGATGTCGGCAGCTTCAGCGCGGATAAATACGAAGGATATGTTCTTCGCCGTCTGACAGCAATTCCGCTTACGGACATCTTCCATGTGGGAACAGGCGTGCGTTCCTGGGATATAACGCTTGAAGGTGGAGAGGGAAGTGAAGAGGTTTGTGTTCGCATTGTCAACCGGTTGCGCCCCCTGCCGCTTCTCGGTTGGGGTGCCAGGCTGGCGGGGCAGACGGACGCTGAGGGCTATCTTACGCAGACTGTCGAGCTTCGGGCACCTGTCCAACCGTCCTGGGTGTTAAACAACGGCGGCGGTGGCCCAGCGGATTGGACGACGCAATGGGACTGAGGAAAGCAGGCCATACTGTGCACGATTGCAACGGAGCGCGAAAACCCAGGATGTTTCAATTCCGACTCGCGCAGAGATCTTCACGCTCCTTCTGGTTTGTCGAGGGCGACGGAGGATTCAGCAGTGTGGGCGTGGTGGTTGCCCTGATGCTCACGCTTGCCCTGCTCTTCACCTCGGCGCAGGTCTACTGGGTGAACTCGACGGCCGGGGACGTCCAGTTCGCTGCGGATGCGGGCGCGCTGGCGGCCGAAGACCTTGTCGCGGAGTATTACATCATTGCGCAGACAGCCGATGCGGTTGTCCTCTCGCTCAGTCTTTTTGGCCTGCTTATCTATGGTATTGCCATCGTTGTCAGCTGCATTCCCTATTGTCAGGAGATAGGAGCCAAGCTCATGGAGTTTGGTCAGAAGGTCTTCAAGGCGCGAGACGACTGTGCCCGGCAGGCTTCAAAAGCGTTAAACGGCCTTCAAAAGGCGCTACCGTTCCTGGCTGCGGTCAATGCGGTTGCCACCATTGAGGCAAACGGTTTCTCGCGTGAGGGAGCAAGCGACTATCATGGACTGGCGATTCTCGTTCCCTGGGAAGGGGAAGAGCTTTCGTTTCCCGACGACGCAGCAGTGGAGGCAAAGGCGCAGGAGGTGGGGGAGCAAAACGAAGAGACCGCCGAACTGAGCGACGAGGCCGAGGATGCCCGTCAACGGATGGAACAGGCGAAGCTCGAGGCCTATCTTGCGGACTGCGGATCAAACCCCAATTACTGCATGTACGAACGCGCCGGGCATCTGGCCCATCTCAGCGGCGCGCAAAACCCCTTTTTCAGTTCGGTTGAGACCTGGCAGTTTGATTATGCCTTGGCACGGGCACAGGCCTATTATCGTCAGCGCGCTGCGACGGAAGGACCTGCCAATACATCACTTGAGGAGCAGGTGCGCTCTCATATCCGCAGTCAGTATTACCACTACGCCATCGAGGAGATGCAGAGGGGCTATTCCCATACCTCTGCCGACGGCATCTACCAGGGGTTTTTCCCGCTGTTGGCGCGTAATACGGCCGAGATACGGCAGACACGCCTGTATACCGATGCCGTCTATCCAGTGGATGCGAACGGGGTCTTACATGGAGTCACATCCTGTTCCGTATACCAGGAAGCAGGCGCAGCGGGATGGGGCTCAATCTCCCAGCTCGAATCAGGTCTTTACACTTCCTGTGAGCTATGCGGCCTGAGCGCCAGTTCGATTGGACGGGTTGCGAGTGCCTCAACGTCCATCGAGAACGGGTTTGAGTACCATTATCGCATCGTCGCCGCAGCGGCCGAACGCTATGAGACTGCCTCGCGCGACTTTGCAGACGCGACTGGCGCGGCACAGGAGTCGGCTGAGGATGCCTTCGACAGCTTTGAGGAGGCATTCGCCGCGCTTGAGACACCTCGTATCCATCCCAAGCCGCCGGGACGTAACGGCTGCATTGCCATTGCCTTCGATCTCAGCGCACGGTTAATGCCGGATGCCTTTGGCAGTTCGTTCGTCTCCGGGGATGCTGCTTTACCACCACGCATGGCGATCTCGGCGGCGGCTCTTGCGCTCGACGAGGCCTCTGAAGGAAACACGGTGCTCGCCGCATTCCTCGATCGCGCCAAAGAGAATTCCGAAGGCAGTGCCTGGGGTTCGGGGCTTGGCATCTTCGATGGCATCCTTGGTATTTGGGGCGATACGCTTCTGGCCTACAGCGAGGGGGTGGAGGGTCTTTGCCGGGGAGTTGGAGATGTTTTGCGTGCGATACCACTGGTAAATGCTACGCCGCTGGCCTCATGGGCGGAGGAAACCCTGCGCTCGGCGATACGGGGAGTCGGGCTCGAGGGAGTCGCCCTCGGTGCTCCCAAACCGGTCATCGTAAACAGTATCCATGTCATTCGCGCGGGCGACAACCAGGCCTTGGCCGCACTGGGTACGGTTAAGGAGGCCTACGGCTCCCTGCCGGGTACGGGAGCTGGGGACTTTACGACAGATGTTCTCGACGGTGTGCTTGCGGAGGTGCAGCGGCCGGGCACCGGAGTTCTGGAACGCGAGGTAAGGCTTTTCACAATCAGTCTCGGGGACTGGCCGGGAGCGCCAAGCATTCCGGTCACCATCCGACTTCCCGAGCAGGTGGCGAGATGATGTTGGGCGTGAGAAGTCTGTCTACTCGTGGGCAGATGATGGTGGAGCTCGCTGTGACCATTCCCGTGTTGTTGGCCGTCGTTGGCATCGCCGTTAATCTGATGGTCTTTTTAGGGGACTGTGCGCGTTTTGACCGGGTTGCGGCTGAGGCGGTGCGTACTGAGGCGGCCTCGCCGGGCTTTGGTGCCTACGGCACCATCTCACGTGCGCAGGCGGTGCAAGCCCGTATTGAGCAGTCCTTTGAGGGGCGGGGCTGGCTCAGTTTTGAGGTGGATGCGCGGGAGTCTGCCATCCTTGGCGGCGGTAGCGGTGAGGGCGGCGGGGGCGACACGTCGAGCGGCCCCTCCTTCTCGCTTCTGCCGCACCAGGAGGAATTCACCTGTCGTATGCGCTATCGTCCCTGGGGCTTTGGCGACCGCTTCTTCGGCGTGAGTTTCAGCGGCATCGAGCACAGTCGTATCTTTTGCATCGACCCCTATCGGCCGGGGGTGTTCCTGTGAGACGCACAGGCAGGCGCCTTGTGGTCGCAGGGCTCTTCCTGGCGGCCTTCGTGGCGTTTCTGCTTGTGCTGGCGGCGCAAAGTCGCATTAACCAGCGACAGCCGTCGCTGCTGGAAGCGATGTCAGGCGATGCGCTATACAGCGAGACGCATGGAGCGTATGGCTCAAGTGAGAATCATGGGGCCTATGGGGCGATTGCGACAGGCGACACAGATCCGCTCGGACTTGCCCAGGCAGGTTTGGGCTTTGAGTTGATTGGTGTTGCTCCAGGCGGATCCGTCATCGGCTACAGTTGCGGTTGGCAACGGGGGGAAGCGACGCAGCTCGTGACCAACTTCCTGCTCTCGCAGGGCTGGTATCGGCTTGACGGGGATATGTTTGCGGGAAACCTGGAGGATGCGGGTCTGGGGGGCGGAAACTTGGAGGATGCAGATGGGCAGGGTGCTCTCGGTGAGCAGGCCGGTGTGCCGCTGAGCTTCAGTTATCCCTCTGCGAGTGGCGCATCTGCGTTTCTGCTTGTGCAATGTGTAAGCATTCCCACAGGAAGCTCTGTGATTGTGGAGGTGTTATGAGATGAGCTATTCGGGACGCTTCCGAATCGCATCGACGATGTTTGAGCGCCTGTGTGGGCTTTTGCGCAAACAGGTATGCCGTGATGGGGAGGCGCTGCTGCTGACGCCCTGCTCTCGCATCCATACCTTTGGTATGGATGCGTCGATCGACGTCGCCTTCGTCAACTCGCAGGGCAGGGTGCTTTCTGTCGCACGCGATCTGCCACCCAACCGTCTCCTCGCGTGTCGCAAGGCGGTCGGAACGCTTGAACGCCGCGCCAATCCGCAGGCTGCCTGGTATGAAGCCGGTGACCTGATCCGTTTGAGCAGTACGTGAAGCAGTAGGCAAGGGAGAAGGCCATGAAGAGGAGAAGGCCATGAAGACCTGTTTGCAGTGTGGCGCGACCGCCTTTGATGACATGGACGTCTGTTTTGGCTGTCTGAATCCCTTTATGGAAGCGGGGGAGGATCTGGAGCTTCTGGGAGAGGTGGAGGAACCGGGCGTCTTGCCGGGCGTCCTGCTGGGCGCCTTGCCGCTACCCGTCGAGGCCGAGCGCCTTTTCAAAGCGTTGCCCGATGTAGGCCAGGAGGCATCGTCTGTCTCGCCTGCCTGTCGTGTCCGCGTGGAATTCCCCGGCCACTTTCTCTACGACACCTATATCGTTCAGCAGGACGGGGCGAGTCTTCGAATCGGTTGCGCCGCAGATAACAATATCATCATTCCGCAGACCGAGGTCGGCCGTCACCAGTTGACCCTGCGGTATGCCCAGGGGCAGCTTTGGCTTGAGGATCATGGTTCGACGCATCCTGCGCTGATCGACGGTATTCCTCTAAGCGGGACGCGAGGAGTTGGAGAGGGGGTCACTATCAAAGTCGGCGATGCTCTGCTCACTCTCCAGACAGCTTAGTGGACGGTTCATGCGTCCTGCGGACAGGGGCGTTTACGAAGCCGAACGCAGTTGGAGGCGGAGGGACGCATGAACCGTCCCTCCGCCTCCGCCCTCGTCCCCCCGCCGTCGCCTGATGAGCCTTCGCCCCTCCGCCTTCGCCTGATGAGCCCTCGTCCCCCCGCCTTCGCCCTCATACTTATCAACGCATCGGTTACAAAACTTGATAATAGCGCACTTAGATTTTATACTGTCTGGTATGCACATGAGTCGCAGGGCCGCTGAGCCCTGCGCGAACCGTTTGCAGGAGAAGGCAACCAACAGAAAGGATGCGGCAAAAATGGCAAAGATACTGGGTATCGACCTTGGCACCACGAACTCGGCGATGGCGGTCATGGAGGGCAGCGAGCCGACAATCATCGTGAACGCCGAGGGCGACCGCACAACTCCAAGCGTTGTCGGTTTTCGCAAGGACGGCGAGCGTGTCGTGGGCAAGGCGGCCAAGAACCAGGCGGTCACAAACCCTGAGAACACGGTCTCGTCCATCAAGCGCTTCATCGGACGCGAATTTAAGGAAGTCACGGCTGAGCGCGACACGGTGAGCTATAAGGTCAAGAGCGGCAAGGACGGCCGGGTGCAGGTGGACATCGAGGGCAAGGACTTTACCCCCGAGGAAATCAGCGCAATGGTGCTGCAGAAGCTCAAGAGCGATGCGGAGAAGTTCACGGGCACGACCATCACGAAGGCCATCATCACGGTGCCGGCCTACTTTAACGACGCGCAGCGCCAGGCCACCAAGGACGCCGGCCGCATCGCCGGGCTGGAGGTCGAGCGCATCATCAACGAGCCGACGGCGGCCGCTTTGGCCTACGGACTGGACAAGGCGGGCAAAGACGAGAAGATTCTCGTCTTTGACCTCGGCGGCGGCACCTTTGACGTCAGCGTTCTTGAAATATCGGACGGCGTTTTTGAGGTTCTCAGCACAAGCGGCGACAATCATCTTGGTGGCGATGACTGGGATCAGCGCGTCATCAACTGGCTGGCCGACAAGTTCCAGGCCGATAACGGCATCGACCTGCGTGCGGACAAGATGGCGCTTCAGCGTCTGAAGGAAGCTGCCGAGAAGGCTAAGATGGAGCTGTCCTCCACACAGCAGACGAACATCAACCTGCCCTTCATCACCGCTGACGCAAACGGCCCCAAGCACTTGGACTACTCGCTGACCCGCGCAGAGTTTGAGCGCATCACCGACGATCTGCTCCAACGGTGCAAGGGTCCGGTCAAGACCGCGCTCAAGGATGCCAATCTGAAGATTGGCGAGGTTGCCGAAGTGATTCTCGTCGGCGGCTCGACCCGCATGCCTGCCGTGCAGGAGCTGGTAAAGCAGCTCACGGGCAGGGAGCCCAACATGAGCGTGAACCCCGACGAGGTTGTAGCGCTTGGCGCTGCGGTGCAGGGCGGCGTGCTGACCGGCGACGTTGAGGGCATCCTTCTGCTCGACGTGACCCCGCTCTCGCTGGGCGTGGAGACCCTGGGTGGCGTGATGACCAAGATGATCGAGCGCAACACGACCATCCCCACGCGTCGCACGGAGATATACTCCACGGCAGCCGACGGTCAGACCTCAGTGGAGATCCACGTGCTGCAGGGCGAGCGCGAGATGGCCTCGGGCAACAAGACGCTGGGCAAGTTTCACCTCACCGACATCCCGCCCGCGCCGCGCGGCGTGCCGATGATTGAGGTCACCTTTGACATCGACGCGAACGGGATTGTCAACGTGTCCGCAAAGGACAAGGGCACGGGCAAGGAGCAGAAGATCACCATCTCCGGCTCCACTGCCTTAAACGACGACGAGGTAAACCGCATGGTCAAAGACGCTGAGTCGCATGCTGAGGAGGACGCCGCCCGCAAGGCTGAGGTCGAGGTGCGCAACACGGCGGAGAGTCTGACCTATGCGACGGAAAAGACCATGTCCGATCTGGGCGAGAAGGTGCCCGAGGAGACGAAGAGCACGGTGACGACCGCCATCGAGGATTTGAAGAAGGCACTTGAGGGCTCCGATATCGAGGAGATCAAGGCCAAGACCGATGCCTTGCAGCAGGCAAGCTACAAGCTGGCCGAGGTCGTCTACGCCGAGGCCCAGGCTGCCGAGGGCGGCGAGGGCGGCGAGGGCGGCGCGAGTGCCGGTGCGGGTTCGGATGCCGCGGGCGGTGCGGGCTCGGGTGAAGATGTGGTTGAGGCCGAGTACGAAGTGGTCGACGGCGACGAAGGCAAGTAAGGCCTTCCGGCGGACACAGGGGGGAACGAGAGGGCGCTTCCCCTCTTTTCCTCCTGTGCGACCCCCACAACTCCCCCCCGTCCACTGGCTTGCCTGAGAGCGGCGAGCTTGGTTGTGACGGTAGTCCGGGTAGACGAAAGGGTAGGTGAGCATGGTTGCGAAAAAGAAACATGAGGATGGTATGGACGAAGCTGCGGCCGCAGATAAGGCCGCAGCCGCAGGCGAAGCTGCGGCCGCAGACGACTCCATCCTCGCTGACGCAGCAGCGATAGAAGACCTGGCCCGCGACTTTGAAGCTGTCGAGTCAGAGATTGTTGCGGAGCTTACGGAACTTGACGCGGTGAAGGCTGAGGCTGAGCGACTGCGCGATCGCTACGCCCGCCTGCAGGCGGAATGGGACAACTTCCGCAGGCGCATCGCCACCGAACGCGAACAGGAACGCAGCCGCGCAGCCGAGCGCCTGGTGGAAAAACTGCTGCCGGTTCTCGACGATTTGGAGCGTGCCGTCGACCACAGCGATACGGTCAACGGGGCCTCCCTCAAAGAGGGCATCACGGCAGTCTTCTCCAAATTCAACGAAGTGCTGGCAAAGGAGGGCCTTGAGGCGATCGATCCTCTCGGCGAGGCCTTTGACGCGACCGTGCATCAGGCGGTCGGCACGCTGGAGGATACGACGGTACCGGACGAGACCGTGGCCCAGGTGTATCAGAAGGGGTACCGAATGGCCAATCGCGTGCTGCGCCCGGCTACGGTGGCCGTCTCAAGTGGGGGCCCGAAGCGTGAGGCGAGCGATAGAAGCGATCGATGAGGCATGATGACAGGAGGTGGTAGGCATGGTTGCAGCTGAGAAGAATTATTACGAGGTGCTCGGCGTCAAGAAGGCCGCCTCCACCGATGAGATAAAAAAGGCCTTTAAGAAGCTGGCGCGCAAGCATCACCCCGATGCCGGTGGCGATGAGGCCAAATTCAAGGAGATCAGCGAGGCCTACGAGACCCTCTCCGATGCGCAGCGGCGCGAGGAGTACGACACCATGCTCAAATACGGCGCCTTTGCGGGCGGCAGGGCAGGCGGCGCGGGCGCGGGTGGGGGCGCGGGTAGGGGCGCGGGTGGCCCCGGCGGCTTTGGCTGGGGCGGCCCCGGTGGCCCCGGTGCGGGCGGCCCCGGCGGCTCCTGGCGCACGGTCGTAAACGGTGTCGATATTGGTGGGCTGGGCGGCATCGGGGATATTTTCTCACGCATGGCGAATGGGGAGGGCGCTTTTGGCACCGAGTGGGACTTCGGTGGCAAGCGCAGCACAAAGGGCCGCGAGGTACAGGTGACCCTTGAGGTCAGCTTCGAGGAGGCCTTCTCCGGTGCGCAGAAGCGCGTGACGATTCGCACGGGTGATGGCAGCGAGCAACAGATAGAGGTCAAGGTGCCTCCCGGTGCGGTCGAAGGCGGCAAACTGCGATACAAGGGCAAGGGCTCTGAGGGCGTAAACGGAGGTGAGCGGGGCGACCTGCTGATTGTCACCGCCATCAAACCGCATCCGCTGTATACCCGTAAGGGCGCCGATGTTGTCCTTGAGCTGCCTATCGGGATAGCCGAGGCCGCGCTGGGTACCCAGATTGTCGTGCCCGCGCCGGACGGCTCAAAAGTCAAGCTGCGCATCCCCGCAGGGACGCAGGATGGGAAGACCTTCGTTGTCAAGGGCAAGGGCGCGCCGCGCGTGAAGGGTAAGGGTTCGGGCGATCTCAAGGTGCGGGCACGCGTCAGCCTGCCCGCCGAACTGAACGAGAAGCAGAAGGAGGCGCTTTGCGCCTTTGCGGCCGCGAGCGACCCGACGGGCGCCGACATACGCCCGGGCATCGTGAAAAGTATCGAAGGAGGCGCACAATGAGCCCAAATGACCGCACCCGTCCACTCTATATGATCAGCGTGGCCGCCGAACTCGCGGGCGTGCATCCACAGACCCTGCGCATCTATGAGACCAAGGGCCTGGTGACACCAAAGCGCTCCTCGGGCAACACGCGCCTCTATTCGCAGGCCGACATCGAACAGCTCGAACTGATTGGCCAACTCACCGACGAAGGCATCAATCTCGCCGGGGTGATGCGGATTATCGATCTCGAACGACGCCTGGCCAGGAAGGAAGCTGAAATCGAGAACCTGCGTCGGCGCGTCGTGCGCCTTGAGGCGCGGGTACATGAACACCGGATGCGCGAGCAGATCACCGCGCTTGCACGCAGCGATTCGCGAGCCATCCGGCTCTGGAAGGAATAGCGCCTCTGTGGGGGCGCCTCTGTGGGGGCGCCGAGCGGGCCTCGTGTGGGCCTCGTGTGGGTATCGTGTGGATTGAGCAAGCGGTTCTGTGTGGGCTTTCCTCTTGTGGATTGTGCCCTGGTAGATAGGAGTAGGCAATGCGTTTGGACAAACTTGCAGTTTCCTCGCAGGAGGCTTTTCAGGAAGCGATGGGCATCGCCTCCGACCTCGACGCTGCGGCACTTGAGCCCGAACATCTGCTCAAGGCCCTGCTTGACTCGCATGAGGGCAACCTCAACAGCATCATCGAGCGCGTGGGCGCCAACCCCGAGGCCCTCAACAAGGCCATCACCGCTGAGCTGGAGGCTGCTCCCAGGGTCACCGGCAACAAGGTGATGGGCATCACGCCGCCCTCTCCACGCTTTACGCAGGTTATTGATGCTGCGGAGAAGGTCGCGGCCAAAATGGAGGACAGCTTTACCACGACCGAGCATCTGCTCATCGCGCTTGCTGAGGACAAGGGGTCGGCAGGCAAGGCGCTTTCGGTCGCGGGCGTGACGCGCTCCCGACTCGAACAGGCCTACGAGGAGCTGCGCGGCGATACCCGGGTGCTTGAGCGCGACGCCAAGGCGCAGTTTGAGGCTCTTGAGCACTACGGCCGCAACCTCACCGAGGCGGCGCGTGCCGGCAAGCTCGACCCGGTCATCGGCCGCGCCGAGGAGATTCGCCGCACCATCCAGGTGCTCAGCCGCCGTACGAAGAACAACCCCGTGCTCATCGGCGAGCCGGGCACCGGCAAGACCGCCATCGTCGAGGGTCTGGCTCAACGCATCGTTGCCGGCGACGTGCCCTCCTCGCTCAAAGACCGCGACATCGTCGCGCTCGACATCGCCGCGATGCTCGCCGGTGCCAAATACCGTGGCGAGTTTGAGGACCGCTTCAAGGCGGTGCTGCGCGAGGTGGAGCAGAGCGAGGGCCGCGTGATCCTCTTCATCGACGAGCTGCACACCATCGTCGGCGCAGGCGCTGGCGGCGAGGGCTCGCTTGACGCGGGCAATATGCTCAAGCCGGCCCTCTCGCGCGGTGAGTTGCACGCCATCGGCGCGACGACGCTTGACGAGTACCGGAAATATATCGAGAAGGACGCCGCCCTTGAGCGACGCTTCCAGCCGGTCTATGTGGGCGAGCCGACGGTTGAGGACACCATCTCCATCCTGCGCGGTCTCAAGGAGAAATACGAAATCCACCACGGCGTGCGCATCACCGACGCCGCCATCGTCGCGGCCGCCGAACTCTCCAACCGCTATATCGCCGACCGCTTTTTGCCGGACAAGGCCATCGACCTGATGGACGAGGCCGCAAGCCGCCTGCGCATCGAAATCGACTCGATGCCCGAGGAGATAGACACGGTGGATCGCCAGCTGATTCAGATGCAGATAGAGGAGCAGGCACTGCTCAAGGAGACCGACGCCGCCTCAGTTGAGCGCCTGGAGGCCCTGCGCCACGATATGGCAGAGACGCAAAACCGCCTTGATTCGGTAAAGGCCACCTGGTCCAACGAGAAGGACGCCATCACGCGCGTGCAGACTCTGAAGGCCGAGCTTGAGCAGGCGCAGATTGACTATGACCGCGCCGCGCGCGAAAACGACCTCCAGCGGGCAAGCGAGCTGCGCTACGGCGCGATTCCGCAGCTGGAGAGCGAGCTTGCTGCTGCTACAAAACTGCTTGAAGACCGGCAGGCGGGCGGCGGCCTGCTCAAGGAGGAGGTTACCGAGGAGGAGATTGCCGCGGTTGTCGCCACCTGGACGGGCATCCCCGTGAGTAAGATGATGCAGGGTGAGCTGGAAAAACTCGTCCATCTCGAAGACGAACTGCACAAACGGGTGGTTGGTCAGGATGAGGCCGTCGCGGCCGTCGCCGGGGCCATTCGCCGCTCGCGGGCAGGGCTCTCCGACCCGGACAAGCCAATCGGCACCTTCCTGTTTTTGGGCCCCACCGGTGTTGGCAAGACCGAGCTGGCAAAGACGCTCGCGGAGTTTCTCTTTGACGACGAGCGCGCGATGGTGCGCATCGACATGAGCGAGTATATGGAGAAGTTCAGCGTCCAGCGGCTCATCGGTGCGCCTCCCGGCTACGTGGGTTACGACGAGGGCGGCCAGCTGACCGAGGCTGTGCGGCGCCGGCCCTACTGCGTCATTCTGCTCGACGAGATAGAAAAGGCGCACCCCGACGTCTTTAACATCCTTTTGCAGGTGCTTGACGATGGCCGCCTGACCGATGGACAGGGCCGGGTCGTCAGTTTTCGCAACGCGATTATCATCATGACGAGCAATGTTGGTTCGCAGTTTATCCGTGAGTTTAACGCGCGCGGCATTGGCGAGAAGAGCGCCCGTGGCAAGCTGGCGGGTCTGGCGACCACCAGCGACAAGGGCGATTTGGCGGCAAAAGTGAGCGCCGAGGGCGGCATCGACACGCTTATGAACGAGATGATGGAAGAGTTGGGCCAGTCGATTGAAGGCCGGAAGAAGCCCGCTAAAAAGCGGGAGACGCACACTGAGCTTGACGATGAGAAGCAGCTGGAACGCGCCATCGACGAGGCGCTTCGGGCAACCTTCCGTCCGGAGTTCCTGAACCGCATTGATGATATTATAATCTTTCACTCGCTTGCTATGGAAAATATCGACGCGATTGTTGAGCTCCAGCTTGCCGATGTACGCAAACGCCTGGCTGATCGCAAGATAACGGTCGAGATTGGACGCGCCGCCGCCGAGCAGCTGGCCATCGACGGCTTTGACCCGGTTTTTGGCGCACGGCCCTTAAAGCGCCTGATCCAGCGCAACATCGTGGATCTGCTGGCCAACGAGATTGTTGCCGGAAGCATCCACGAGGGCGACGAGGTGCGCATCGACCTGAACGACCGCATGGACTATGCGGTAACGAAGCAGTAGGGGAGAGCGCCCGCCTCTGGAGGGCATCGGCAGAGGGTCTTGACGATTGAAGAAAGGCAACTCATGAAGACAAAAACCGTGCTCAGTGTATTGGGAAAGGATCGCAGGGGCATCGTCGCTGCGGTCGCAACCACGCTTTATGAGGCCGGTGCGAATATCGACGACATTCAGCAGACGCTTCTGGGCGAGATGTTTTCCATGACGATGCTGGTGACGATGGATGAGGAGCAGTGCGCCTTTAACGACCTGCAGGAGCGCCTGGCTGCCGACGGCGAGAGGCTTGGTCTGCAGATTACGCTGCAACGTGAGGACGTCTTTGAGTTCATGTATAAGGTATGAGCAACCGAATTCGGCAGGCCAAGCTGAGCTGTCCGGCGCCCGGTGGTTCGCCGTTTAAAACCTCCAGAAATTATAAACGCTTGATTTTTGAAGGTTTACCAGCAGATATAGCTCAAAATCGGACACACGTTTTGTCCTATAAGCCCACGTTTTGTCCTATAACCCTATAAGCCTCCTATAACCCGGAGCGTGGGCGGTGGAGTGGGCGCGCTGTTAAGGGCGCGGTCAGGGCGGTACCAGGGGGGTGTAGGCGTGAGGAAATAAAAAACGAGGAAGAGCACACTGGAAGCGAGGGGCGTCGTAGCAGGATCTCTCAATCCTGCTCGCAACCAATGTGCTCTTCCTCGTTTACATCGAGGCATCCTGCGCGCCTCTCTGTCAAGGTGAGTACAGTATGACAGGTTTGCAAACGCATTGCTAGGGGGTAAGGTGTGATTTTTTTGTGAAGAAACAAACGTTTGTTCATTTTGTTGGGATTTGAGGGATAGGGAGAGGAGGACTGGGATAGGAGGGAGGGGGGGGAAACGGGACAGGGGAAGAGGAGAGAGGAGGGATGGTTTTGTTGGGATTTGGAGGTAGGAGGGAGAGATGGGCGGAATGGGATTTGAGGGATAGGGAGAGGAGAAAGAAGAGAGGGAGAGGGGAGAGATGAGACAGGGGAAGAGGAGAGAGAAAGAGGCGCCGCGTTTCAGGGCGCCGCGTTTCTCTCCCGCATCCCGTTGGTTTGATGCTTCGTCATATCTGGTACTGTGCCACCGGACTGCCTCCCTCAAGATGCTCCTCGACGATGGCCTCAATGGCATCGGTGTCAAGCCTGCCGTACCAGACGCCGTCGGGATAGACCACCATGATGGGCCCCTTGTCGCATATGCCATAGCAGCTTGTGGTGCTCACGATGACATCGCTTGCGAGGTCGTGGTCCTCAAGCTCCATGATGAGATGCTGCACGAGCCCCGCTGCGTTGCGGGAATGGCAGGTTCCGAGCGTATCGCCTACGAACTTGGTGCCAGCGCAGATGAGGATGTGATGTTTCGGTGCGATCATAGTCCGTCCCTTCCCGTCTTGAGTCTTGGAAGTCCAACTATAGGGGCGCAGAAAAACGCCCTCGTTACCCACCTATTACAGCTTCGTTAAACCCTTGGGGAGAGAGGACAGGACGGGACGGGCAGGAGGGAACCGGTCAGGGCAGGGCCGGACCGGGCAGGACGGTACCGGTCAGGACAGGGCCAGGACAGGACGGGACGGGCAGGGCAGAACCGGGTAGAACCGGTCAGAGCAGGCCAGGACGTTACAGCTCAATGACCCGGGTGGCGAGGCGGCGGGTGAGGGCGGGGGAGTGCGAGACGAATATGAGGCCGATGCCGCGCGCGTCGCAGGCGCGAAGCAGCATCTGCCAGACGTGAGCCTGGGTCACCGCGTCGAGCATGGTGCTGATCTCATCGGCTATGAGATAGCGCGGATTGGCGGCCAGTGCGCGGGCGATGCAGAAGCGTTGCAGCTCACCACCGCTCAGTTCGTGGGGGTGGCGCACAAGCCACTCGTCGCGTATCCCCAACTCTTCGCGCAGTTGTGGCGTGACGGTACCGCCTTCGTCCAGTATGGCCTGCATACGCATATGAGAATCGACGGCCTGTTCGGGGTGCTGCCAGACGAGTTGTACAGGGCAGACGCCTCTGTTTGGCAGCGGCTTGCCGTCAATGAGTATGGCGCCGCTTTGCGGGGTGAGGTAGCCGGCAAGCAGTTTGCAGAGGGTGGACTTGCCCGCGCCCGAAGGGGCGGCGAGCGCCACACGCTCCTGCGGCTTTGCAGAAAACGTAAGTCCGCCGAACAGCTCGGCCTGACCCGGGTAGGCAAAGTGAAGGTCGCGGGCCTCTAACATGGCTCGCCGTTCTTCTCAGATTGTGTGTCGCTGGCAATGGGGGTGGAGGTGGTGTCGGCAGCCGTCGCCGTCGCGGCATCTGTGGCGTCATCGGGAACCTGAAAGTCATGTTCGGGAAGGGCATGCCAGAGGGCACGCGTGAAGGGATGCTCCAGAGTGTCGGGGGAGGCGAAGTTTGCAACGGCCGTCTCTTCGATGACGGTGCCCTCGGCAAACACCGCCACGCGATCGGCAACGCGAAGGGCGAGTTCGATGTCATGGGTGATGAGTAGCACGCCTCTGCCGCTGTCGGCAAACTCGCGAAAGTCGTCAAGGGCGCGCCTGGCAAGCTCAAGGTCGAGCCCCGGGGTTGGCTCATCGGCTATGATGACCTGGGGGTCGTCCATCAGTGCGCAGCAGAGCAGGACGCGGCGCGCCATACCGCCGGAGAGCTCATGGGGGTATTTGTCCGCAACTTCTGGCGGCAGATCGTAGTGCTTGAACAGCTCAGCGAGACGCTCGGCGCGGGACGGCTGCGGGTGCGACACAAGGGGGACGGTCTCTTTTGTGTTCCCAGACACAAGGGGGACGGTCTCTTTTGTGTTCCCAAAACACTCTGTTGTTTGCTTTCGCCCGGTTTTGGGGGAACACAAAAGAGACCGTCCCCCTTGTGTCGCACCTTGTGTCGCATGCCCCAGTATCTGACGCCCGACCTTCATGAGCGGGTCGAGGTGGTTCACGCTTTGAGGCACGAGCGAGATGCCGTTGCCGGCAAGCGCTGCGAGGGAGGCGGCGTTTTGCTCCACACCATTGAACCAGATGCGTCCGCGCACCGTGGCATTTGGCTCAAAGATGCCCATGATTGCGTCGGCGAGCAGCGTTTTGCCTGAGCCGGACGCGCCAACGATGGCGACCAGCTCACCTGCATGCACGCCGATGTGCAGGTCGCTGATGACCTCCACCGGCATACGCCGTGCCCTGAAGAAACGCGGCTCGGCGGACTCGTACATCGTGAAGCTGATGCTCAATCCCTCAACCTGAAGCAGATGATGTCCGTCGACGTGATGGGAGGTCTGCGCGTGAGCATGGTGGTGATGCGTCTGCTCAACGGAGTGGTCGATGTGTTCGTGCGCATGCGGTACCACGGCGTCCCTCTCCCTTATTCCTGCGAACGATGGGGGTCGATGAGGCGGCGCAGATTGGAGCCGGCGCGGTCGAACAGCAGCACCGTGGCGATGAGCGCGATGCCCGGGAACAGCGCAAGCCACCAGAAACCGGCACTGAGATAGGTCATGGACTCGCTCAGGATGATGCCGATGGCGGGCTGCTCGGGCGGCAGGCCAAAGCCGAGGAAGGTGATGGATGCCTCATGCAGGATGGCGTGAGGGAACAGCAGCACGAGCCCGACGAGGAACTGCGGAAAAACGTGCGGGAACAGGTGTTTGCGGGCGATGGTAAAGGGTCCGGCACCGAGCTTGCGCGCCTGGGCGACAAAGACCGACTCGCGGCACTGAAGTATCTCGGCGCGGATGACGCGCGTGAGGCTGGGCCAGTGCGTGAGCGCTACGCCGATGGCCACTCCCCAGAAGCCTTTGCCGATGGCAAAGGAGATGAGGATGAGCAGCACGATGTGCGGGATGCCGAGCATGAGGTCGATAAGCCAGGTGATGAGCGCGTCGGCGCGACGGCCGCCGAGGGCGGCGACGGTGCCGAGAATGAGCGCGAGCAGCGCCGAGGCTCCGGCTGCAAACAGGCCGACGAGTACGCTCGTCGAGAGCCCGGCGAGGGTGCGGGCGAGCATGTCGCGCCCCATCCAGTCGGTGCCAAAGGGGTGGGAAAGGCCCGGCTCAAGGTTTTTTGCCGTGAAGTCGGTTGCGGTTGCGATGGGCAGGCCGCCGACCTCAAAAGAGCTCGGTGCGGTGAGCAGACGGCCGGTGACAACGATGGCGACGAGCAGCAGCGCCGCGATGATGAAGGTCATAAGCGTGCGGCGACGGTTGCCAACGTTGGCACGACTCGCGCGAGGAGCGTGCAGGAGCGGCTGCGAGGGGGACAGGGGCGACACAAAGGGCGACACAAAGGGCGACACAAAGGGGACGGTCTCTTTTGTGTTCCCAGAACACTCTGTTGTTTGCTTTTGCCCAGCTTCGGGGCGACACAAAAGAGACCGTCCCCTTTGTGTCGCCTTGTCACCTCTCAGGGAACACAAAAGAAACCGTCCCCTTTGTGTCTGGGTGTCCTACTCATGGGAGGCACCCGTCTTTCTCCGCATCAGATTGAGGGCGGGGCGGCGGGAGGCGGGGCGCATACGGGGGTCGATGAGACGATAGAGCAGGTTTGCAATCAGGTTGCCGCCAAAGACCGTCGCGGCGCTGATAAGCGCGATGCCGACGAGCAGCGCGGCGTCGCCACCAAGGCCGGCCGTGACCGCCGCCTGGCCGAGGCCCGGATAGGAGAAGACCTGCTCGACAAGGACCGAGCCGCCGAAAATCTCGCTGATGGATGCGAATTGCAGTGTGAGCGCCGGCAGCGCGAGGTTGCGCAGGCCGTGGCGCCAGATGATGGTGGCGGTGGACTCGCCGCGCGTGCGGGCAAAGCGCACGTAGTCGCTCTCAAGGACGTCGATGGTCTTCTCGCGTGTGTGCAGCGCGATGTTGGCGACGCCCACAACACTCAGGGTGAGCGCGGGGAGCATGAGGTGGTGAAGCGTGTCTGCGAGGGTCACGTCGGCGGGGGCTACGCCGATGGGGACGCTGAAGCCCAGGGGAAAGATGCCAAGCCAGACGGAGAAGACGATGAGAACGAGCAGCGCAAGCCAGAAGGTGGGCACCGAGGCAAGCAGGAAACAGTAGGCTTTGACGGCACGATCGAGCCAGCCGCCACGGCGCACGGCGGCAAGGATGCCGAGAAGCAGGCCAAAGATGCCGCTCGTCAGCCAGGCGACGCTCATCAACGCGGCCGAGTTGACAAAGCGTGTAGCGATGACCTGCACAACCGGCGCGTTATAGCGCAGCGATGTTCCCAAATCCCCGTGCAGGGCCGCGCTCGCCCAGTGGGCGTACCGCTCCCAAAGCGGCGTGTTCACGCCCCAGTACTCCGCCAGCTGAGCACGCTTTGCCTCGCTCATGTTGAGATAGGCGACCTGCCCGACGTTCATCTGCACCGGGTCTGTGGGCGAGAGGCTTACGAGGGCAAAAGACACCATGCTCACGGCGACCATGAGCATGATGAACTTGAACAGTTGACCTGCGAAAAACCGCATCTATCTCCTTGCGCCTCGCCGTGCGTTCACGCTTACCCCGGCTTCCCGCTCACCCCTGCGTTCACGCTTACCCCGGCTTCCCGCTTACCCCGGCTTCCCTCTTACTGCCAGCTCCACTGGTCAACGTTGTTGGCAACCGCCCAGCCATGCCCGTGGGGATGAAGCTTCTGCGCCGCCACAACAAGACCTGTGCGTTTGAAGTACAGGTGGTCGATGTTGGCAAACCACACCCAGGTCGCCGCGCCCTGCGGGGCAACACCTTCGGCGCCGTCCCACTGGGCCTTCTGCCACAGGGAAAAACTCTCCTCGATGGGCGTCGTTGTGAGGGCTTCCTCAAGGTAGGCATCTATGGTCGCGTTTTTGTAGAGCGGAAAGTTGCCACTGCCCTGCGAGTGGTAGAGGCTATACAGCTCGGCGGGGGAGTTGGAGCCCCAGCCCCACAGGATGGGGTCGGTATAGGCTCGCGGATAGAGGTCGTCCCAGCCAAGACCCACGGGAATGACCTCGATTCCTGCCGCGCGCACCTGGTTGGCAAACTCGTTGGCGAGCGACTGGCGCACGCTGTCGTTTGAAGGATAGCACAGTTCAAAGCTCGCTTTAGTGCCAGTCTTCTCCACAATTCCGTCTGCTCCTGCAATCCAGCCGCCCTCCTCAAGGATGCGCTGCGCCTCGTTGATGCTGCCTGCCACCTGCATATCCGGCGAAGACCAGGGCATCCCGTCCGAGACGCCAAAGGCGACGGTGCCATAGCCATTGAGCACATTCTGTACGAGAAGGTCGCGGTCGACGGCGTAATTAAGCGCGCGGCGGATAGCGATGTCGCTGGTCACGGCGTTGCCGGCCGGCACTTGTTCGGCTCCCTCGCCCGTGGTGTTGCCGGGAGGCGGGGTCGGCAGTGAGATGCCGCGGCTGTCCACCGACTTGCAGGCCAGTATCTCATAGCCCTCAATCGCCTGGCTGCTGTAGACCGCTGAGGTTGCCGCCACGTCCACCTGCCCGGCACGCGCGGCTGCCAGTGCGGCGTCTTCCTCCATAAACACGATGATGACGCGCTGCATCCTGGGTGGCGTACCATAATAGTCGGGATTGGCGGCAAAGATGACCTGCTGCCCCCTGTCCCACTGCTCAAGCACATAGCGCCCACTGCCGATGGGACTGGAGCCGTAGTCTGCGCCGTGCGCGTGCTCAGGCACGATGCCGATGACCGCCAGGGTGTAGAGCAGCGCGTTGTAGGGGCGCTCCAGGTGTATCTCGACGGTGGTTGCGCTGGGGGCGCTCACCTCACGAATCATGCTCAGGTCAATCTCAGAGCCCTCCGATGCCCTGATGCCGTTAAGCGTGTAGGCCACGTCGCGTGCGGTCAGGGGCTCGCCGTCGGTGAATTTCACGTCGTCGCGAATGGTAAAGCTTGCAAGCAGTCCGTCATCGCTTACGGTGTAGTCGGTCGCAAGGTCATTGACAAAACCCATGTCGACCGTGGTCGCGATGAGCGTGCTCTGAATCAGGGGCTCGTGGCTGTGCTCGCTTGCCCCCCAACCGAAGAAGGGGTCAAAGCCGGCCGCCGGCTCATTGCCCGTCCCCATTGCGATGATGACCTGGCCTTTGTCACCGGCGCCACCGCCGGTGCCACCCGCAGCGTCGTCCGTGCCCGTGCTGCCCGTGCCGCCCGTGCCGTCTGCCGATGTAGATGACTGGCAGGCGGAGAGGAGCGGGGCCAGGGCTGCTCCCAGGGCACCCACGCTGGCAAATTCCATAAAGCGACGGCGCGAAAATGCTTTCATTCTGCGTACCTCCTGAATGCTTTCCTGATGCCACAGACACGTTTTCTGTGTCTGCGAGTGTTACGACTTTTATAATCGTAACACTAATTGAGGGAGCGCGGGTGCGAAATTCTCTCAGCGGAGCATTCGGGGGCATCCAGCGAAGCATTCAGGGGCGCCCGGCGGGGTACCTGGCGGGGCATCAAGGGGCATTTGGGGGCATTCGGGGCGCCCGGCGCAGCATTCAGGGGCGCCCGACGCAGCATTCAGGGGCGCCCGGCGGCATCAAGGGGCATCCAGAAGCTGAAGGCCACCCTTTCCCATCGTTTCCCATCGCGGCTTCGTCAGCCGGTGGCGCTGGGACACAGGTCGCGCAGCGGGCACTCAGAGCAGCGTGGCCTGCGGGCAATGCAGACCTCACGCCCGAAGAGCACCCACTGATGGTTTACGGGGCCCCAGAGTTCGCGAGGGTACAGTTTGAGCAGGTCGCGCTCGACCTTCTCCGGCGTGTTTGAGCTCTTTGGTGAGAAGCCCAACAGATGGGCGATGCGAAAGACGTGCGTGTCCACCGCGATGCCCTCAACGATGCCAAAGGCGTTGTTGAGGACGATGTTTGCCGTCTTGCGGCCAACGCCGGGCAGGCGTATGAGCTCCTCCATCGTGGCGGGAACCTGCCCGTCGTAGTCGGTGAGCAGCATCTGGGCAAGCTGCACACAATGGGCGGCCTTGACGCGATAAAAGCCGATGCTGCGGATGACCTCGGCGATGTCTGCGGCGGCGGCGGCGGCCATCGCGGGCGCATCGGGCCAGCGGGCAAAAAGCTCAGGCGTCACCCTGTTTACGGCGACGTCGGTTGTCTGGGCGGAGAGGAGCACCGCGATGACCAGCGTAAAGGGGTCGGAGAAATGCAGGGCGCACTCGGCCTGGGGGTAGCGCGCATCCATGCGGCGGGCAACCTCAAGGGCGCGAATCTGCCTGTTTGTTTTGGACTCTCGGGGCATACATTCCCAAACAGTGACGCAATGACAAGGGGGCAACGCTCGGTTCCATAGTACTATAGTAGAGAGAGCCGCGGGAGACGAATGGGAGCGATACGGGAAGGGGAGCGATACGCGATGACGCAAAGCGACAGAGGCCGCGTAAGCGACGGGGGAAGCGTTCAGATTGACGGAGAGAAGGCGCGGCCCGGCGATGGCGGCGATGTGCGGCCCGGTGATGGCGGCGACGCGCGGCCCGGCGATGGCGGCGATGCGCGGCCCGGTGATGGCGGCGATGTGCGGCCTGACACAAGCCCTCAGCACCATCCGCTCGACAGCGCAAGCCCTCAGCACTATCCACACGTCTTCAGGCCGCTGCACTTTGGCCGACTCACCGCCCGAAACCGTATCGAGGTTTCACCGGCGGAGCCCTTTCTCGCCACCAAAGACGGCCAGGTGACCGAGGAGTTCATCCGCTTCACCGCGGCGATGGCGCGTGGCGGCGCCGGCATCGTGACCGTTGGGGACAGCCCCATCAATCAGGCCTACGCCGAGGCCAATCACTACGTCATCAACCTGTCGGATCCCTTTATCGTGCATGGGCTCGTGCGCGTGACCGACGCCATCCACCGCTATGGCGCCCTGGCTTCCATCGAACTCAACCTGCGCGACGAACGCCTGCCGCACGAACTGAGCCGCGAGCAGATCAGGGGAATCATCGCGGATTTTGCCCGGAGCGCAGAGCGTTGCTACAAGGGCGGCTTTGACCTGATTATGCTTCATGGCGGGCACGGCCATGTGCTCTCCACATTCTACTCACGCACCCGTAACCAGCGCGACGACGAGTACGGGGCCGACACGATGGAAAACCGCTGCCGCTTTGCAAACGAGCTGCTCGACGCGGTGCGCGAGCGCATCGGCGCACAGATGGCCATCGAGTGGCGCATCAGCGCCGACGAGTTGACGCCCGATGGCGTCGGGGTAGACGAATCCCTGGCGTTTGCCAAGATTATCCAAAATAAGATAGACCTCATCCACGTCTCGGTGGGCGACATGACGGCGCCGGAGACAATCAGCCGGGTCATCCAGCCTACCTATCTGCCGCTTGCGACCAATGTGGCGTACGCCGCACGCTTTAAGCAGGTGCTGGACATCCCCGTGGTCACGGTCGGCTCCTTTACGATGGAGCTCGCCGAGCGGGCCCTGGCCGAGGGCAAGGCGGATGCGGTCGCCATGATACGGGCCTTTATCGCCGACCCCGAGCAGGTAAACAAGGCGCGGCGTGGCGAAGGTGAGCGAATCCGACCGTGTATCCGCTGCTGCATCTGCACCGGGGACGACCCGCATGGTTGTCCAAAGCCCCTGCGCTGTTCGGTCAATCCGATAAGCGGTCGCAATCTTGAGTTCGATGCCTTTGAGAGGAGCCCCCTCGCGTCCATTGAGCAGGTTGCAGCTGTTGAGCAGGTCGCAGCTGTTGAGCAGGCCCCGCCTCTCGCCTCCGCCCCCACCCTCGCCCCACCTGTTGAGCAGGCCCCACCTCTCGCATCCGCCCCCACCCTCGCCCCACCTGTTGAGCAGGCCCCACCTCTCGCCTTCGCCCCACCCGCAATTCGAGCCGTGTCTACTCAGAAGGTTCTTGTCATCGGCGGTGGCTGTGCGGGCATGGAGGCAGCGCGCAGGGCTGCTCAGCGCGGCTATCGCGTCATCCTCCTCGAGGCCACCGGCCATCTGGGTGGCACCCTGCGCCTGGCCTCGGCCAATCCAATCAAGGGAGATTTGCGACGCTATCTTGACTGGTCGGTGGCCGAGACCCTGAGAGCCGTGGCAATCGACGTCCGCCTGGAGACGCCGGGTACGCCCGAGGCGCTTGTTGCTGAGCAGCCCTGCGCGCTGATTGTGGCAATCGGTGCCGAGCAGATTATTCCCCGCATCCCCGGCATAAATCGCGCAAACGTGGCACTGGCGGTGGACGCGGATGCAGGCCTGGTACAGCCGGGTGGCAGGGTCGTCATCATCGGTGCGGGCCTGACCGGGACCGAGACCGCCGTCTCTCTTGCTCAAAAGGGGCATGAGGTCACGCTGGTGGATCTGCGAACCATCGCAGAGATTGACGCAAATCCGCAGACCTCCCTGCTCATCAGCGCGACTTTGCGACAGATGGCTCTCGATGCCGGAGTGCAGACGCTTGAGAAGATGCGGCTTGAGGAAGTGCTTGAGGCCGGCGTACTGCTCGCCGATGTCTCAGGAGAGCGCCGCAAGCTTGACTGCGACACCGTGCTGCTTTCTGTCGGGGTGCGGCCGAGGGAGCGGCAGGCCGCGCGCTTTGACAATCTGGTCGCACAGACCTTTCATGTGGGCGATTGCAACGCAAGAGCGGGCACGGTCACCAAGGCCGTACGCGAAGCGTTCTATGCGGCGGCAAACATCACATGACGCAGGCGACTTGCGCGACCGAAGAGGCCCTTGTGGCGTTTTGTGCACTCGTGCGAGCAGAGGGTGCGCGTCTGTATCGAGACCTGCCCTGGCGCAACACGCGCGACCCCTGGCTGGTGTTGTTAAGCGAGGTCATGCTGCAGCAGACACAGGTTTCGCGCGTGTTGCGCCACTGGTCGCGCTTCTCGGCGGCCTTTCCGACCGCTGAGGCACTGGCTGCCGCTTCCACCACCGACGTTTTGTCCTTCTGGCAGGGTTTGGGCTACAACCGTCGAGCACTTGCCCTCAAACGGGCCGCAGAGCGTATCGCCTACGACCATAAGGGCACGATACCTGCGACGCGCGACACCCTCCTTACCCTGCCCGGAGTGGGGCCCGCGACCGCCTCGGGTGTCTGCATCTTTGCCTTCAACGAGCCCCAGGTCTATCTGGAGACCAATGTCCGCGCGGTCTTCCTGCATCACTTCTTTACGGAGTCCGCCTTGTTATTCGACCCGTCGGGCAGCTCAACGGCTGGCCCGACGGCTGACCCGCAACCCGCCCAGACGCCCGGCTCACAACCCGACGCAAAGCGCGGCCCGACGCCCGGCTCACAACCCGACGCAGAGCGCGGCCCGGTGCCCGACTCACAACCCGACGCAACGCGCGGCCCGGTGCATGACCGCGAAATCATCCCCCTCATCGAAGCCACCTGCGACCGCGTCGACCCCCGTGGCTGGTACTACGCGTTACTCGACTACGGAAATCATCTCAAAAAGACCCTGCCAAACCCTTCTCGTGCCTCAAAGCATCACACGCGACAATCGCGCTTCGAGGGCTCGGTGCGGCAGAAACGGGCCTGGCTTCTGCGGGAGCTTCTGGCATTGGGCGAGGCGACGACTGAGGAGTTGTGTGTCTCTCTCAACCGAGCCGAGCACCGGGCCTCTCGCCCCGACCTGTCCCTTGAAGAGCTGCAGGCCATCCTCACAGCCCTCGCCTCTGAGGGTTTTATCGTCGAGCAGGCAAAGGGCTGGACTATCCGGGGCTAAATCCGGGGCTCAATCCGGGGCTCAATCCGGAGCTCAATCGACACCTCCCTGACCTATTCGATGTTGCGTTTTATCTCCAGCTCGCTCTGGGAAAGTGTCGATTCATTGTATGACCTTACCATCGAGCCGTATCAATGAAGGTCGCTGAGCGTGTCGCGTGTTTAACAATGTACTGCAAATGCCTTCCATTGTTGCTCACAATGGAAAGGTGTGAGCATGGCGAAAACAGCGATTGACGTTTACTAATACTCTGTTGACAGGAGGAAGCCCCTGATGTTTTGGTGGCGGATACCGTTTTGGGAGAAATCGACCTCGTCTGCACTCACCACGTATTTGGGAAAGTTGTCCGGTATGTCCTGTAGGGCGGCGAACTCGCGTCGAATCATCTCGTCGGTTGCCAGCAGGTAGGCGACTTGGACATAGATGGTCGTGTCGTGGCGCTCGGCGACGAAGTCTATCTCTCGTCTGCCCAGCTTTCCGATGTAGACGCGATAGCCACGATGCCGCAGCTCGTTTGCAACGATGTTCTCGAATATCAGGTCGACCCTTGTCTGATTGGTGCCCAGCAGTGCCTCACGCATACCGATGTCTGTGAGGTATACCTTCTCTGCGGCGCGCAGCAGCTCCTTGCCGATGATGTCCTTGCGCTTGACGCGCGTGAGCAGCAGGGCATCCTCACAAGCATTAAGGTAGCGGTAGACCGTGTCGCGGGAGATGCCGATACGCTCATTGAAAAGTTGGTTGACGATGTTTTTGACTGAGAGCGTCGTACCCACCTCAGAGAACAGGTAACGCACGATGCGGTCGAGCTGCTCGACATCGCGCAAGGCGTGGCGAGTGACGATGTCCTTGAGGACGATGGAGTTGTAGACATCGTTGAGATAGGTGAGACTCGATTCGGGGTCAAACTGAATCTGCGGCAGGAAGGGCATGCCGCCAAAGACGCGGTAGATGTCAAAAGCATCATGCGGTGGGATGTTCGGTGCGGCCAACAGGAACTCGCGAAACGAGAACGGCATGACCTCAAAGGAGACATAACGCCCCGCCAGCAAAGTGGCGAGCTCCCCTGCCAGGAGCCGTGCGTTCGATCCGGTGAGGTAGATGTCGCAATCGATATCCACCCGCAGGGAGTTGACGCAGCGCTCCCACGCCTCGACGATCTGTATTTCGTCAAAAAGAAGATAGAGCTTGCCTTCCGCGTTGTCGGCAACGGAGCGGATGTGATGATAAAGCGCCTTGTCCTGGCGCAGCGATGCCAGAGCTTCCGACTCGAAGTTCATGAAAACGATGCTCTTCGCCGGCACACCCCTTGCGGCAAGCTCGTCACGCAGCTGCACGAGCAGCGTGCTCTTTCCCGACCGTCGCATACCGACCAACACCTTTACGACATCCTTGTCGATAAAAGGCCGCACCTTGCTCAGATAGAACTCCCTGATGACCATAAGACAAAACTCCAAAACAATTGGGACATGATGTCTTTTATGTTCGACATTTTATCACATATTGAATATCTGTGTCTCTTACACTCGACATTCCCTTGTGATGGTAAAAAGGGAGCGCGCTTGACCCTACCTCTTTGGGGCTCTGTGGGAGTTCTCCTATCAACACTGCCTCTTCGATAACGAGAAACCCAAAATCAACGGTTATTATAATCTGCAGGCGCTTCCCTTGGGATGTGCCGATTCATTGCCTGGCCGCACGAGGGCGCGCAATGCACACAGCGGCACTTCCCCGGGCAGCGGAGGGCTCACCTGCGGGCGAAGGCGAAGCCCCCGCCCCTCTCAGAACTCCAGCTCCCTGCGGGTGAAGACGAGCACCGAGAGCGCAATCGATACAATGAGATAGATGACGTATTCAATGGCCGCAAGCAGTGGCACCGTGCCGCTCTCCAGCAATCCGCCAAGGATACGGTTTGCGATTCTTTCCAGGAGGTGATTGCCAAGGTCTGGGGCGATAGCCGTAAAGAAGTCCAGCATGAAGGCCTGAACCAGCAGGCCGTCGACGATGCCCAGCACAAGAATGAGGTAGCACACGATGGCAAAGGTGCTTCGTTGCAGACCGTAGACCAGGATGCCCGCGACTGCGGCGAAGGCGACGGTCGTAAGCAGGTTTCGCAGGGCAAACAGGCCGACGAGCCCCATCGTGTCTGCGGAAGGCGGCCAACCAAAGGCGGCGTGTATCGCCCAGGTAAGGAGCATGACGCCTGCATAGACGATGACGCTGAGCAGAAGCATCAGGATGAATTTGCTCACCACGATCATGGCCTTATTCATACCAAAGCCCACGAGCGTCGCAAGGTTCTTTGACTGCAGGTCGTCGGTAAACACCGCCGCGAACAAAAAACCGCCTGCCAGCGCGGGGAGATATGAGTAGAGGTTTTCTGCGTCGGAGAGAATCGAGCCGGCAGTAAAGGTGTCAGAGCGGGCGAAGGAGAGCAGGCAGTATCCCACTGCCAGGATGCCAAAGTAGAGATACATACTCCGCTTGTGGAGCAGACGATAGACTTCGCCTCGGAAGTAACTAAGCATAATGCGCACCTCTCCTTCCCTTCTTGCCGCTTCGATTTGTGAGGCCCGACCCATCCTCACCGTTGGTCAGGCCAGCCGCCTCGGCAGTACGTATCAAATGGATAAAGTAGTCTTCCAGCGTTGTCTGTGCGTGGCGCATCTCAAAGAGTTCTATTCCGCCTTCCACCACCATGCGGGAGATGAGCTGCGGTTCATCGAGATGCGATTCGATGGTCAGGCAGTCTCCCGAACTGCTTACCTGAATGCCGCCAGGCTGCGATTGGAGGAGCGCCTGCGCCCGCACTGCGTCGCTGACCCTGAGCGTCAGCGATTTTTTGGTCTGCGCGTGCAGCTCCTCGTGCGTAATCTCCCTGAGCAGCACGCCCTGCTCTATAAAGCCAAAGCGAGTGGCCACCAGGTCGAGTTCGCTGAGGATGTGTGAGGAGATGATAAAGGTCGCGCCCGAGACCTGGTGTGCGCTTTTGATGATGTCGCGAATGTCGGCGATACCCTGGGGGTCAAGCCCGTTGATAGGTTCGTCGAGAACCACGATGGAAGGGGAGCCAAGCAGGGCTCCCGCAATGCCCAGACGCTGCTTCATGCCCTGGGAGAAGGTCTTAAACGGTTTTTTTACGGTGTCGAGTTCCACGAGTTTGAGCAGACGGGTGACCTCCTCGCGCCGCGCTGGTATCTTTTTAACACGGCAGAGATACTCCAGGCTTTCCCGGGGGCCAAGGTAGGGAAAAAACGAGGCGTTAATCATAAAGCCCATACGATGCCGTGCGGCATTGAGCTTGTCGCCCGCCTCTCCGATGACGATGCTTCCCGAGTTTGGCCGGGCAAGGCCCATCACGCATTTGAAGAAGGTCGTCTTTCCCGCGCCGTTACGCCCGACAAGGCCGTAGATGTCACCTTCGTACAGTGACAGCGATACGCGTTTCAGCGCGGTGAAGTCGCCATATCGCTTGATGAGATCGTGAGTCTGCAGAATAGTCCGCCCCATGATCCCTCCTTTCGAGAGCTTCGGCATCCGCGGGCAAGCATACTGGAAGCCACATCGGAAGCCATACGAAACCATACCGGAAGCCATACAAGGCCATAAAAGAAACGCACGCTCAATTAAATAAACGTACGTTCATTTATCCAGTCTATCGGAGCAGCGGGGGCAGGCCACCCGCTTTCAGGGGATGCTACCGTACCGATGCCGCATTGTTATATGCCGATGCCACGCCGTTATGTAGCGATGCCGCGCCGTTATGTAGCGACGCCACGCTGTCATATAGCGATGCCGTGCCGTCATCCCGTCGATACCAGATTCGCCTCGTGCTACTTTTTGCGGCATTTCTGGCTTCCTATAGTGCCGGCAAAGCAGTAGGCTGCGTTGGGGGCGTTTTCTGAGAGGGATTCGTCCAGCGTGAAACGATTCGTGCAGCGCAGAGGGATTCGTCCAGGAAAGGAGTCCGCCCATATGAGATTCGATGATGAGCGCAAGCTGCTCAAGGGCCTCCAGAAACGAGAGCCTCGGGCCCTGGAGGCGGCGATTGCCCGCTACGGCGGCTATGTCATGGCGGTGGCGCTGCGCACCCTTGGCACGGCCGGTAGCCGCCAGGACGCCGAGGAGCTTGCTTCGGATACCTTTACCGTGCTGTGGACGGTCGCGTCCCGGCTTCGCAGGGACAGTCGACTGAAACCCTGGCTTGCGGTGGTAACGCGCAACGCCGCCCTCAAACGACTGCGCTCACTGCGACCGGAACTGGCGGTTGGCGATATGGAGAACCTCGAGAGGGAGCACTTTGGCACGGCCGCTGACAGGGCGCACCCTGGTACGGTCGCTGACAGGGAGCACCCAGGCACGGTCGCTGACAGGGCGCACCTTGAGATGGCCGATGGCCCTGACGGATCGCCCTCCGCCTTCGAAACGCTTCCACACATGGAGCGAGAGCTGCTTGAGCGTCACTACCTTGACGGCGAAAGTCTGCGCGACCTTGCGGCTGCGGCCGAGACGACTGTTCCTGCTGTCAAGAGCCGTTTGTACCGCAGCCGCAAAATCCTGCGCAGACATCTCAATGATCAGGCGATTGGCTGATCCGGGCAGGAACGTTTGCCGCACGTATCTTTATCGACAAGGAGTACACCATGAGAGACGACACCATGAGAAACGACACACCGACACCAAGGGTGTTTGACATGAGCGAGTTGGCAGAGCTTGAACCCGTGGCCTTTGACGCCGAGGCACTTACCGAGCAGACCTTTGCCAAGCTGGGGCTTGAGCGCCCCGCCACCGAGCGCCCCGCCGCACGCCCCGCCACCGAGCGCCCCGCCGCACGCCCCGCCGCACGCCCCGCCGCCGCACGCCCCGCCGCCGCACGCCCCGCCGCCGCACGCCCCGCCGCCGAGCGCCCCGCGCGTCGTATGCCGCGCAGGTTCGCCGTCGCGCTGGTCGCGGCAATCGTGCTTGTTGTGGGGGTTCCTTCGGCCTATGCCGTGGGCGGCCTGCTCGTGAAGATGGGTACGGGCGAACTCAGTTTCTTTGGCGGTCTGGGAAACGCGACGCAGGCCGCAGGCGATCTGAGCGACGCGAATACGCCCACCTATTCCGTGGCCATGCAGGACGCTTTGGAGGAGGGCAACGCCCCTGTTGGGCAGACGCTTTCCTTCGACGGCGGCAGCATCACGCTTGATGCGCTTGCGATAGACGACAACTTTATCAACACCTTCTTTACCATCCGTTATGACGAGGCCATCAGCGCAGAGACGATTCATGGCGACTGGGCGGATAAGAGGCTGCCCGCATGGAACGACCTGCAGAGCCTCCTGCCGCCGGCCATCGAGTGCACCGTGGACGAGCAGAATATCGTGGGGCAGTCCGGCACCAATGGAATCTTTGAGCGCGACCCCTACTACATCGACGAGCGCACCATCACGGTGATGTTCCATCAGACTCTTGGTGTGGCGCTGCCGGACACGTTCGATCTCAAGATTACACTGCCTGCTGGCCTTTGGGTTGCCGACGGAGGCGACACGATGCGCGAGGCCGCGGTAGAGGGAGCGTTCAATCTCAGTGTGGATAAAAGCACGACGGCGGCCCTGGACCGGGTGGCCGAGCCGGGCGTCTATACCTTTACGACTTCTGAGGGCACTTCCGAGCTTGGGCTCGACAAGCTCTCCGTCGGCCCCTTTGGCACGGTAGCCGTTGTCGATGGCACGGCGGGCTCTCTCAGTATGAGTGACTTCCTGATTACCGATGAGAAGGATAACGCGGGAGTCCTGTATACGAGGACCGCCTATACTCAGGAAGCTGCCGATTTTGCTGCATCTAAGGAAGCGGCCGTTACACAGGTTCCCTCGATAACCCATGAGATTATGGGCCTTGACCCCCAGTCTCAAAGCTTCACGCTCACTCCCGTGCTTGGCCTGCATCGTGATTTCTCCGGCGCTGAAGAAAGTCCGTTGGAGCGGCATATCGTGGACCCCAGACAGGCAGGGACACGCATAGCAATCAGCGAGGTGGGCGGTTATACGGTCGATGCGTACACGATAAACAACGGCACCGTTACCATGCGCCTTACGCCCTACGGCTACGTGCCCGAGGTTCCTGACTTTGAGCTCTCACCGCAATACGACGATGCCCTGCTTGGTGATATTTTCACTGACGATAATAAGGTCGGTCTTCTGACCTCCTATTATGATCGTGCCACCAGGCAGCTGGTCATCAGCACCACCTACTATGGTGCCAGCGACGAGACCTTGGCACAGATCAGCGAGTATAGCTATTTCTATCAAAACGGACTGAGCCTCGATCTTTCCGCCGCGCGTACCCTGCCCCTGTCATAGGAGCAGAGAGCGTTTGTGAGTCTTTTGGTGAGCGTCCGAGTGCGCAAGGAGCATTCGGGCGCTCAGGAGGCCAGGGAGCGCATGGGCGCGCCCCAGATGCGTCGCGGGTGGGAGCGCCCCAGATGCGCCCCAGCCGCGTCGCTTATGTGGCCAGGGACCGGCCCAGCTCAAATGCCCGCTTCAGATCCTGCGGAAAGACCGTCTCGCGACGCTTCTGGCGGGCGGCGGCATCAAACATCCCACTCGCATAGGCGCCGTAGTCATCAAACTGCAGGGTCTCGGAAGCTAACACCCAGCTTGAAGCGCCAAAGATACGGGCGAAGAGTTCCTCGTTGCGTCGGAAGAGGTCCCAGTAGCCAATCTCTCCGTACGCTTCTTCCGGTGCGTTGGCCGTGTAGACGAAAGCGGTTTTAATCGGATGGTCAAAGCTGGACGGTTTTTTGTCGTAGGAGAGATAGGAAAAGCAGACCCGCTCCATGAAGGCACGCGTGAGGCCGGTCACATTGCCAAGGTAGATGGGGGAGCCGACCACAAAGCCATCGCAGGAGGCAATGGCGTCAAGGAGCGGCGTGAGGTCGTCAATCAGGGCGCAGCGCGTAAGGGTCACGCCTACGCGTTTGCAGGCGAAGCAGCTCACGCAGCCCTTGAAGTCCAGGTCGTAGAGTCGAAACCGCACAAGCTCAACGTCGCCCCCAATGTTGGTCTCTGCGAGATGAGACGTATCCTCCCCGGCATCCTGGGGGCGAGCGCCTGAAGCCCCCGCAAGCACTCCCTCGGCGACCTTATCCAACATCTGCGCGGTGTTCCACGTCTTGCGTGGCCCCCCGTCCACGATTACGATTCGCTTCATACCGGCCCACTCCTCTGGCATATACAGGTTCTGGCGGTCAGAGCCACCACGGTATCACCAGTATAGCAACAGCTGGGCCCTCAGGCTCCCGCGGCATTCTGGCCAGCGATGAATCCGTGTGTGATACCAAGGGCGTTCGTCATGCCATAACACTCCGCCTCGTAGTTCCATCCAAAGCGCCGCCCGACGGTATTGCCTGCGGCATAAACCCCACCGATTGCCTCGCCTGCTGCGTTGAGCACCTGGAGATCATGCCCGACCTTAACGCCGCCGAGCGTGACCGCCATCATGGCCATCTCGACATCAGCGTAGAAAGGCGGAGTTTTGACCGGCTTGAGATATTTGGGCAATTTGCCAAAGTCCTCATCAAAGCCCTTCTCGCAGAGCTCGTTATAGCGATCCACGGTAGCTTTCAGGGTCTCAGGATTGACCCCCATCATTTCGGCCAGATCCTCGATATGGTCTGCCTGAATGCCTGATGCGAGCTGGTCCTCCTTAATCGTCTCATTGGGGTCCATACAATTCCCCATGCCCACCGTGGCGTAATCGGCATCCAATATCTTCCAGGAGCTGATTGGAGTGCCAGGCTGTTCAACGACCGTCGGGGGCAGCATGAGAATAGACTGTGCCTCGTTGGTAAAGCGCCTTGCGGCCTGATTGACCATGAGGAAGGGGAAGCCGGGCGCAGAGCCAACGACCCAACCGTTGTAGCCATGCGTGCGCTCCTCCATCTCAGCTCCTGCCCAACAGAGCATCAGATGTCCATCGCCGGTATCGAGCGGTTCGGCAGGCGGCTGCTGCATCATCATGGGGTAGACGTTCATGTCCTTAAAAAGACTCGCGATGCGCGGCGACTGAAACTCGGTGGTCATCGCCTCATTTGAGCCGTAGCTGCCCGTACAGACAACAACCGCCTTTAAGGCGTTAAGCTGATAGTAGGCGCCCGACTCATCCTGGGCAATCACGCCGCTCACACGTCCTGTGGCATCCTGCAGCAGTTTGTGAGCGCGTGTGTTGTAGCGAATATCGCCACCTTTGCCGGCAATGAATTCGTGTACGACGCCCAGGAAGGGCCCCAGTCCTTCCGCCATCGAGTTGCCGCCCGGAGTACCGATTTCAAGGTAGGTGTTGTAGAAGTCGTCAAGCTCGGGGTCGCCTGTTGTCTGATCGACAAGCTTAATCTCCAGTCTGTCGCCAGCCGGCTCGATGATGTGCTCTACGATGTAATCAAAGATCGCTCCGCTCTGATAGGCCCACTTGGCAATCAGCGAAAAATCGCAGCCGTGCTGTACGCCGCGGATGTAGGCGTAGAGCAACTGCGTGGGATCGAGTTTTGGCGCGCCATGGGAGAGTTGATAGTTCGAGTTGAGAAACGAAACTGAACTGCCTCCGTTATGAAAGGTACTGTGCTTCTCCAGCACAACAACTTTTGCCCCCTTCTCAAGTGCGCCTACAGCGGCAAAACTGCCAGCGGCACCTGAACCGATAACCACAATATCCGTGTCCTCGATGTGTGCGATGTCCGCCTCGGCGATTGCCGGTGCCGACCCGAGCCAGTCGCTCGCTTCAGCAGGCGCGGTGCCGGTAGGCGTATCTGTTACACCTTGCGTTGGAGCAGGGTCCTCCTCACTGACAACAGGCTTGCTGCAGGCCGCAAGCAGGCCTGCACTGCCAATGCCCGCCGCACCCGCCGCACCCATGCCTACCGCTTTCAGGAACGTCCTGCGCGACAGGCCCTTCTTCTCATCCAGAAATCTCATGTCAAAACCTCCTCGTATTTCAATTGCCATCGTCGCGCCGCGACGGCCCTTGACCGTCGCGGCTCAATTGTTGCTGTTGTCGACATCAATTGTCATTGGCCGCGTGTTGCCCGGCCAGGTAGCCACCAGTGACTGACCAGCCTTTGTTGATTCCGCTGACTGCGCTCGGGTATACGGTGCCGTACAAGCCACCTGAGACGTTGCCGGCAGCGTAAAGCCCCGGTATGGGCTGTGCGCTCTCGGTATTGTCGAGGACCTGCATGTTTGTGTTAATCCGCAGGCCGCCCAGGGTGTTCATGAAGCCCACAGGGACGGGTATGGCATAGAAGGGCGCCTGTTCAATGGCCCACAGATTATTGGGGCTTTTACCAAAATCCTCATCCCTGCCAGCTTTGGCAAGCTCGGTATAGCGCGCGACGGTTTTCTCCAGCGTATCGGCGGGGACACCCATGGCGCTTGCAAGGGCAGGAATGGAATCAGCCTTGAGGGCGACCGATTCGAGAAGTTCCCTGCCCGCATCATCCACCGCTGTCGTCCTTAACAGGCCGGCTGATCCTCTGGGGGCATCTTCTGCATAGTTTGCATCGACGATGGCCCATGCCTTATTCTCCGGTTGTCGGATGCGCGAAGTGCAGACATAGGGTGCAGGCATCTCCTCGTTCTCGTAGCGCTCACCCAGCGCATTCACGCGAAGCACGGGGCTTGCACTGAAGGGCGGATCCCCGCTCGGGCCGGTATTTGGATGCAGGGCAGGGCAGTGTGGCTCAAGCTGCATTCCGGCACCAATCCAAAGCGCCATCTTATGGCCATCGCCCGTATTGATCGGGGGCGCGTAGAGGTTCACATCGGCAAGCGCCGCCCAAGGGCACCACTTCTCCACCATCTCGGGGTTGTTGCCATAGTCCCCCGTTGCCAGCACGACCGCCTTTGCTGCCGTGAATTTCGTGTAGTCGCCGCTTGCAGTTCTGGCGATAACAGCATCAACGCGGCCATCTGGATTGCGCACCAACTGCTCGGCAGTGGTCTGATAGTAGGCTGTGCAGCCCTCGGACTGTATCTTGTCAACAATCGCGCCCAGAAGCACGGTCTGTGGGCTGTGGCCGATGGCCTCGTCCATCTCATATTCAGTGTCGCCGACAAAGAGCAGGGCGGCATCAAATTCGGGATACATCACATCATCAGGATTTGAGCTGCCCATCGGTATGGCCGTGATGCCCTTGTCGCTGACCAGTTCAAGCAGATGGTCATAGACCTCACCACTCTTATTGGCCCAGAGCCACAGAAGCTGCTGGTTGGCCTGATTGCCCGACTGCTCTATCAGATAGGAGATAATCTTTTGAGGGTCAAGCGTTATGCCGGCTTCTTTATGTATTTTGGTGTTGATACAGGCATTGGCCAGGCCATGCGCCATGAAGAATTCGTGCTTATCGATCATGACAACACGGGCGCCTGTCTCGACGGCCGCCAGTGCTGCCATGATGCCCGCATCGCCGGAGCCTACGACGACGACATCGGCCTCGACAGTCTCGGTGATGGCAGAATCGGCAATGGGCTCTGGCGGAGTTTCGAAGCTGGCTTCTGGTGCCTGCAGTTGCGCGTCTCCATCGAGGTTCGCATCGTTTCCGTCGGACGGCGCGCATGCCGCGAGTCCGGCCAAGGCTGTCAGGCCACCGATTGCCACGCTGCCTTTGAGGAAGTCTCTCCGGTCGAGCCCCCGGTCGAGTCTGTGGTCGAACTTTTTGTCAAGTTCCATGTGTCCTCCTTTGTCGTACGGGCTTGGCATGTCGGAGAAATCGACAAAAATGCCCTGCGCACGCCTGCGCATGCCCGTGGGGCTTCGCAGAGCGTCTGCGGCATGGTGCCACCCTTTCTCCCTGTCGGCATTGTTTGCGTGCCTGACGAATCGCGCATCAACCAAACTGGTGGCTGACATATACCAAAAGGTTGATTTAATTCCAAAGAAGCATGTGTAAAAATGAAATCGAGACGTAGGGCGAGGAGTGCGGGCGCTTTCCTGGGCACCTCCCCAGGCTGTCAGATTTGGAGACTGCGAAATGCCTTCAGGTATCGATGGCAAGTTCGGTGGTGCCATTGTTGAGGCGCAGAAGGTGCTCCTGCCGATTTTTGGATCGGCGATGTTTTGTGCATGGGGCTTTGCCTGGGCATTGAACAGGGCGGTGTTGCCAGCAGGGGCGGCAGGTGCCGATAGCGCATATCTGAGTTCGACCATTGCGTATGTCATCGCTGCCCTTGTCTTATTGCGTCGATTCGTAAACGGCGGCGCTACACTCACGCGCAGGGGAGTGTTCATATTCACCGCGCTTGCCTCTGCGGCGACCCTGGCCGAGATTCTCGTGCCGCATCTCCTGCATGACGACTGGGGCTACTTTGTGGCCATGGTCTGCATAGGCCTCATCAATGGCGTCTGCCTGCTGTGCCTGACCCTCGTCTGGGGAACACGGTTTGTCATCAGCGGCAGGAAGGCGAGCATCACCATCGTGCTTTCGTTTCTGCTTGCGTTTATCATCAATATCGTCTTCGAACTCCTCCCGTACCCCTCAAGCGCCATTCTCGTTGTCATATTTCCCATCGCCTCGACCTTCATGTGGCACATCGATGCCGTCAACAGGCAAAGGCAGGCCAACAATGCGTGTTCCGTTGAGGATGACAAGGGGGGCAACTCCGGGGAAATATTCATCGGCGATGTCAGCCCTGCGCTGCTGCCCTGGCGTACGATATCGGTGCTTTCCATCGTGGGCTTTCTGGCCAGCTTCTTCAGTTCGTCTGCGTCTTTTGCCACTCTTCAGGCAAGCCCACAGGCAATCTCTTTTTTGACCGCAATTGTGCTCTGTCTTATCTATGTGGCGCTCCTCGCCCAAAGGGGGCCGTGGCCGGGAATCAAGAGCGCTTATCTGCTCCTCATTCCTGTCGCGACGCTTGCCCTGCTTCTCATTGTGCTGTTGGGCGGAGAGCTCTTTGTGCTTTCCTGTGGGGTGCTCGCAGGGAGTGCCTATCTGCTCCAGGTTGTTATCTGGATTCAGCTTGCGCAGACCTCTGTCAAAGAGGGGCTGTCTCCGTTCATCGCCTTTGGAGTGGGCGGTCTTCTGGTAACGGTGCTGCAGATAGCTGGAAACCTTGCGGGACGTGCCCTGCAACTTATGGGCCAATGGGTTGCAAGCGATGAGTTCATGGGCGTATTCGCGTTGATCGCTGTTCTGATTTTAAGCACTTCGACGGGCTTTTTGATATATGGGGGCGATACGGAAGAGGCGCAGCTTGAGGTCGGCGATGAGGACAGCCTTGCAGAGGGGGTGGCGGAGGATCAGGATTTTGAAGGCGCCATTGAGCGCTTTGCCTGCAGGCACGGGTTGTCCAAACGCGAGCAGGAGGTGTTTGCCTACTTTGTCAGGGGGAGGAACATCCCCTATATCGCCGAGCGTCTTTATGTGACATCGGGTACGGTAAAAAGCCACTCCACCCATATCTTTCAAAAAGCGCAGGTGACGAGTCGTCAGCAGCTTCTCGATCTGTTTGAATCGGAACGAGACAGCGTGTCATGAGCCGTCGCGAAACGTGACCGCTATAGTCAGTTTGACCTCAGCCTCTGAAATCAACAAGGATATCCCTCTATTCTCAACGTTACGACGCAAGGCGCGCTCAATGACGCAACGCGCGCTCAGCGGCGGGCGACGCCAAGCAGATAGACGAGCTGGACGACCGATATGAGCGCGGCCGCGACATAGGTCAGTGCGGCGGAGGTGAGTACCGAGCGTGCGCCGCCGGTCTCGGTTGCAGGGAGAAAGCCGTAGCTTTTGACGTAGGCCATCGCCCGGCTCGATGCGTCGAACTCGACCGGCAGGGTCACCAGCTGAAAGAGGATTACCGCTGCGTACAGCGCAATGGCCAGGTATATCATGCCGATCATCGACAGGAAGATGCCGGCAAACAGGACGACAATCCAGACGTTTCCCGCAAAATTGACTACCGGCACCAGGGTGCTGCGCAGACGCGCTGGCGCATAGTTGTACGCGTGTTGAACCGCGTGGCCACACTCATGGCAGGCTATCGCGGTGGCCGCCACGCTCTGCGTGTTGTAGACCTCTTCGGAGAGGGAGACGACGTTTGTCCTGGGGTCGTAGTGATCCGTCAGCTTTCCTTTGACCATGTTGATCGCGACATTTGACAGACCGTAGGCATCAAGCATCCTGCGAGCGGCCTGTGCGCCCGTCAAGCCGGACGTTATGGGTATCCGGCTCCATTTCTTATAAGTAAGTTTGATAAAGATCTGCGTTCCAAAACCCAGAACAAGGGTAATGACGATAAGCCACAGATACGAAAGATCCGAAAAAGCCATGATACGCTCCCATCACCTCTTACCCATCACCGCAGTGCCGCTCCCATAATAGTCGAAACCCGCCCCGAGAAACCTTTCTGTTCACTAAAGGTCACATTTGCACAACGGCCTTGATAACCTTGCCGCTCAGGGAATCGGCAAAGGCTCGGTCAATGTCTGCAAAGGGGTAGCAGCTGATGATGCGATCTACGGGAAAGCGACCTTCTCGATACAGACGCAAAAGCCGAGGGATGAACACCGGGGGGTTTGACGCACCTTCGGTGACGCCCAGGATGCGACGCGTGGGGCCGATGAGGTCTGAGACCACGTCGAGCGTGAGCTCTTCGCAGGGGGCGAGCAGTGCCAGGCTGCCTTCGGGACGCAGGCAGTGCAGTGCGCTCATGATCAGAGGCTTTGCTCCGGTGGTATCAATACTGTAGTGGGCGCCTGTCCGGGTGAGTGCGACAATGGCCCTGGCGAGGTCGTCTACCTCGTGGCGGTTCAGGGCATGTGTTGCTCCGAGCTCTCTGGCCAGCGCGAGGCTTTGTGCGTTGCCGCCGACGGCGATGATGGGGTTAAGCCCCGCGAGCGCGGCGGCCATGATGGCACTCATGCCCACAGCTCCCATGCCAAAGACGGCAATCGCCTCGCCTGCGCGTCCGTCAAGTACGTTTAAGACGGTGCCCGCACCAGTCTGAATACCGCAGCCAAAAGGCGCCGCGACCTCAAGGGGGATATCCTTATCCACAGGAATCGCGTTTCGCTCGCTGACAACAGCCCAGGTTGCAAAAGACCCCTGTCCGAAGAAGGCCGAAAGAGTTTCGTCGCCCTTATGCAGTCGCCGGGTGCCATCGAGCAGGACGCCCCCGAAGTTCAGGCGCCCCGACTCCTCACAGATGTAGGGCTTTCCTTCCTGGCAGGGCTCACAGCAGCCGCAGGAACTGAAGGAGAAGCAGACTCGGTCGCCGGGAGAAAAGGCGCTCACGTTCGCGCCAATGCGCTCCACAATGCCCGCTCCCTCATGTCCCAATACGGCAGGCAGAGGCACTGGTGCGTGTTGTTGGCGAGCCGCCTCGTCAGTTGAACAGATGCCCGAGGCCACGACCCTCACCAGCAATTCCCCGGCCTTTGGTTCATCGAGCTCAAGTTCCTCAAATGAGAAGGCTCCGCCCGCCTCCCTGATGACCGCTGCCCTGATACGCATATTCGACCGCCTTTCCCTGCTCATCTTGCGTCTGAGCCGAACGCCCTTCATAATAGCAGTGTTCACCTCGCGCTCCCATAGCGCAGACTTCGTACAGCTTCACACATGCTGCCCTGGCGGTGCCAACGTGTTTTAAAATGGCCGCGCCGAGGTATATACTGTGTACTGCGTTAATCGGGCCCTGCATTCGCTGCCCGACCCGGTTGCAGGCAAGTTGCCTGATTGACAGATGATACGGTTTGATTTCGGATAGGGGACGCTTCACGATGATCAGAACTTTCAGCGCTTTTACCGAGGAGATGGACGACGTTGAGGGCGCCGTTTCTGACATCAAACGGCAGATTGAGAACAGGGATCTGCTCGCCAACTCGATTGGCCTGATAAGTTGTCTGCCCGCCTTCATCGAGACCGGCGTCTACGCGGCCCTGGCCGAGGCCTTGCCCTTTGATCTCGTCGGACAGACGACCATCGCGGGGGCGGTGCCCGGCTCGGAGGATCTCAACATCCTCAGCCTGTTCATCCTTACTTCCGATGACCTGAGCTTTTCTGTCGCCCTCACCGAACCGATTACGGAGGAGGACGAGCGCCTTATCATCAGCAGTTACGAACACACGATGGCCCTTGCGCAGGACAGGCCATCGGTTTCGCTGATACTTGTCTATGCGCCGCTTTTGCTTACGGTTGGTGGAGACTACTTCGTGCGCGCCTTTGATGCGGCTTCGGGCGGCGTGCCCGTCTTTGGTTCGCTTGCGGTGGACAACACGCTTGATTACCGCAAAGCGCGCGTCCTTTTCCGGGGTGAGGACTACGCGGATCGTGTCGCCTACCTCCTCATACACGGTGAGTTTAAGCCGCGCTTTTATCTGGCGACCATCTCAAACGAGAAGATATTCAGCGGAACCGGTGTGGTCACCAGAAGTCAGGGCAACCAGGTGTTGGAGATTGACGGTGCCCCCGCTGTGCAGTTCCTTATCGGCAAGGGGCTGGCGACCGATGACAGGGGCGTTATCCAGGGTTTGGACTCCTTTCCCTATATCGTGGATTACAACGATGGCAGCGACCCGGTTGTTCGAGTCATCTTTGCGACGACCGAGGAAGGTGGCGCCGTTTGTCTTGGCGACATCCCCGAAGGCTCGACGCTGTCGGTCGGCTACTTTGACGACACGGAGATACTCAAGTCTACGCAAAGCACGCTGGAAAAAGTGCCCCTCGCCGCGCCGGCCTCCGCCCCGGCCGCGCCGGCCTCCGCCCCGGCCTCCGCGCCGGCCGCGCCGCTCGCTCACGCCGCCACTTCGGCCGCGCCGGCCATCAACGGCATCCTGATATTCTCCTGTCTCGGACGCTTTTTGACGCTTGGCTTTGAGCCAAAGCGCGAACTGGTCGAGGTGCGCACGCGCTTTGATCGCAGTCGTATTCCGTACGCGGTTGTCTATTCCGGTGGCGAGATATGCCCGCTTGCAAACCATGTCAATCCGGGCAAGATGACAACGCGCTTTCATAACAACACCTTTTGCATGTTGGTTCTGTGATGCTGGAGCAAAGCGACATTCTGGACGTCAGCGCTCTGCTCACTGAGATGGAGACCCTGCGCGAGGAGAACCGCAGGATGACCGTCAAGGTGCGCAAGGCTGAGCGCGCCCTGAGTGATGAGCAGCTCAGGCTCCAGCGAATCCAGGACGCCAACGAGGCAAAGCGTCAGTTTCTGGAGGTCGTCCAGGCCGAGCGTTCGCACCTTGAACGCAATATGAACCTTCTGCTACAAAACAGCCGTGACCTCATCCTGTTCTTCGATGCAGACGAGAAGCTCGCCTTTGCGACCGATTCGCTCATCGCGGCGGTGGGCGTCGCCGGCTTTGGGCTGCTTGCGACGCGGACCTTCCGCGAGGTGTTTGCGGGCCTGCTTGACGAGGAGGTTATCGCTCAGATTGAAGATTTTATGGCCACCTCGGCCAGAGCTGCGCAAACAGATGCCACCAGGGCGCGCACCTGCGGGCTGGAGTTGCAGATACGAGCCGATCTGTATGACTTTGAGGGTGAGCGCGATTACCGGGTGGATGCCTCGCTGATGATAAATGAGGCTGGCGAGAAGCAGGGCTGGCTGATTTTTATCTACGACACGACCGATCTGATGCAGGCAAAGCGTGAGGCCGACCAGGCCAACGCCGCCAAGTCCGACTTTCTGGCGACCATCTCACACGAGATACGTACGCCGATGAACGCCATCATCGGCCTGGCAAAGATGCTGGGAGTCACCGACCTCGACGAACATCAAAGCGAGCTTCTCTCAAAAATCGAGGCCTCCTCCAACGTGATGCTTTCGCTGATTAACGATATTCTGGACTTCTCCAAGATTGAGGCCGGAAAACTTGAGCTGATCTATGAATATTTTGACCTGCACGAATTGCTCGCCAGCCTGGTCTCGCTCTTCGAGCTGATGCTCTCACAAAAGTCGCTGAAACTAAACACCTCCTTTGCCGAGGACCTGCCGCATATCGTCTATGCCGACCCCAAGCGCATTCGCCAGGTAATCACGAACATTGTGAATAACGCCTACAAGTACACACAGAGCGGCGAGGTGGATTTCTCGGTGCGGCGCCTTGACGCAAACGACGGCGCGACCTGGCTGCGTTTTGAGGTCACCGATACGGGCATCGGCATCAGGGAGGAGGAGCTGGGTCGGCTTTTTGTTGCCTTTGAGCAGCTTGATGTGGTGCGCAACAAGCACATCGTGGGCACCGGCCTGGGCCTGGCGATAACGCGCAGCCTGACCGAGATGATGGGCGGACGCGTTAAGGTGCACAGTGTCTATGGCGAAGGGTCGACCTTTACCATCGAGATTCCGCTGACCGAGGGCAGCTTGAGCGATATGCCAAAGGCCTCAAAGAGCTCAACCCGGTTTACCGCGCCCGATGCGCGGATTCTCGTCGTGGACGACGTGGAGGTAAACCTTGAGATTGCCGAGTTCATGCTCGAGCCCTTCCAGATGACGGTCGTAAGGGCTCTGGACGGTCAGGAGGCGCTGGAGAAGGTCAGCGAGGAGCATTTTGACCTGATACTCATGGATCATATGATGCCGAGGATGGATGGTGTTGAGGCGACCATGTGCATCCGACAGCTTCCCGGGCCGATGGCTCAGGTGCCCATCGTCGCGCTGACTGCGAATGCCATAAGTGGCGTGCAGCAGATGTTTGCCGAGGCGGGCTTTACCGGCTTTATCTCCAAACCCATCGATGCCGACACGCTGGCAAGCATCCTCTACGAGCAGTTGCCAGGCGAACTGATCTGCGAGGAGTAAAGCCGAGGAGCGCGGCCGTTTTGCGCAAGGAGCGCGGCCGAGGAGCGCGGCCGTTTTGCGCAAGGAGCGCGGCCGTTTTGTGGCGCACTCCTCAGAACAGCGGCGTTGGATACAGCCCGTCGGCGTGCAGCTGCGCGATGGCCGTGCGCACCTTTGCGAGGTCGTCTCGATAGGTGACGCCAAACCACGCGTCCTGGGTCTGAAGCACCCTGCACGTTGCTGCGCCGGATTTGATGGCGTCGTGCACCACGGCAGGGATCAGGAACTCGGCGTCGTCATTGTGTCGGTTATCCTGCAGAAACTCTGCCCAAGCCTTCTCGATAATCGCGGTGATGGAGGGCCTGAAGCCCCATATGTTCATGGAAACGGGGGTTTTTGGCGGTACTATGCTCGTCTGGCCATCGGAAAGACGACGCCCCCTCAAACCCTCATCCGTAGGGGAAATCACGGTCTCCTCAATGCTGACGAGAAGGCCCCTTTCGTCGAGCCGGCAGACTCCCCGCGTCACGTCGCCATGAGTCGAGACGGTGTTCTCGAGAGGAAAGGCAACCATGCCGTGGCTCCTGTCCGCCTCGCGGAGACCGCCTGCCTCGTGGCCCCTGTCCGCCTCCTGTCCGAGCTCGTGGCTCGATTGAGACGCGTGTCCCGATTGGAGAAAATCAGCGATTGTCCGTATGGTGTTTTTACCGTAGTAGTCATCGGCATTGATAACCGCGAAGCTGCCTGCCGTCTGCTGAGCGGCGCACAGTATCGCGTGCGCCGTGCCCCAGGGTTTGGATCGTGCCAGGCCCTGCTCCTGGGCAAAATCGTCCTGGTAGGCAAAGCGCAGCTCAATCTGGCCTGACAGACGTTCGCGCAGCGCCGTCTCAAAATCCTGGTTTTCCGTATGCCTGAGAAGGACCACCAGACGGTCAAAACCGCTGCGTATGGCGTCGAAAATCGAGTATTCGAGAAGCGCCTCTCCATTTGGGCCGGCGGGGGTAAACTGCTTGAGGCCGCCGAATCGGGATCCGCGCCCGGCCGCCAGCACCACCAGGCTGAGCGCTTCTCGCCCGCTTTTGTGGAGGCTACTCATAGTATTCGATGTTCGCGGTCTCGACCAGCCATCGGTTGGCCTTGTTGCGCAGGGCAGCCTCACGTATCAGATAGACCCGGCCGGTCTTCTCAAACTCTGTTCGGGCCTCCTTCTCATGGCCGGGTGCCATGACCGCATAGGTTGCCTCGATGTCGGCCGGCTCCACCGTCAGGCCAAGGTGTCGCGCCAGCGCGTCAAGGCTGAAGGTCTGTGTCAGCACCGCACGCGTCTGCATCATCAACTGCATGGAAAACTGCTGTTGACCACCCTCGGCCTCGACGAACTCCTCAAGGGTCTTGTTCTGGCGACGAAGGTTTTGCATCAGGTTCTGCATCAACTCGTCGCGCGTGAACTCGTAGAACTCGTCGGGTATCTTGGCCTTGAAGCGTTGTGCCAGCTCAGAGGCCGCAAGGTAGGCCTTCATGCCCTCCGCCTGCTTCTCGCGCTCTTTGAGGCCCTGTTCGCGGATGGCCTCACGCAGCTCGGGCACAGTCTTCTTGCCGGGGATGTTCTTCTCCACCCAGGCGTCGGTGATGGCCGGGATAACGCGTTTTTGTATCTCCAGCAGGGTAACGCTGAAGGTGAGCGTCTCGGTCTCTGCGTCGTCGAGGCTTGTGCGCGAGAGGTTGGGGCCGGTTACGTCGAAGGTGCGACTCTCGCCGATGTCCATGCCGAGAATGGCCTGGTCAAACTCCTCGGGCATGAAATTTTCACCGAGTGAGTAGAGGCGGCGATCGGCGGTAAAGCCTTTGATGACTTCGCCCGAGGCGTTCTTTGCCTCGATGGAAAAGAGGATGTGGTCGCCAGCCTGCACGGGACGATCCTGGTCCTTTTCGTAGGTCGCGTAGGTATCGGCGATCTTGAGCAGCTGTTGATCGATCTCCGCGTCTGAGACCTGCACCCTGGGCAGCTTGATGCTCACCGGGCTGTAGTCGTCGAGCTCATAGGCCGGTTTGGGCGTGACCAACACGGTAAACTCAAATGCCTTGCCGGGTGCCGGTTTTGCAATACGTGCCGTTTTGGCCTTCGCCTTGTCCGCGTTGGGAGTCTCCTTGCCCGCGCTGCCGGCCGCTGCCGCCGCCGCTGCGCCCGAGACCACCTCTGGGGCCATGATGATGTCCAGACCCTCCTTCTCCACAGCAAAGGGAGCCAGGAAGTGGGGTACCTGAAACTCGATGAAGGAGTTGTAGTAGGCCTCGCCGACCTTCTCCTTTACTGCCTTTGTCAGATCGGCCTCCTTGGAGGGATTGATGCGGTTTTCCAGCGCCAACCGAAACTCGAGGAAGGCAATCGCCTCGTTTACCTTCTCGGGCGGTGCGGTGACGTTTAACTCAATGCGCCCGTCATCGCGCGCACTTCTTTTAACCTTCATGGTATCTCCATCCGTTGGGTTTCTCAAAACGTCAGTCTAGCACAGCTGCGGCCTTCATTTTGGCCCTCATTGTAATCTCCATTTCTTCCCGCTTTCTGATTTCTTATGCCGTAATATGGAAGGTCCGCTGCTGCGTGAGCGCCAGGTCGATGAGCCGGGGCGTCTGGTCGACGAGGAAAAGAGGGATGTTGAGGAGGTCGTCGGTGAACTTGAGGTTGAGAAGCGAGTAGTGTACGCGCAGTGGCGTCTGGGCGGCGAAGCGCCCCTTGTAGGCGGCAAGGCTTTTGCCTCGGCTATCCGCCCCGGCCTTTACCTCGATGGGGATGAGCGCGTTTTTGTGCTGCAGGATGAAGTCGACCTCATGGTTGGGATTTGTGACCGACCAGTACCGCAAGGGCACAGCGGCTCTTGCGGCAAGCGATTGCAGGACAAAGTTCTCGGCCAGTGCCCCCTTGAACTCCGTGAACAGACGGTCACCCTCAGCAAACACGCTCGGGTCGAGATGTGACTGCTGGCGCAACAGGCCAACATCCGCAGCGTAGAGCTTAAACGCCGCTGGGTCGTCGTAGGCAGAAAGCGGCAGGCCGGGCGTCTTTGCCCGGCTCACCCGATGGACAAGCTGGGCGTCGCACAGCCAAGCGAGGGCCTCTCCGTACTCGCGCGCGCTGGCCCCGTTCTTGATGATGTTGTATCGGAACTTCTTGTTCTCTTTTGACAGCTGCGCAGGCAGGGAGTCCCACACGGCGACAGCCTTCTGCAGCAGCGTTGCAGGGAGGTGCTTTGTAAAATCTATCCGATACGAGGCCAGAATGCCGCTTAGGACGCGCTCGAGCTTATCCACGTTGCCCCTGTCGAGCCATTCTGCGATTGCCTCGGGCATTCCTCCCGTGACAAGATAGAGCTTCAGGCGCTCGTGCAGGGTTGTGAAGAACGGCGCTGGCAGTGGATCGAGGGCCTCGATTGTATCGAGATAGCCGAGAAGCGCGCCGTCGTCTGCCGCGCGCAGGAACTCGGAGAAGGTCAGGGGAAAAAGCGAGAGGAAGTCGACCTTTCCTACGGGAAACGATACACCGCCACTGAGTCGTATGCCCAGCAGCGAGCCGGCGCAGGCTACGTGGTACTCGGGGTGTTTCTCCTGGAAGTATTTGAGGGCAGACAGCGCCTCAGGGCACTCCTGAATTTCGTCGAGCACCAGCAGGGTCTCGCCCGGGTCGATGGGTTGCCTAAGAGCGATGGTAAGGTTTTGCACGATGCGGGCGGGGTCTTTGCTCGTCTTGAAAAAATCACTGTACTCAGGATGCTCGTCAAAGCTGAGGTAGGCGAGGTTGCGGTAGTGCCGTCTGCCAAAGTCCTTGAGCGCCCAAGTCTTGCCGCATTGCCGCATCCCCCGTAGGATGAGCGGCTTGCGCCGAGGGTCATTCTTCCACGCAAGCAGTTCCTCAGTGATAGAGCGTTCCATTGAAACTCCTATAATTTATTGTAAAATTACAAGAAATTATAGAGAATTTCTTGGGAAATTGCAACAAGATAAACACAAAAGGATGCCTACGCACACGAGGACACAGAAAACACAAAAGGGACGGTCTCTTTTGTGTCGGAAAACACAAAAGAGAGCGTCCCTTTTGTGCAGCGCCGATATTCTCTAAAGACAAAATCCCATATAGAGCGGCAGATATATCCTGCTGCCCTCTACGCTCATCTGTTTCGTGTGTAGTACGTATTGCGTACCAACGCGCTTTTTGAAAAGCTCTTTGAACCTGTCGAGCGAAGTTGTCCCATATTGCCTGGGGGACTTGACTTCCAGGGGAGATATGCGCGGCTTCATCGCAGCATCAGCGTAGGGTCTAACGATGAGAAAATCGATCTCCATGCGCTCCTCCCCATCTTTTTTGCCTGACTGTGAATAGAAAAACAGACGATGTCCATTAGCACGAAGCATCTGCGCGACGATGTTTTCTGTGAACATGCCTTCGTTTAAGCCGATATCTCCTCGGAGGATAGCCCGGTAAACCCCATCATCAGTCTCCGATGTATCCGAAAACGCCATCGAAACCAATAGCCCGGTATCTGCCATGTAGCATTTCAGGGCTGTCTGATCCTGGCTCAGCCCGAGGCCCACGCTGGGGTCATTGGATGCGTAGCAAATGTCGGCAATCCTGGCGTCTGCCAGCCAGAAGAACGCTTCCTCATAGCTGCGCATCCTGGCAGACTTATCCAAAGAGGCCAATGTGAATTTCTTTTCATGCTTGGACAGCTGTCCCGCAATGCCGTCGAACACAGAGGTGACTTTGAATTCGTAGCCATGCGCAAAACGGGCAACATCGTTGCGATAGAGCGAGAGTATCTGTCGTTTTTCCCGGTCTACTGGGGCGAACTTCCTTTGTTGGACGTAAACATCCACAGGTTTGGGCATACCACCCGTAAGCATATACTCCCTGAACAGCCGCATCGCTCTTGAGTGCAGGTTGTTGGGCAGCGGCCTGCTTTTCTCAAAGCAACTGCGGATAAGGTCAGCCAGCTGCCTCTCGCCCATGGCCCAAAGGAACTCCTCAAAATCCAAAGGATTCAATTCGAAGGTTTCTTCCCCGGACGGGATGAGGATGCCCCTGATGTTTTGTTTGATCGACAGAAGGGACCCGGTCTCGATGTAATCATAGCGCCCATCTTCGACAAGGTACTTGATAAGGCCGCGAGCCTGCGGGAAAGCCTGCACTTCGTCAAAGACAATCAAACTCTCCCGTTCGTACAGCTCGACCCCATAGTATGTGGACAGATAGAGGAAAAGGGAATCCAGGTCGTTACGCATTTCCAGGAAGTAGTCTTTCACTTCATCTGTTGCCAGGAAAAAATCTATAACCATATATGAACGGTATTCATGCGTGCCGAAAGTGCTGACAAGCGTGCTTTTCCCAACCCGTCGTGCGCCCTCTACGAGCAGCGCCGTACTTCCGTTGCTGGCTTGCTTCCATTGGACAAGCCTGTCGTAAGCTTTTCTTTTTAGCACGCGCTCTCCTTACGGGTGGTTGCCTGAGACTTTGATTTAGCATACATCCAATCTCACCGAGTCCGGATCTAACAGCCAATTGCACGATGCGCAGAACTATTATACCCATATTTTGCACGATACGCAAAAATTTAAGATATTAAATCTGCACGATGCGCAGGATTTTGGGAGGCCGATTCTGCGTGATGCGCAACTTTATGCTCAAGCGACTAAGCGAAATCGCCCCTTGTGTCTGTCCCTCCGCACTCTTACTCGCTGATCAGGCGGTAGGGGTTTATGCGGCGGATGGTGAGCGCTATGAGCAGGGAGGCACTGAGCTGCGCCGTCGCAAGCTCCTGGAGGTTCAGGCTGAGATTGAGGGAATCCCTGTGGTCTCGCTCGACCTCTTCGATGAATGCTGCGGTTGTTGAAGGGTTATCGAGGCAGGCATATATCTGGGAAGGGTAGTAGCCGGGCGTATGCGCTGGTAGCCTTCTACGGTCATCGCGCAGGCGACACCGCCCCCGTAGGACACAAAAGAGAACGCCCCCACTGTGTCGGTTGACACAGTGGGGGCTTTTCTGCACAATCATATCATGGCTGCTGGATACACATGGGACGTAATCAAGGCAAACACCTACTTTGTAGATGGTTCCTTACGGGATATATTTGTCAATGATATTACTGAAGACGAGTGGGGGAAGTGGGTAGACTTCATAAATGCCGCCTATGAAATCGACTGGGACGATAAGGACAAGGTGGATTATGAAGTCATAAAGGCTCGTTGGAAGAAGCATGAGAGCCCGGGAACGGCGAAGCTGTTTATAGGGAACATACAGATAAACACTCATTTCTTTGGGGATTTTGAGAATGACATAGACCCCAGGGAAGTGAATACGGAATATGACCATGCATGCATACTGGACTATATGAAAAGCGTCTCTGAGCTATTGGGCAAAGAGGTGTACCTGTCGGAGGAGAACACAAAAAACGACTACCTGGTAAAAGTGCACAGGGGGGAAATAGAATATAATCTGGTGATAGAAGAATAGTGAAGTGCGGATGCCACGCGATTGCAGGTGAAGCAATTTGGGAAAAGACCAAGTATATAAGTCGCCCCTCGACCCCGCCTCGCTCCTCGTCAGGCGCGCCCGCTTGATGTGCAAGAATGGCGATTTTGCCAAGGCAAGGGAATTTGTCCGTCAAGCGCTGGACATCAACCCGGAGAGCGGCGACGCCTACATGGCCGCGCTGATGGCCGAGTGCCAGTGCAGCCATGCGGAGCAGCTGGGCGCGCTTGTCACCTATGAGCCATTATCCCAGCGCGGCAACTATCAGAAGGCCATGCGTTTTGGTGATGGCGGCTTGAGGATAAGGCTTGAGGGTTACAACGCAAGGGTACGGGAGAATTGGGATGAAGAGCAACGCCAAAAACCAAGGCCGGTGTTGCCTTAAAGCGGCTTGAAAGTATTTTGAACGGCGAGTTTTATGACACCCTTCCCGCCCATGTCCAGTCGCGGATGCTCGAGGTGCTCAACCAGAACCCGGACAACCCGCACCATTGTATTGCAGGCGGATCGCCCACCTATGACAAGGTGTTCCTTTTAAGCATAGATGAGGCCATGCGATACTTCACAGGCAACGACGATCGAGCGGCAGAGCACGAAGGCGCGGGCGGGCGGTGGTGGCTGCGTTCGCCTGGTGCCGCTGTGTTCTATGCTGTATACGTCTGTTGTGACGGCAACGTGGACACTCATGGCAGCCACGTCGATTTTGGTGCCGACTTTGGTGTCCGCCCCGCTTTATGGCTGAGACTGTAGCCTGGAATTCTCTAATCTACCGGTAAAAAGCGAGAGAGTGCTAAAAAATCAAGCAGTTTATCTGCTTTATCAATTTTTGCGACACTCTACGTCGGTCTTTGTCATTAATCGGTGCTTCCCTAGGGTGTCTTGCCTTGTGCCAACAGTATGCCGCTGCTTTGGAATGCCTGCGCTATCAAGCCATACATCTCGTTGTAGATGCTGTCGGCCTGGCTTTTGCCGATTAGGCCGCCGGATATGCCGCTGGTGCCTTGGACAAGCTGGATGGACGTATTGCCCTGCCCGTTGCCGGCGCAGCTGATGTCGAGCTTGACATGCCTGCCCTTCTTGCCAGCAAAGGCACCCAGCACCACAGACACGCCCTGGCCGCCGCGCTCGGCGAAGGCCGACCACTCGTCCTTTGGCGCAACGGTAAACCCCTGGCCTTGAAGCACCTGATAGACCGTGTCACGAGCCGCCGCCGCATCTCCGCTTACCGTAAAACCATATCCCGCCATCTTTCCTCCTCTTGTCCACCTCGCTGCTCTGACGCGCCTGTTGCCTACTATAAACCATATTCCGCGCACTGTCTGCGCTCAGAGGACACAAAGGGGACGTTCTCTTTTGGGACACAAAGGGGACGTTCTCTTTTGTGTTCTGTGCTTTGCCTTTTGTGACTAGCAATCTAGATCAGAAACTAGTATACTGATAAACTATGGTTAGACAGGCGAGAAATACAAGCAGTTCCGGCGTATACCACGCAATGGTGCGCGGCATCAACAGGCAGAACATATTCGAAAGTTCGCAAGCCCGGGAACGGTTTATCGATGTCCTTGCTGAGGTCAAGTCGGTCAGTGGGTTTCTCCTGTTTGGTTACTGCTTGATGGACAACCATGTTCATCTTTTGGTGCGCATCGAAGACGAGCCCCTCGCAACCGTTTTCAAGCGTATCGGCGTGCGCTACGTTCCTTGGTACAACAAGAAGTACGGCAGGTGCGGCCCCCTCTTTCAGGGTCGGTACAGGAGCGAGGCAGTCGAAGACGAGCGCTACCTGCTTTCGGTACTCAGGTATATCCACCAGAACCCCGTCAAGGCAGGTATCTGCGCCAAGCCGGAGGACTATCGTTGGAGCAGCTATGCCGATTATGCCGGGAAAGGCGATGGCATTGCAGATGCCGACGACATCCTCCCGCTCTTTTCCTCGATACCCTCACGGCAGCAGGACGAGTTCTGCGAGTTCATGGCTGCGGAGGGAGAGGGGCACCTTGACGTTGACAGCAATACCGATGCGCTCTGCAAAGAGCGTATGGAGAAGCTCTACGGAGTGGGCAGCGCCTCCCAGTTCCAGGCGCTGCCTGCAGGCGAGCGCGACTTAAACCTCGGCAGACTCAAGGCGGCGGGACTGTCAATCCGTCGAATCGTGAGATTGACCGGTGTCCCCTTTGGGGTTGTGCGAAAGGCGTGAACCACGATGCGACACAAAAGAGAACGTCCCCCTTGTGTCCGCCCTCACTCGCTGATCAGGCGGTAGGGGTTTATGCGGCGGATGGTGAGCGCTATGAGCAGGGAGGCGGCGTAGGAAAGTGTCAGGATGCCTGCGCATACGAGAAGGGTCGCGCCGAGCGGGGCGGGCATCGAAGCGTCCATGATGCCCAAGGTGCGGGTCAGCGCGAGAAAGACGTTGTTGAAGCCCAGCACACCGGCCGCAGCACCGAGCGCCACGCCAAGGGTGACGGCGGGCAGGAAGCAGAGGGCGAGCTGGTTCATGAGCTGGAAGGTGGTAAAGCCGAGCGCCTTTTGGATGCCGAGCTCTCGGCGCTGCCGCAGTATCGCCGTGCGCAGCACGAGGTAGAGCACGCCGATGATGACGAGCATCGTAACCACGCCGATGACGACGGTCACTGCCGCAAAGATGGCACCGTAGGCGCCAAGTTGCGCCGTCGCAAGCTCCTGGAGGTTCAGGCTGAGATGGAGGGAGTCCTTGTGGCCTCGCTCGACCTCTTTGATGAATGCTGCGGTTGCTGAAGGGTCGTCGAGGTAGGCGTATATCTGGGAGGG
>JAISLY010000047.1 GCA_031277035.1 Coriobacteriales bacterium | reverse complement strand
AAAAAGTTGACACTTTGGAACCGTCCCCTTTGTCAACTCTCAGGCCACCTCAACCCGTCCCCTTTGTCACCTCACAGGCCACCTCACCCCGTCCCCTTTGTCACCTCCGCAGGCCACCTCAACCTGTCCCCTTTGTCACCTCCCAAGCTGTTGCTTGACAAAACTGAGCAAACTGCTAATGTTACAGAAGTTGTGTATTCAGGCCGTCTGCGGCATGCGCCCAGATGACCGACGCGGGTTTTGCACACATCTGATGCGACCAGGGAGCTTTGTGACAGAAACGTACACATATTGCTCGATGAGCCCCATGATGATGGAGCGAATGCCCTGCTGACGTTTGGATAGCATCATCCAGGCGTCGCTCGTCGACGCTCCCGTCTGACGAGCCACAATTCCAAAGCGATCTCACAACCAAACACAGAAACAGATGCCGGGTCAAACGCCCGGATACCGTATCGGATCGCGCATCCGAGCAAAACATTTCGCTGCCGCGCTGTGCGGCGCAAACGAGAAAGGATGACCTGTCATGGCCAATATCACCGATACCTCCAAGTGGCTTTTTGAGACCAAGCAGATTCACATCGGGCAGGAAGCGCCCGATTCCGCAACAGACGCCCGCGCGGTGCCCATCTATCAGACCACGAGCTATGTGTTTCCCAGTTCGCAGTCGGCAGCCGACCGTTTTGGTCTTGCGGAAAACGGCAACATCTATTCGCGCATCATGAATCCGACCTCCGATGTCTTTGAGAAGCGCATCGCTGCGCTTGAAGGCGGTGCCGCTGCCCTGGCTGTCTCGTCCGGCGCGGCTGCCGTGACCTACGCCATCCAAAACATCGCACGCTCGGGCGACCATATCATCACCGACAAGTTCATTTATGGTGGCACCTACAATCTTTTTGCCAACACGCTGCTCGACTTCGGCATTGAGGCCAGCTTCGTGGACGCCTCCGACCCCGCGGCTGTCCAGGCCGCCATCCGGCCTAACACAAAGCTCGTCTTCATCGAGACCATCGGCAATCCCAATGCCACGATTGTCGACATTGAGGCTCTCGCGAAGATTGCCCATGCGGCCGGCATACCGCTCGTTGTCGACAACACCTTTGCCACGCCCTACCTCGTACGTCCCTTTGAGTACGGCGCCGACATCGTCGTTCATTCCGCCACGAAGTTCATCGGCGGCCACGGCACCTCCATCGGCGGTGTCATCGTCGATGGCGGCACCTTCGACTGGGCGCAAAACGACAAGTTCCCCGGCCTGTCGGCTCCTAATCCCTCCTATCATGGCGTCATTTTCACCGATGCGGTCGGCCCTATCGCCTACATCATCAAGGCGCGCGTCACCCTGCTGCGCGACACGGGCTCATCGCTGGCCCCGCTCAACGCCTTCCTCTTCCTGCAGGGGCTTGAGACGCTTTCGCTGCGTGTCGAGCGTCATGTGGAGAACACGCTGAGGGTTGTCGACTTCCTGAAGGGTCACCCCAAGGTTGCCAAACTCAATCATCCGAGCCTGCCGGACCATCGCGATTACGCCAACTATCTCAAGTATTTCCCCAAGGGCGGCGCGACGATTTTTACCTTTGAGCTTGCCGGCACCTCTGAGCAGGCCCGCCTGTTCACAGAAAAGCTCGAGCTCTTCTCCCTGCTCGCCAATGTCGCGGATGTCAAGTCGCTGGTTATCCACCCCGCCTCGACGACACATTCACAACTCAGCGAGGCCGAGCTGCTTGACGCCGGTATCACGCCGACGACCGTGCGTCTCTCCATCGGTATTGAGAACGTCGCCGACATCATTGCCGACCTTGAGCAGGGTTTCGCCAGTATCTGAGGCCTGCCGCACCGCTGGCACACGTGTGGCCCTGCGCGCGACCGCACCGCTCGCGCCGAAAAAGGAGCCCTCCCCGGTACGATTGGCACACGTGTGCCTCTGCGGCCAGGCGCACCGCTGGCACAGAAACTCACAAGAATGCTCGTATTTCTCGGGTGGTATCGGTTACAATCACTCTAGCCGATACCACCTCTGCAGGGAGTGCCATGAAAGTTTCTACCAAAGGCCAGCACGCACTCAAGGTCATGCTCGATTTTGCGGAGCACGCCAACGATGGGTTTATCCGTCTGCGCGACGTAGCCGACCGCCAGGGTATCTCCAAGACCTATCTGGAGCAGATTATGGTCTTGCTCAACAAGGGAGACCTGTTCAACACCGCGCGCGGGTATCAGGGCGGCTACCAGCTTAAACATCCTGCCAGCGAATATTCCGTGGGCGACATTCTGCGCATCACCGAAGGCGGCCTTTCGCCGGTGGAGCCCCAGGAAGAGCCCGAGGCCGGCAACGATCGCAGAGCGTCCCTGATGGCCGCCGATGTCTGGGCCGGCCTTGAGCGGGTGCTGACCACCTATCTCGACAACCTGAGCCTGCAAGACGTGCTCGACGCGCATCGCGAAGAGGACGCCTATGAGTTCTTTATCTGAGCCTGCTGACCGGTTGGTACCTGATTTTCTCTCAGCTCTTGCATTCCCCCTGTGTGCAGTCTATAATCGACCAAACTTATCAGGTTAGTAATGTTAGTATTGTGAGTCATGTTCGTCAGGTCAGTACTGTCAGCGAGGCGCGGCCCCAAACGTAGGTTTCAGGTCAGAGCCATCAAAGAAAGGATACCATCATGCCCGTCTACAAGAACATCAGTGAGCTGGTTGGCAAGACGCCGCTTGTCGAGCTCACCAACTACAACGCGGAGCGTGGCCTTGGCGCTACCGTCATCGGCAAGCTGGAGAGCTTCAACCCGGCGGGTTCGGTGAAGGACCGTATCGCCGTCGCCATGATTGATGAGGCGCAGGCTTCCGGAAAAATCACGTCGAACACCGTTCTTATCGAGCCGACCTCCGGCAACACCGGTATCGGACTGGCCGCCATTGCCGCGGCGCGTGGTCTGAGGCTGATTCTCACCATGCCCGACACGATGTCCATCGAGCGTCGCAACCTGCTTGCCGCCTATGGCGCCGAGCTGGTCTTGACCGACGGCGCAAAGGGCATGAAGGGCGCCATCGCCAAAGCCGACGAGCTGGCCGCCGAGATTGAGAACAGCTTTATCCCCGGGCAGTTTGTCAACCCCGCCAACCCCGCCATTCACCGGGCGACCACCGGCCCCGAGATATGGGAGGCCACAGACGGTAAGGTGGACATTTTCGTCTCCGGTATTGGAACTGGAGGCACCATCACCGGCGCGGGCTCCTACCTCAAGGAGAAGAACCCCAATCTCTACATTGTGGCTGTTGAGCCTGCCGCCTCGCCGGTCTTGTCCAAAGGCACACCCGGCCCCCACAAGATACAGGGTATCGGCGCCGGCTTCGTGCCCGACGTTTTGGACACCGCCGTCTATGACGAGATTATTACTGTGGAAAACGACGACGCCTTTGCGACCGGCCGCACCCTTGCGACGACCGACGGCATTCTCGTGGGCATCTCCTCGGGAGCTGCGCTGTGGGCCGCCACGCAGCTGGCCAAGCGTCCGGAGAATGCCGGCAAGAACATCGTGGCCATCCTGCCCGACACCGGCGAGCGGTATCTCTCCACCGCCCTTTTCACCGGCTAGGACAACAGAACCTGCAGGCAAGACGCAGGGAACAGGGACTAACGAGCAGAGCCCGCAGGTATGCCGCCTGCGGGTTTTGTTTTGAGTTGACAAAGGGGACGGTTCCAAATTGTCAACTTTTTTCGAAAGGGACACTGGCCTCGAAACCGCAGGCAAAATGTTGACAATTTGGAACCGTCCCCTTTGTCAACTCCGCAGCCCCCACCCCCCGGCCGTTTGCGCTTCAGGTACAATACTTGGCTGACACGTGATGCCCCCTACCTGATACGGCCGACCGACAGGAGACCTTCTGTGCCCGACCTCACGACAGCAGCCCTTGCTGCTCAAGCGCCCTCGACCGACAACGATACCAAATACGCGGTGGTCATCCTCGATGGGGCTTCCGGCGAACCCGTGCCGCAAAACGGCGGACTCACCTCCTTCGAAGCGGCAAGAACCCCACACCTCGACGCTCTGGCCGTCGCCGGGCAGGTCGGCCTGGTTCATAACGTGCCACAGGGCCTGGAGCCTTCCTCCAACGTCGCCTGCACCTCGATTGTTGGCTACGACCCGGCCAACCGCCCTATCGGACGCGGTGCTCTGGAGCTGGCGGCGCTGGGCGTCGATCTTGGGGAGGGTCAGGTTGCCCTGCGGGTTAACCTCGTCAATGTCACACCCGAAGGGCTGATGCACTCCTATTCGACAGACAACATCACAAGCGCCGATGCCCATGCCCTGGCCGACGAGTTGATTGCCGCGCTCAACCTTGCGACAAGTAACACCTTCAGGCTTTACAAGGGCATCGGGTTTCGCCTCTATCTGGTGGTGAGCGGCCATCCCGAACTGATGGAGGCCCTCCTGCCCGCGGCACACAATATCACCGATGAGCCCATTGCCGACTATCCGCCCACCGGCCCGGGTGCCGCCCTGATTGCGGAGTTTGAGGAGCGCGCACACGCGGTGCTGGCTGCCTCACCCACAAACGCCCGGCGCCAGGCCGAAGGCAAGCTGCCCGCCACCCACGTCTTTGTCTTCTGGCCGGGCATGCGCCCCGAGGGGATGCCCGATTTTGCGAGCCGCTATCATAAACGCGCGGCGATGCTCTCAGGGGTCGACCTGCTCAACGGGATTGCCCAACTCACCGGCATCAAGCGCTACAGCTTTACCGGGGTCACGGATGGCCCGGATAATGACTACGCCGCTCAGGGCGCCGGTGCGCTGAGAATGCTTGCGAGCAACGACATTGCCTTCATTCATGTGGAGGCCCCTGACGCCGAGGGCCACGATGGGCACATTGAGGGCAAGCGGCTGGCCATCGAGGCCATCGACCGCGAGATTGTCAGCCGCCTTCGCGACTTTGCAACGCGCCAGCCCCTGCGCATCCTCGCGCTTCCCGACCATCCCACTCCGGTGCTCTCCAGACGTCACAGCTCAGACGCGGTGCCCTTTGTCATGGCCGGCCCGGGGCTTGCGCCCAACGGCGCGCGGCGACTCACCGAGCGCGAGGCCGCTCTGACCGGCTTGGTTGTCGACCCCGGCTGGCAGCTGTTAACGAGGCTGCTTTCCAGCTGAGAGCCAGGGAGTTGACAAAGGGGACGGTTCCAAATTGTCAACTTTTTTCGAATGCCTTTTCGATTTCGTGACCCTGGGCAAAAAGTTGACAATTTTGAACCGTCCCCTTTGTCAACTCAGAAAGCGCCCGGGATACCCCGGGCGCTTTCGCCAACTCCACTCAGCCAACTCCACTCACTCTGTCAGCCGCAAACTCCGCTCACTCAGAGCTTGCCACCTGCAATCTCCTTGCCAGCGGCGAGCAGACCGGCAACGCGGCCGGTGGTCATCGCGCGACCAAGGCTCATGCCGGGGATAATCATCTGGTGCTCAAGGCCGCCAAAGAAGTTGCCCTGACAGTTGCCGACGGCGTACAGGCCCTCAATGACCTGATGCTGCTCGTCCAGAGCCTGGCAGTTGCCGTTTGTGATGACGCCGTTGAGCGTGCAAAGGATGCCCGGCGCACGGGCGATGGCGTAAAACGGTGCCACCTTGATTGACTTCAGGCGCGCGGCCTGCTTGCCGTAGTCGTCATCGTAACCGGCGTCGCAGAGCACGTTGTAGCGATCCACGGTTGCCTGGAGCGCGTCGGCCGGCACACCGATGGCAGCGGCGAGGTCGGCAATCGTATCCGCCTTGAATGCCTTGCCATCCGCCACGGCCTGGTCGGTGCCTTCGACGATGGGCGCCGGCGGCTCCTTCTTCATCATGCCTGAGCCCATGTTCTCCCACTCGGTGCGGAAGGTGTCATCAAAAATCTGATAGTGCATGTAATCGGGCTGGTTCATATCCTGTGCCCAGAGCTGGCCATACTGCACGTCCTCGTTGCAGAAGCGCTTGCCATTCTTGTTGACGAAGAGCCAGGGAATGCCTGAGCCGGGTACGTCTGGCACATCGATGGGCGGGTCGAAGTGGATGTTTGAGCAATGCGGCGAGAGCTGCATTTTGCCCCCGATGTAGGTGGCCATGTACTGGCCGTCGCCGGTGTTCACGTCGGGGCGCATGTAGGCCGACTTCAGACCCTCGGCAAAGGGCAGGTACTGCGCACGCAGCACCGGGTTGTTGCCATAGTCACCCGCGGCGAGAATGACGGCGCTGGCGGCGTTGAGCTTGAGATAGCTGCCGTCCTCTTTTGTGGCGATGACGCCTGAGACCTTACCGGCGTTGTTGTCCTCGCGGACAATCTGCACGGCCGGCGTGCTGTAGTAAATTGTGGCGCCGTTTTGCTCCGCGTAGTCCAGCAGCCACTGCGCAAGCGGGCCCATCTGGCCAAGCCACATATGCACGGCACCATAGGCGTAGTTCCAGGCGTCGGGGTAGTCCATGCCGGCGTTCAGTCCGGCGATGACCGGGCCAACACCCTCGACATCGTTGGTCAGCGGGATGAGCCAGTCCATGGTCGGGCCTGAGTTGTAAATCCAGGTTTTGAGAAGATCGAGGTCGGCGCGGTTCTCACCCTGACGATTCCACTCGGTAACGGCCTCCCAGGGGTCAAAGTCAGACCCTATCTCCTGCTGCACCTTCGAGTTCCAGGCGGCGGCGCCCGCACCGTTGGAAACCGCGACCTCGGCCTTTTGCAGCACGGCGACCTTCTTGCCCGCTTCGGCTGCGGTCGCTGCGGCTACGGAGCCAGCGATGCCGCCTCCGATGACCACGATGTCAAAGTCGGCGGTCTCAGCAATGTCGCCCTCGGCAATCGGCTGCATGACGGCGATGCTGCCGCCCAGGTCCTCAACAACCGCTCCGCCGCCCGCGTCTGGCCCTGGCCCCGCACCCGCGCCGGCGTCTCCGCCCGCGGGAGCCTCGGCTGTCGGGCCGCAGGCGGCAAGGGATGCGGCTGCGACTGAGGCCGCTGCCACCCCGCCTATCCCCAGAAAGGTTCTGCGCGAGATAGCCTTTTTCCTGTCTGTAGCGTCCATATCTTCCTCCTTTTTGCTTGCGCCTCGCTCGGCTGTGAGGCGCTGGTATTCATGGTACCACATGGTCAGAGTTCTGTTCCCCCCCGCGCTCATCTCAGGCCACTTTTTTGCGAGGCATACCATTGTGCGCCCGATTGAGGCATAATGGAGGGGTGGCGGAAGGTACGAGCTCCTTACCTCTTGAGAGAAAGGGCGGATTATGGCTGTCAGTCTGCGTTCGGCGTTCACCGAGGAGATAGACGATCCCCAACGTGCCCTGCAGGAGATACTCGATCTCCTGAAACCTGACGAACTTAAAAAGAACTCGCTTGGCATCCTGTACTGCTACGCCGATTTTGTCGAAAGCGGGGTGACCGAATACATTGCCCGCGAGCTGCCCTTCGATGTGATTGGCATGTCGAGCATGGCGACCGCCGCGCTTGGCGAAAAGGGCTCCTATCGCCTCACGCTCGCGGTGCTCACCAGCGATGACGTGCGATTTACCACCGTCTCCACCCCGGATTTGATGGCGGACAGCTACCAGCAGGCCATTGGCGACGCCTGGCGCGAGGGAAGCGCTCGCGCTGAGGAGCCGGTGCGCTTTGCCATAGGCTTCCTGCCGTTTCTGGGAGATATTGCGGGCCAGGAGATGCTCGACGCCTTTGACGCGGCATCCGGGCACACCCCCCTGTGGGGCAGCATCGCCAGTGGCACGGACATGACCTACTCCGATTGCACCACCATCCACAACGGCGACATACAGCAACGGAGCGCGGCGTTTGCCCTGATAGAGGGTGCCGTCGAGCCCGAATTTGCGGTTACCTCGATACCCGAGCGCAACATCTATGAACACAAGGCAATCATCACCAGGTCGCACGGCTGTGTGCTCAATGAGATTAACGATGTGCCGGTGTTGGACTATATGCACAATCTCGGCATCATCTTCAATGAGGGCGACCAGACCACCATACCGCTCCTGATTGACTATCGCGACGGTTCCCAGCCGATTGCCCTGGCCATGTACGCTTTCCTTGACGATGGAGGCATCCTCTGCGGCGGCCCGGTGCCCCAGGGCGCTTTGCTCTCTCTGGGCGAGATTGACCCGCAGGGCATTCTTGAGACCGCGCAGGAGAGCCTTGACAAGTTGCTTGCGCTTACGGACCGGAGCGGCTTTCTCCTGCTGCCCTGCGTCACCCGTTTTGTCATGCTCGCGCCCAACCAGGAAGCTGAGATGGCAAGCGTTATCGAGCGGCTCGAGGGGGTGGCCTCATACACCCTGGGCTATTCGGGTGGGGAGCTGTGCCCCGTGAGGGCCGAGGACGGAAGCTGGCGCAACCGCTTTCACAACTTTACCTTTACGGCCTGCGCTCTTTAGATGCGGCCTGCGCCTTTTAGTCCTCAGAACCACCTGGCCGCCTGCTTGCGGCCTGCGCCTTTAAGTCCTCAGGACCACCTGGCCGCCCGCTTGCGGCCTGCGCCTTTAAGCGATTCGACAGAAGGGGCGTGACGCTCGGAATGCACGGCGAACAGGAAAAACCACCCGATGACCTGCTTGAACAGCTCAAGGTGCTCAAGCAGGCAAACCGTAAGGCCGAGCGCGAGATAGGTCGACTCCAGAAAGCCATCAAGCAGGAGAAGACCATCGCCACGGCTCGCGCCAACCAACAGGTTGCACGCACGCAGGCACAGCGGGAAAGCGCACGCTATCTCAATCTATTACTCGCAAACTCGCGTAGTAGTATACTGCTGCTCGACCGGGGCGGTCGCCTCTCCTATTTTACCGAGTACTTCCTTCGCGTCAGCGGCCTGAGCAAAGAAGAAGTGAGCATGCGCCCGGTCCGCGAGGTCCTCGCCAGGTTCCTTGACGAGGACGCCTACCATGCAATCGAGCAGATTCTTGACGAGGCCGCCCAGAAAAGCGAGACCTTTGTGCGGGAGTTGTGGGTGAGCAGGCGTGTCGTCAATCTGTCGGAGGAGGTTGAGGGGGACGACGCCGCCGCCGACCCCGCCGCCGGCCCCGGCGACGACGACGACGACGAGCAGCGACAGAAATACGTCATCAACGTCTCGCCCATGTTCAATGAGGCAGGGGAGAACGAGGGCATGCTCCTCCTCTTCCACGATGTTACCGACCTCGAGCGTGCGCGCGAGGAGGCGGAGTCTGCCAACCGCGCCAAGAGCGGCTTTCTCTCGAATATGAGCCATGAGATACGTACGCCGCTCAACGCCATCATCGGAATGACGACCATCGGCCTGAACGCGGCCACGGTGGAGCGCAAGGACTATGCGTTTACCAAGGTCAAAGACGCTTCGACTCATCTGCTCGGGGTTATCAACGACGTGCTCGACATGTCAAAGATAGAGGCCAACAAGTTTGAGCTCGCCTTTGCGTACTACCGCTTCCGCGACATGATACAGCGGGTTGGCGACCTCATGCGGTTTCGGGCCAATGAGCGCGATCAGCGCTTCACCATCCGGGTGGACGAGCGCATTCCCGCCCTGATTTTTGGCGACGAGCAGCGCCTTTCGCAGGTTTTAGTCAATCTGCTCTCAAACGCGATTAAGTTCACGCCGGAGAAAGGCCTGGTCTCCCTTGAGGTCGATTTGCTGGAGGTCTGCGATGAAGGCCAATCGACGGACACCGCGCAGCACGGCGTGGGTGACGCGCCCAGCCCGACCTGCACCCTGGGCTTTAAGATTATCGACACGGGCATCGGCATCACACCCGAGCAGCAGACGCGCCTTTTTCAGGCTTTCTCCCAGGCCGAAAGCAGCACCTCGCGCACCTACGGAGGCACCGGTCTGGGGCTTGTCATATCAAAAAACATCGTCGAGCTGATGGGCGGCTCCATCGAAGTCCAGTCCCAGATAGGCAAAGGCTCCACCTTCTGCTTCACCATCAGGGCGAAGGCGGGCGACGAGGCGCTGTTTGAGGCGGAGCGCTCACTTGCAGACGACGGCCTTGTCAACATGGATTTGAGTTCCTATCGGGTGCTCCTCGCCGAAGACGTGGCAACCAACCGCGAGATTGTCACCGCCCTGCTCGAGCCAACCGGGCTGTCCTTGCACAACGCCGAGAACGGGCTTGAGGCCGTGGAGAGTTTCCAGGCCGACCCCGAGTCCTTTGACCTCATCTTCATGGATGTGCAGATGCCCCGGATGGACGGCCTTGAGGCGACGCGCCGTATCAGGGCACTTGAGAGTTTCTGGGCAAAGAAAATCCCCATCATCGCGATGACGGCCAATGTCTTTAAGGAGGATGTGGAGCGCTGCCTTGCCGCCGGCATGAATGACCACGTTGGCAAGCCCCTTGACATCAGGGAGGTGCTCCGGAAGCTTCAGGAATATCTGCCCCTGGTCGAGCTGTCTTCTGAGGACGCGGCCGGCGCGGGCGCGGGCGCGGGCGCAGGGGTGGGCGCAGGCGTGGGGGTGGGCGCAGGCGTGGGGGTCCCGGGCGTCCCGGGTGAGGCCGCCGCCCCGGGCGTCCCGGGCGAGACCCCAGCCGCATCCGCCCCGGGCGACTCAGCTGTTCCGGTACAGAGGTGAGAGGTCTATATCAAAGCGCTTGACCAGGATGTTCTTAAAGAATGTTATGGATGTGAGCACGCCAAAGATGAAGGCCATCATGCCGCCAAGCCCCACCATGAGCAAGCCCTTGGAAGCGCCGCTCAGGGAGTCGAGGATGTTGTCGGTGCCAGCGGCAAAGGTCCTGCCGAGAAAGGCGAGGACAATCAGTATCACAATCAGGGTGGCAAACGAGACGGTCTTGGACACCTTGTACTCATGGGCGCCGGCACGGGCGCGAACGATGTGGTAGGAGACAAAGAAGCTCAGGGCGTAGATTATCCAGGGGATGAGATAGGCGGCAACCGGGAGGTCCGGGCTGAGAAGGCGGGCTCCGAGTCCGACGATGCACAGCATCAGGCCGGTGATCTCAAGCAATACCCCGCATTGGAGGAGGTAGGTGTTCTCAACACTGTGCTTTCTGGTCTCCGTGCTCCACACGGCGAAGGCAAGGCCTCCGAGGGCAAACGCGGTCTGGATAAAAGCCAGCACCTCCACCGTCATGTCATGGTCCGCGTAACCGACCAGAAAGCAGAGCGCGGCAATCAGGATGCCGAGGACGGTCGCCACATAGAGGTTAAAGGTGGTAAAAAGCCTGCTCTGCTCCATATTTTTTGCGAAGATAAAACGTTCGGCCCGCTCTTTTGAGGTCAGTTCCTTCATGAGATGCCCCTTCTGTCTGTTGTGGTTCGACGGCACATTGCCGCGCCACGGATTGGTTTTCTGCAGATGTAATGATAACGGAACAGCATCCTCTTGGCTACCTGCAGAAATCGGAGAAATCTGCGGGTCGGGAGGGGACAGCGGGAGCAGTGGGGACGAAGCCGGGTGAGGTAGCCTGCTCCGGTGTGTCAAAGCACTCGATATGATACCATGTATACCTATGATGGATATACTTTATGAGACGGTGCGGCCAGGGGAGGTCATGATGGCTACGGGCGTGACAATTACCAAATGGGGCAACAGCAAGGGGGTGCGGATTCCGGCGCCAGTGCTGCGTGAGCTCGGCCTCGACGTGGGCGACCGTGTGACCGTCTCGGTGCTGGATGGCGGTCTGCTCCTGCGCCGGGAACTCAACAGGTTGGAGAGGATACAGAGCTATTGCGGCACGCTCAGCAACGAGGACGCGCGGCAGATGGAGGAGGCCTTGCGCGACTGTGAGCGGATTGATGTCGATGAGTGGTAGTGCCGTTGACACCAATGTGCTGATCAGGTATCTCAGCAACGAAACGACAGCTGTCGAGTTGCTGCATGGGGCTTTGCGAGAAACACCCGACGACGTTTTTGTACCAATGGCTGTCGTCGGAGAAATGCTTTACGGGGTCGAGCGCTCCCGGCGTAAGCTGGAAAACTACGTCCACTACACCGACTTTCTCATGAGCTTTCCCCTGCTTCCCGTAACAAAGGAAATCGCCTGCTGCTACGCTGAGACAAAATCCCGATTGGTCACCAAGGGCATCAACCTCCCCGAAAACGACATCTGGATTGCAGCCTCGGCCATCCAAAGCGGGCTTACCCTGCTGACGTTTGACCAGCATTTCACCCTCATCGAGAACCTTGAGGTCAAGGGCATAGATGTTTGACACGGGGAACAAGGGGAGCGGAGGTGACAAAAGGGGCGGGTGAGGGGGTTGGGACCCGGAACTCCGGCTATCTCCTTGCCGGTATAGCAAATGGTGGCCTCCAGGTTTCGCGGATCCGTACCGTAAGGGACGGTTACTGTAATGCGATAGGGATTCGCCGGGGTTCCCGC
>JAISLY010000057.1 GCA_031277035.1 Coriobacteriales bacterium | reverse complement strand
AGCACCAAACAGGGGGAGCAGGCCATCATCTGGTCAGATACGGTAGGAGCAAACCAGCGCTTCTACGTGGGAGATGCCGGAGGAGGAGCGGTCTATCTTCAAAATGTCAACTCAGGGCTTGTACTTGACATCAACGGAGCTAACATCTCAAAGGGCGCTGCCATCATACAGTGGCCTTATAAGGGAAGTGATAACCAGAAGTGGTATATCGAGGAAGGTGCAGGTGGCAGTGGCACCTACGTCATAACCTCTGCCTTAAACCCTTCCTACTGCCTTGACATCTTCGGAGGGCAAAATACCAACGGAGCAAAGCTCATCTTATGGGAACGGACCGGCGGGGCAAACCAGAGCTGGGATATAGCCCCTATCACCCCTTCGCTTGCTAATGGCACCTATACCATATGTACCGCTGGTGCAGGCAATCGCTCACTTGATGTAGAAGGTGCCTCTTTACAAGATGGTGCCCGGATGCTTTTATGGGACTTTCACGGACAGACAAACCAGCAGTTCACCATACACTTTTTACCTGAGACCGGCTATTACACCATTGTTGGCCTTGCTTCGCAAAAATCAGTAGATGTCTTTGGCAACTCCACTGCCTCAGGTACCCAGATTATCCAGTGGACACTACACGGTCAGTTAAACCAGCAGTGGTCTATCGCAGACAGTGGAGCAGGAAACGGAACTCTTGCCATCATCGGAGCCAGAAACAACCTCTCACTTGATGTCTTTGGCGGCAATGTCTCAAACAACGGTCGTATCATCGCCTGGCCCTATCACGGCCAATACAACCAGCAGTGGCTTTTTGATGCAGTAGGCTAGGAGCACACAGGGTCTGCCCGCCCACAGGGGCGGGCAGCCTCAAGTCAAAATTGAGTTGACAAAAGGGACGGTTCCAAAGTGTCAACTTTTTGACCGCGGTTTCGTGGCCAGTGTCCCTTTCGGAAAAAGTTGACACTTTGGAACCGTCCCTTTTGTCAACTTCTGCTGAGCGATTTTCGCGTTTTCCTGCACAAAATTGCGTTTGTGCGAAGTTTTAGACCCCGAAATGGGGCCCTTCTCCCCACTCTGCCTGCAAAATGCCTGATGAGCAAAGAACAGGGCTGCCCGATTCTTCGCACAAACGCAATTTTGTGCAGGAAATGGCTCTTCGGCAGTTTGCGTGAAAGCAATCACGGCACAGTTGCAGCTTAACGGTCAAAATCAGTCCTTTGTCTGCTAATCTCCAGATAATGTGGGATTGTATCACATAATTCAACCAAAAAAATGGAAAGTAATTACGAATTTCCGAACACCGTCTAAGAGCAAAATGGGGACGGTTCCGGCAAAGCAGAGCCCGATGACCTGTCCTTATGGCTCACACTATGGCTCACACTATGGCTCACATTGCCTACGTTTTTGGCATGGAACCGAATCTGCCCGTAATGCTCTTGATTGCCGCATGGCAGTCAATCGGATTATCCAGAGAACAAATGTGTCCGGCGTTGGCAATCTGGTAAAACCCCTTGTCAGGTGCAGTCAGGCTCTCCAAATATTCTTTGGCCAGTGAAAGCGGAACCTGTCCGTCGTTTTTTCCGTGAATACAGTAAACAGGTATCTTGAACTCGGTAATCTCCAATGCGGAAAATGAAGAAAGAAAGTCATAGAGTTGACCGATGAGCTTCTGAGCTTTTATCATGGCGAGCATATCGGCAAGACCAAACACGGGGCTTTTCATGGCAATGCGTGACACCCGCCTGAAATCGATGCCAAGGCCGTATTTTTTCTTGATCTTCATCAACATCAACCCGTTTTGTGCGGAGAGGAAATCCTTCGCAGAAAGCAGCCTGTCTTCGAGTTTCTCCAATGCCCGATAACTGCGACTGTCCCCTGCCGCCAACCGCTTCAGTTCCTCAAGGATTATCCGTTCTCCTCTTATGTAGTCCACAACTTGACCCGCGCCAACATAAAACAGCACATCTTCCGGGTGTTGGTGCGCATACAGCAATCCAAGGACACTGCCCCAGGAATGCCCTTGGATGATTATCTTGTCCCTCTGATATTTTTGTTTCAGATACCGTACTGTTTCGGCTAAATCCTCAAAGAGCGTCTGAAAGGTAACGTCGCTGCCATCAGTAGGGTTTTTGCGTAAGGTTTTTCCCGCGCCGCGCTGGTCATAATATACTGCGGTGTAGGAGGGGTCTTGCGGCTCCACATAATAGGCGAAAGCGGCTTCCGATTGCCCCGGCCCACCATGTATGACTAACATAACCTCACTGTTCGCGGCAGGATAGTGCAGGAAATACTGCTTGATCCCGTTTATGTCCACGTATTCTTCTGCAAAATCCCTGCTTCCCTGTCTGCCCATTTTTATCAAACCTCCTAATGTCATTGTACGCAAGCGCTGGCGCGGTGACCATCCCAACTATCTTCCTGGCAGGGGAGCGACCATCCCAACTATCTTCCTGGCAGGGGAGTATACTGAACAGGTAATCCCATGCGTGGGCAGCCACCCATGAATGGGCAGATACGTACAGGAGGAGGAAGACCATGGCAGAAGAGAGAAAACTTTCGAGAAGGGCGTTTTTGGGAGGCGCAGCAGCCATCGGTGGCGCAGCGGCGCTCAGCGGCCTTGCGGCCTGTTCGCCGAGTGGCGGTGAGGCTCCTGCGGCTGGCGGCGGCGAAGCCCCCGCTGGTGGTGGTGGCGGCGGCGAGGCAGCGGCCACAGACTGGCTTGGCACGGCTCCCGAGATTGCCGAGGCGGACATCACCGCTTTTGTCGATACCGACGTCCTTGTCGTCGGCTCGGCGATGGCCGGGGTTCTGGCGGCCTATGCGGCCATCAAGAACGGCGCGAGGGTGGTCATGATAGAGCGCAACGGCTCGCCGCACATCAGCGGCAGCGGCGTGGGCTTCTTCAACTCCCAGTTTCAGCAGGAGGGCGGCCAGCCCGTGCACAACGAGCAGCATGTCATGTCCCAGGTCATCAACGAGGGCAACCTGCGTGTCGATGCCAGTCTCGTGGCGCTGTGGGCCTATCACTCAGGCGAGATACTCGATGAGATTGAGGCCGATGTCCTGCAGCCAGCCGGCCTGCCCGGCAGAATCATGACCGGCGAGGCGCTGCATCCGGATGACCTCGACCAGTACATCGTCTCCTTCCATGTGGACTTCGACCCCAATGAGAAGGACAGCCTGGAGGCATTTATCTTTGCCTTCCATGACTGGGTTGTGGCCAATGGCGGCGAGGTTCTTTTTGAGACCTGCGCCCGCAAGCTCGTCCAGGACGAGAGCGGTGCGGTCACCGGCGCCATCTGTACCAATGCCGAGGGCGCCTACGTCCAGTACAATACGAGCAAGGGTGTCATCATGTGCGCTGGTTCCTACGGTGGCAACGAGGCGATGGTCAATCACTTCTGCTATCCGACGATGGCGCACTTCGTCAACACCTATAACGCGTACAACGCAAAGGCCTCCGACACGGCGCCGGTTACCATTGAGGAGAAGATGGACGACGGCATCGGCCATCGCATGATGGTCTGGGCGGGCGGTATCATGGAGGAGATAGATCCCTCCTACCAGGCCTGGTCCATCGACGGCTACTCCTTTGCGGCACCGCTGGCCGTCAACAATCAGGGCAACCGTTTCTTCAACGAGACCTTCTCGTCGCTGTCCACCAGCTTTCCGATCTTCGAGCTGCCCGATGGCGCAAACTACGTCTGGCAGATTGTTGCCTCCGACGACTTTAACATGCCCCCGTTGCTGCCGATTCCCGGTATGACCCGCGAAATCATGGACATGATTGCCAGCATGTCGGAATTCTATGAGGCGGACACGCTCGAGGAGCTCGCCGACCTTATCAAGGTACCGGCAGAAAACCTTGTGGCCACGGTCAACCGCTATAACGAGCTTGCCAAGGCGGGCAAAGATGACGACTTTGGCAAGGCGCCGTGGCATATGAGCCCCATTGAGCAGCCGCCGTTTAAGGCCTTCAGGGAGAATTACGCCTTTTATGGCATGAGCAGTGGTGTGAAGGTCAACAGGAACCTTGAGGTTGTGGACAAGGACTGGAAGCCGATTCCCGGCCTGTATGCCGCCGGCAACTGTGTGGGATGGCGCATGGGCTCCGGCTATCAGAATGTCGTGCCGGGTCTGTGCAACGCCTATTCTGCGGTGCACGCCTATTTTGCGGGAAAGAACGCCGCGCTGCGGGCATAGAGGAGCCGACCGCTGAGGGGCTGGTCGCCGCGTTGCGGGCAGAGAGGAGCCGACCGCTGAGGGGGGAGAGCTGCGTCAGGCGGGCCCGATGAACAGGCCTGCCGACCGCGATTACCCGGCGGCCTGAGAAAAGCGCCTCCCTCTGGTATCCTGTATGGATACTTTGGAAAGGGAGGCGCTTTTCGTATGTGTGGCATCTGCGGGTTCATCGGGCCCGCCCCCGGCATCTGGGATCGCTCAGGCACGCTTGAGGCGATGAAGGACCGCATTGTGCATCGGGGCCCGGATGACGAGGGCTCCTTTCTCGATGCGGACGCGGCTCTGGGCTTTCGCCGCCTTTCAATCATCGATCTGGCAAGCGGCCATCAGCCGATGACCAACGAGGACGGCAGCGTCGTCGTCACCTTTAATGGTGAGATATATAACTATCAAGCTATTCGTGACGAGCTCCTTGCCGCTGGTCATCGCTTTGCCACCAATGCCGACACCGAAGTTCTCGTACACGGCTGGGAGCAGTGGGGGGAGGCTTTGCTCGAACGTCTGCGCGGCATGTTTGCCTTTGTCATCTGGGACGCGCGGACAAAGACCGCTTTTTTTGCCCGTGACTTCTTTGGCATCAAGCCGCTGTATTATGCGCTCCTTGCCACCGGCACGACGTCTGCCGCGCCGCCGTCCGCTCCTGCAAAGACGCCCCCCGCCGTGTCTGCCGGGCCTGCCTCCGCCGATGCCTCCACAGGTGCCCCCGCAGATGCCTCCGCAGATGCCCCCACAGGTGCCCCCGCCGATGCTCCCGCCGCCGCGACCCTTGTCTATGCGAGCGAGATAAAGGCCATCCTTGCCTATCCCGGCTACGATAAGCAACTCAATGCCGAGGCGCTCGACCAGTATCTCAGCTTTCAGTATTCGGTTTTGCCCGAGACCTTCTTCAAGGGCATCTTCAAGCTCGGGCCGGGCGAGTGCCTGTCTTTTCATCCCGAAACCGGGGCCTGCACGCATCGCCGCTACTTTGATCCGCTGCCCGCGCCGCCCACACACCCCACCACCCCCGCCACCCCCGCCGCCCCTGCGCCGCCTGCAAGCGCCAATGAGGCCCCTGCGCCGCCTGCAAGCGCCAACGAGACCCTTGAGCAGGCCGTCGAGCGCATCAAGACGACGATGCGCGAGAGTGTTCACGCACATATGATTGCCGATGTCGAGGTCGGCTCGCTGCTCTCCAGTGGCATCGACTCAAGCTATATCACCGCGCTCTACCCCAACCAACGCACCTACACCGTTGGCTTCGAGACCGCCGACGGCGAGCGTTACAACGAGATCAATTTTGCGCAGAATACCGCTGCCGAGCTGGGCAAGGACAACACGAGCCACATCATCACGCCCCGGGAGTACTGGGATGCCATCCCGCGCATCATGTATCACATGGATGAGCCGCTGGCCGACGCCTCGGCCGTCGCGCTGTACTTTCTCGACGAGCTGGTGGCGCGCGATGTAAAGGTCGTGCTCTCGGGAGAGGGCGCCGACGAGTTCTTTGGCGGCTATCCCATCTACCACGAACCCTTCTCGCTCGCTGGCTATCAGCGCCTGCCTCGCTTCCTGCGCCGTGTGCTTGCCGCTCTGGCCCGCGCTGTGCCCGGCACCTGGCGGGGGAAGTCCTTTCTGCAGCGAGGCGCTTTGACGGTGGAGGAGCGCCACATCGGCAACGGCTATATCTTCACGGTGCCTGAGCGTGAGCGCCTGCTCAGAAAAAGGACGGCCCGCCAGACCCCCGAAGAGCTCTGCCGCCCGAGCTATGAGCATCTTGCCGCACTCAGGCCGGGTCTCGACGATACCGGCAAGATGCAATACCTCGACTACCACTTCTGGCTGCCGGGAGACATTCTGCTCAAGGCCGACAAGATGTCGATGGCGCACTCCCTGGAAAGCCGCGTGCCCTTCCTCGACCGGGAGGTCTTTGCGCTGGCAAGCACGCTGCCCCTTGCCTGTCGGGTCGATGACGAGACAACCAAGGTCGCCCTGCGCCGCGCCGCACTTGAGGTTTTGCCGCCCCATGTTGCCAACAAGCCAAAGCTGGGCTTTCCGGTGCCGATGCGGGTCTGGCTCAAAGAAGACGCCTGGTATACACGCGTGCGCGAGACCCTGACCTCAGAGACGGCGGCAGCTTTCTTTGACGTGGATATGCTCGTCGCACTGATGGACGAACACCGCGCTGGCGGTGCGGACAACCATCGCAAGATATGGACGGCCTACGTCTTTTTGATCTGGTACGCCGTCTTTTTTGAGGATATGCCGCTTGAGGTGCCGCTTGAGGCTGAGACCGGGGCGGTTGAGGCTGAGCCCGGGGCGGTTGAGGCATGAGCGGGATTGTGGGCGCATATGGCCTGAGTGGCACCGCCGCTGCCCCTGACGAGGCAGCCCCCTGCGGCACCAAGACTCCCCCTGACAGCACCGCCGCCCTCCTTGAGCGACTGTGCCAGCTGCAGGCCCATCGGGGCGGCGCTCTTCGAAGTTTTGTTGAGCATGAGGTGGGTCTCGCCGCCCAGATGATTCCCCCTGCCGCCTCAACGGTCTCCCGTGCCGACGGCGATAGCGGCGCCCCCGCCGCCCCCGCCGCCCCAAAGCCCGATTTCACCGCGCCTGAGTACGTCACGAATTTCGCGCAAAGCAGCGATGGCCGCTATACCCTGGTGCTTGACGGAGCACTTGCCAACTACCAGGAGCTCCTGGATGAACTTGAGGCCCTGGCCGAAAAGGAGCAGGACGCTGAACAGGACGCCGACCAGGGCGCCGAACAGGGCGCCGAACAGGGCGCCGGACAGGGCGCCGGACAGGGCGCCGGACAGGAAAAGCCCCTGCTCAACAGCCTGATTCTGCAAGATACCGACCGCCTGCCCTCGGATGCCGAGGTGATGCTTGCGGCCTTCGTGGTCTGGGACATCGAGGCCTTCGACCGCTTTAATGGCCTGTTTGCCCTGGCCGTCTATGACCGCGAGGCGCAGCGCATGGTGCTTGCCCGTGACCATTTTGGCATCAAGCCCCTGTATCTCGCCCTTCTCGACACAGCAAACGACAAAAACAGCGCTCCTCCGCATCTTCCGTCTCCGCACCTCCCGTCTCCTCCGCATCTCCCGTCTCCGCGTCTCCTGTTCGCCTCTCAACTGACACCACTGGTGCGCAGTGGCCTTGTGCCGCCTCGTCCAAATGATCGCATCATCTATCGCTATCTACGTTTCCGGGTACACGATGATGGCCCCGAGACCTTCTTTGAGGGAGTCATGCGCCTGTTGCCGGGCGAATGCGCGGTCATCGACTCAAAGGGTTTTGAGATACGGCACTACAGCAGTCTTCTCGAAGACCTCCAGCGCCTGTCGAGCGAAAAGGCTCTTGCTCAGCAGCGTGAGTTCAATGCGGAAGCGGTACGCGAGTTTCGAAAGCTGCTCTGGCGCTCGGTGCGTCTGCGCCTGCGAAGCACCGGTCGCATCGGCAGCACGCTTTCTGGAGGCATGGACTCCTCGGCCGTTACCGCCATCATCTGCGACCTGATGCGCCACCTGCCCGCGGCTACCGCGTCGGTCGGTGCGGTGCAGCAGAGCTTCTCCGCCATCTTTCCCCACTCGGTCAACGACGAGGAGCGCTATATCGACGCGGTGGCCGCGCGCTACCCCCAGACACTTGCGGTCAACAAGACGACGCCACGCGCAGGCGATTTCCTCGACGACCTCACAGACTTCATCGCCACCCAGGAAGAGCCGCTCATCAGCACGGGCCCCTATGCGCAGTACCGCGTCATGAAGGCCGCCTCGGGCAGGGTTGCTGTGATTTTGGACGGAGAGGGTGCCGATGAGATGCTCGCCGGCTATGTGCCCTACTACCTGGTTTATTTCCGTCAGCTCAGGCGGCGGCGGCGCTGGCTCAAGCTGATTAAGGAAGTCGTGCTGTCTGCGGACAAGATGCTGCGCCTGGTGCGCTTTCGGCTGCGCTCCCGCATGAGCCGCAAGCGCCGCTTTGACGAGCGGAGCTTTCTTAACAGGGACTTTGCCGCGCGGTTTGCAGGCGAGAGCCTCCAGCCCGTCACCGATAATCTCAAGGCGCGCCTGGTAAACGACCTCTTCTTCGATTCGACGCCCTGCTCCATCCGATATGTGGACCGCAATACCGCGCGCTTTGGCCTGGAGGGGCGCCAACCCTTCCTCGACACCGAGCTGGTGCGCTACCTCTTTTCGCTCTCTGACGAGGCCATCATCAAGGACAGCTGGAACAAACGTCTGCTTTCTGATGCGATACAGAATATTCTGCCCCAAGAAGTATGGAAGCGGCGCAACAAAATCGGTTTCTCGACGCCAGAAGACGAATGGTTCGAAGTGCTGAAGAACACCCTGCGTGAGTTTTTTGCATCCGAGAGCTTTGCCGCGCGGCCCTACTTTGACCAGGCCGCGGTGCAGGAGGCCTTCGAGGCTTTTGCCGAGGGCACGGGCGAGGCTTCGACGATGACCTTTTGGAGAATGCTCAACGTGGAGCTCTGGCTTCGCGAGTTCATCGACTGAGCGGCCTGCCGGAGCGCCTCAGCTGCTCACCGCCTCCGCCACCCGCGCTGGCCGCCCCCCGCGCTGCTCAGAGTCGCGCTGGCCGCGCCCCCCCGCGCCACCCGCGCTGCTCGCATTGCCGCCTCCGCCCCCCGCGCTGCTCACCCCCGCGCCGCCCCCGCGCTGCTCGGACTGGCAAAGCCGGAGGTGCGCGGATCCTCAAACTCACGCAGCCGCTCCTCATAGGCCTGCTGGGCCACCTGCTCAAAGGCCAGATGGCGCGGCGCTTCGCCCGTTGGGAGCAGCAGTTCAATCAGGTAGCGCACAAAGGGCGGGTTGAGGATGAGCATCGGGCCAAGCAGGCTGGTGCCAAAGAAGTTGTTACGACGCACACCTTCAAGCGCACTTGAACGGTTCAGCCCCACGCCACGCGTACAGCGCAGAAAAAAGCCGTCCGTGTTATCACCGTAGACCTGCGAGAACTGACTCTTAAAGCCGACGAGCGTAATGGGTTCGCTATCCGACGCGCCCGTGTCAAAACGCCCCAGCACCTTGCTGTTGAGCCGGTCAAAGAGCGCCAGTTCGCTTCTCAATGAAAAAAGCCCCAGCCCCTCAAGCTCGTAGTCCTGCACGGGATTGACGATGCGCTCGCCAAACAGTTCAAGGGCATTGCCGGTGCAGAGAAAGACCGTGCCGTCCGCGATGAGTTCAGCGATGCGCTCGCGGTGGGAAAGCAGGCGTTCAAGTGCCAGACGCTGGCCGTTTTCTGTCATCGGGCCAAGGTAGATGAGGTCTGGCCTGCGTCGCAGGAAGGCGGGCTCTTCGTTTAAGCTGCTGCGGACCAGCTCGGCCTCAGGCAGGCAGAGCGCAAGGTAGCGCAGGTTTTGTGTGTCGCCAAAGAGGTTGGCTATCTCGGGATAGAGCATCTCAAGCTGCAGGGGTCTCATTGTGCCCCTCCTCGCTGCCGCAGGGGTCTCATTGCGCCCCTCCTCGCTCCGTAAGGCGGGCCTGCAGGCGGGCCTGCAGGCGGCTGCGCACGGCTTTGGCCGTATCCACCGTGTAGACATCGTAGAGGATGTAGACGGCGTCGATGTTCTCCAAATCGACAAGGTCGGCCGTATCCCGCTCATGCCGCGTGCGCACCATGCGCTCAGGCGGCACGCCGGCGATACGAAGGCGCAGGTAGTGGTCGTGGCTGCGCACGCCGCCGATGACAAGCTGCGCGATATGCGGGTCGTTGAGGTATTCGTAGTCGCAGTCATACAGCCAGGTGATGTTCTCCGAGCCGCCCTGCGCGTCAAAGTGGTCATCGAGATTCAGCACGAGAGCCTTGCGCCCCGGCTGTTGCGCAATGTAGTCAAAGGCCCGTGAGCAGGCGATGGCATTTTGCCCCTTGGCAAGCTGCATGACGAGCCTCACGCTGCCGCATTCCTCGGCATGGTAGCGGGATTCGGTCAGCTTGATGGCCGAGAAGGCCGAAGTCAGCTGCTCGACGTCCAGGCCGGCCTCTCGCAGGGCGGCCAGAGCCGCCATCTGATTGTAGATGTTAAAGACACTGTCGTTGAGCAGGCGAAAGGTGGCAGGCCCCGCAGGCATTTGAACCGAGAGCGTCGCAGCGAGCGGGTCGATACCCGTTGCCAGGTAGTCCGCCTCGGGCGAATGAAAGCCGCAGTTCGGGCAGACGGCGCGGCCGATGTGATGGTAGCGCACAAAGGAGTAGTGCAGGGCCGTGCTGCAGACGGGGCAGATGGCGATGTCGCGCGAGAGACTGTCCGTGCGCTGAACCTCACCGGGCAGCGGCGCGACCCCGTAGAAGCGCCGTTCGTTGCCGGCGCGCGCTGTGCCGGTACCCTGCGCAGCGCCGGCACCGCCCGGCAGACCCAGCTGCGCAGAAATCAGGTCATCTGCATTCAGCACAAGGCGTGCCTGTAAAGGAAGGGCGCTGTCGATGAGAAAGGCGATGTACTCGGCGTGGCCGTTGCGCCCGACCGAATCGCGAAAGAGATTTGTGCAGACGAGGATATCCACCGCGACGAAGGGATAGATGAGGCGCGAACTGCGCTCGTCTATCTCCAGGACGGCAACCTGCGCACGGGCCTGTCCGCCCAGGCCTGCATCGGTCAGGAGCGCTGCGGCCACGCCGGCGTTGAGGTTTGAGCCCTGGCGGTTGCTGGCGACGCGAAACCCCAGATGCTCGTACACGTCAACAACGATGTTGGCCACCGTGGTCTTGCCGTTTGTGCCGGTGACTGCGATGACCAGAGGGGGCAGGCCAATCTGGCTCAGAAAGGCCGGGCAGAGGGCAAGGGCAATCCGGCCGGGCAGTTGGGTACCCCCGCGTTTGAGGAGTCGCAGCGTGCACGCGCAGGCCTTGGCGAGCCAGAGTGCGAGCATGAAACGAATGCGCATGGACTGCCCTGCCGTCTCCCTCGTCGCACTACCCCGTCGTCTCAAGTACGGCCTTCGCGGCATCGCGCAGGATGTCGAGCCCCGTCTGGAGCTGTTCGATGGGGATGACGAGCGAGGGCATGACCTTTACCACCGAATCCTCGCGACCGGCGCGTTCGATGATAAGGCCGCGGTTGAAGCATTCCCTCGTGATGCTGCCGGCCAGGGCGCCATCATGCAGGTCAAGGCCCCAGATCAGGCCGATTCCGCGCACCTCGGCACCCTCATGCAGGACGGCGAGCTGCTCGGTAAGATAGTCGCGTACGAGGGCCTCGCGCACACGCACGCCCTCGGCAATATGGCCGTCCGCAACCAGCTCAAGCGCCGCCTTACCGGCAACCATCGCAAGCTGGTTGCCGCGAAAGGTGCCATCGTGCTCGCCGGGCTCCCAGATGTCGATGTCGGGTTTGAGGAGCACCATTGAGAAGGGCAGGCCAAAGCCGCCGATGGACTTGGAGAGGATGACGATGTCTGGCGCAATGCCCGCGCGTTCAAAGGAGAAGAAGGTGCCCGTGCGCAGACAGCCCACCTGGATGTCATCGACCATCATCAGCACCTCGTGACGCGTGCATATCTCGCGTACGCCCCGCAGGAAATCCGCCGAAAAGACGTTGATGCCGCCCTCGGCCTGCACGGTCTCAAGCACGATGGCCGCAGGCTTGTCGATGCCCGCATGGTCGTCGGTCAGGGCCTTCTCCATAAAGTCCAGCGCGTGCGCCTCGCCAAACTGGTAGGGCGCCGGGCAGTGGGTCACGTTGTCCAGCGGCACACCCGCCGCCGCCCGCTTGCGCCGTTCGCTGGTCAGCGCCAGCGAGCCGAGAGTGCTGCCATGAAAACAGCCGTTCAGCGCAAAGACATTGGCGCGCCCGGTGTACTTTCGGGCGAGCTTCAGCCCCGCCTCCACCGCATTGGTGCCGGTCGGGCCGGTAAACTGCACCTTGTAGGCCAGGTTTCGCGGCTCGATGACGCTCTTCTCAAAAAAGGAGATGAACTCCTCCTTTGCGACCGTGAACATATCGAGCCCGTGAATAATGCGATCGTCGGTGAGATAGGAAATCAGGCGCTGCTTGATAAAATCGTTGTTGTGCCCGTAGTTCAAGGCACCGGCGCCGCAGAAGAAATCGAGATATTCGCGGCCGTCCGTGCTGCGCAGGACGGAGCCCTTCGCGTAGTCGAAGACCACCGGGAAGCTGCGAGAATAGGTACGCACCTCGGATTCATAGCGTTCGAAAATCGTTGTGTCCACGGTTCTCCATTCAGGTTGTCCGAGGCTCCATTTTAGCAGAAGCGATTGCGTCTTCGATCAGAAGCGCTCGGAGCTTCGATACGCGCCGCCCGGTCGCACCGCGCCACCCGGTCGCACTATCGTCCGCCGCCGCTCTGCTGCCGCGCCGCCCGGTCGCACCGCGCACGCTGCCGCGCACGCTGCCGCGCGCCCCACCGATTCGCGTTCGCCAGACCGGGCATCTTCTGATACACTGATAAGGTTATGCCGTTTGCCTGTTCTGGTCGGAAACCAGAACGCATAAGGAGAGAGAACCATGAGAAAAGACATTCACCCCGAATACCTTGAATGCACGGTACGTTGCTCCTGTGGCAACACCTTTACGACCCGGGCGACCAAGCCGCAGCTGCGCGTCGAGTTGTGCAACGAGTGCCACCCCTTTTACACCGGGCAACAGAAATTTGTCGATACCGGCGGACGCGTCCAGCGCTTCTCGGATAAGTTCGGTTCCGCCTCCACAACGGTCGCCGAGCGTGAAGCCGCCCGGCGTGAGGCGCGGCTCAAGGCTGCTGCCGAGGCTGAGGCCGCTGCCAGGGTAGCCCGTGAGGCAAAGGCAGCGAAGAAGGCGGAGAAGGCCGCGCGGTATGCGGAGAAGTCCGCGAAAGCCGCCGCCGCCAAACCGTCTGAGCCCGAGACCGAAGCAGCCACGGCTCCCGAGACCGAAGCAGCCACGGCTCCCGAGACTGAGGCTTCCGCCGCAAACTCCGAGCCCGAAGTCGCAGCTGAGCCCGCTGAACCCACCAAGCCCGCTGAGCCCACCTCCACGCCCGAGGCCTCTGAGCCCGCCGAGCCCGAGGCCGCAACCGAGTAGCATAACCTTTTGCATACAGTTCCTGTTCAGATTGGCAGGAGTGGCTCGTCGTGCCGTATACTCTCTGTATGGTCATTTTGCGATGCGCACGGTTTTGCGACGCGCATGGTCATCCTGCGACACCGATTGAGAATATGAGGCTTTATGCTGGTCAAGCTCCTCTACCACACGTCTGATCCCGAGCGCGCCGTCGCCACGGCAGCCCGGCTCTGTTATGCCCCGGTTGGCGCGGCTGAGTTGATGGAGTCAATGGATGCCGCCCAGGTTAACAAGGTGCTTGCGACCATCATGAAAAGCGGGCACTTCTCCGCACTCGAGCACGCCTCCTACACCTTTGCCCTCGACGGGGTCAGCAGGGCGCTCACCCACCAGCTGGTGCGGCATCGGCTTGCGAGCTACAACCAGCAAAGCCAACGCTACGTCACGTATTCCGCTGAGCCGGACGTTGTCCTGCCTCAAACCATCGCGCATGATTCTGAGGCATTGAGTGCCTTTAACACGGCAATCGACGTGGCCTATGCCACCTATGCGCAGCTTATCGAGGCGGGGATACCCGCCGAGGACGCGCGCTATGTGCTGCCAAACGCCTGCGTCTCAAAACTCGTCATCACGATGAATATCCGCGAACTGCTGCATTTTTTTGAGGTGCGCTGCTGTCATCGAGCGCAGTGGGAGATACAGGAACTCGCCAATCGAATGCTTGAGGAGGTTACTCCCACGGCGCCGTATATCTTTCTGGACGCGGGCGCGTCCTGCCGCCGCGGGCCATGCTCAGAGGGCGCGATGAGCTGTGGGCAGCCCTTCGAGCGCATCAGCCGTTCATGACAACTCCCGATTCCAACATGCAACACAGTGAGGGCGAGGCTGCTCTTGTTACGCCCCGCGTCAGGCGGGGAGACTGGGCGCGTGCCCGGGATACCGAGGGCGTTGTCTGCCAGACCCATGTGGGAGGGCAGGCACTGCTTGAGGGCATCATGATGCGCGGGAAGTACAACTGGGCGGTCGCGGTACGTGAGCCGAGGGGAGACATCTACATAGAGGAACACGACCTGGTAAGTGGCCGGCCCCGGAATTCCTGGATGTATAAGCCTGTCGTGCGCGGCTGCACGGCGATGGTCGAGTCGCTTGCCCTGGGCTACCGGGCCCTCGACATCGCCGCCCGGCATGCCTTTGACTTTGAGGACGACGAACCGAGCCCTGAAGAACAGGAAAGCGAGGAGCCAATCCAGAGCGCCTCTTCCGATTCCATACCCAAGCCGCTGATGACAATCAGTATGGTGCTCGGAGTAGTGCTCGGCATCGGCATCTTTGTCGTGCTGCCCGCCATCATCACAAATCTTCTGGTGGGCGATTATGGTGAGAAGACCCTGCTGTGGAACATTGTTGACGGCCTGCTTCGCATTGCCATCTTCATCTTCTACATCTGGCTCATCGGGCGCATGAAGGACATCCAGCGGATGTTTGGTTATCACGGCGCCGAACACAAGACCATCCACTGTTACGAGCACGGCCTTGAACTGACCGTCGCCAATGCCCGCACCTTTCCAACCCTGCATGTACGCTGCGGAACCGCGTTTCTCCTGACAACCATGCTCATCGCAATCCTTGTCTTTACGGTCGTGCCCGTCTCTGCGGCCATCGACGCACTCGGCGTGACCAACGGCGTTCTGCGCCTTGTGCTCGTCATCCTCTCGCGCATCATCCTGCTGCCCCTTGTGGCGGGCCTGTCCTACGAAGTCACCGTCAAGTGGGCTGGCGCACATCCAGAAAGCCCACTGGTGCAGTTTGTACTGTGGCCCGGTTTGCAGATGCAGCGTCTGACGACCAACGAACCCGATGATGGCCAGCTGCAATGCGCCATTGCCGCTATGGAGCGCGTGCTGGAGCGCGAGGATCGCGAGCAGGCTGCCAAGCAGCTTAACATCGAGCCGGGACAGGCCACACCCGCCTGACCCGTCCCTTTTGTCAACTCTCAAGGCCACCTCACCCGTCCCCTTTGTCAACTCTCAAGGCCCCATTCTGTCCCCATACCGTCCCCATTTCGTCTCAACCCGCGCTCCCAAAAGGTGCTATACTGCATGAGCATCCAAAAGCCGATTAACCAAAACACAGAGATGCACAAAAAACG
>JAISLY010000019.1 GCA_031277035.1 Coriobacteriales bacterium | reverse complement strand
CCAGGTCTACCTGCAAAACGTCGGCAGCCGCGACGCCTACCCCTTCTGCACCTTCTCCGAACGCGACTACTTCCTCAAGTCAGCCAAGGTGTTCGGGCGCGACGTAAAGCCTGCGGAGCGGCTGCTCAAACGAGCGCTCGACTACACGCAGTTCTACCGCGACGCCGACGGGCCGACACTGCAATTTCCTCCCGACGCCCTCGCGTACCTGCGCAGGGATTTTCCCCAGATGGAGGTGGCCATCAGCTCCCACATCGTCGCGCCGCAAAGTGAGGAAGGCGATGCGCAAGGCGCAACGGGCGAAGACGAGAGGAGCGCAGAAAAAGGCGCCCTGCTTGAGCTTCGCCTCGATCTCACCACGCCGGCGACCTTTGAATGCAGCGTCGATTTGTGAGGCGATTTGTGAGGCAGGCCGAAAATTGCGCGGGCATTTTTGGCGATCCATGCCGGCTGCTTGACGCCGGTTTGTTTTGCTGGGACAATGTCTCTGTTGACAACCCATCAGTTCGCTACCGTAGAAAGCCGGTGCCCCGTAAGGGGCGTAATGGGGTCTGCCCCCGCCCGCTGAGGTGCTTATCGTTCGCGCGTGCGACCAGCCTCGCACAGTTTGCGCATCCACGACCCTCACTATTGGTAGCGAGGGTCGTTTTATGTTGTGTGCGCATCACCACGCACCGAGTCCTTACGTACCGAAGGGAGGTGTATATGCCAAATCAGGCAAAACGCCAGCAGGTTGAGCGGATCAAGGATGAAATCTCGGCCGCCGAGGTCATCTGGGTCGTTGACTATCGCGGCCTGACGGTCAAAGCCACCGAGGAACTGCGCGGTATCATCCGTGCAGAGGGCGCTCTGCTCAAGGTCTACAAGAATTCGTTTACTGAGTTGGCACTGGCCGACCTTGGATACCCGAGCCTTGGCGCGGTGCTCGAAGGGCCCTCCGCGTTCGTCTTCGCCAATGGGGATCCGGTGGCTTCGGCCAAGGCCCTGAGAACCTATGCCAAGAGCAATCCGAACCTTGAGATAAAGGGTGGCCTGCTCAACAAGTCAGTCGTCTCCGCGGATCAGGTTCTTGCCATCGCCTCCCTGCCATCGCGCGAGGAGCTGATTGCCAAACTGCTCGGCACAATCAAAAACCCGCTTTCGGGTATCGTCCAGGTCCTCAACGGCCCGACGTCCCAGTTTGTTCGTACGGTCAACGCCATTGCGGAAAAAGCCGCGGCGTAACAACAGAGGCTGCGGCATGACAACACAAGCCGTGGCGCAACAACGACAGGAGAGGAGCCATTATCATGGCTGTTACGAAAGAAGAGATTATCGAGGCCCTGAAGGTTATGCCCGCACTGGAGCTCTCCGAGCTCGTCAAGGAGCTTGAGGAGGTCTTCGGCGTTTCCGCCGCGGCCCCGGTTGCCTTTGCTGCGGCCCCTGCCGCCGGCGGTGCTGCCGCTGAGGAAGTTGAGGAGAAGACCAGCTTTGATGTCGTCCTCGAGGGCTTTGGCGACAACAAGATTGCGGTTATCAAGGTTGTCCGCGAGCTCACCGGTCTGGGCCTGAAGGAGGCCAAGGATGCGGTTGAGGGCGCACCGGGCGCGATCCTTGAGGGTGTGGATAAGGCCAAGGCCGAGGAAGCGGAGCAGAAGCTCAAGGACGCCGGCGGAGCCGTCACACTCAAGTAAACTTTTTTCCTGGGGCACGATTGCTTCAGGAAAAAGCGCCGGGAGGGGGGCAGCTACCACCGCGACGCGCCGCCTGCTACCACCGCGGCCACCCGCCCGCCGCCACCGCGACGCGCCGCCCGCTACCACCGCGTCCCACCAACGGGAACGCCGGGGACATCTGTCCCCGGCGTTCCCTTCAACCCGCATATCATACCGCTCCCAATTGCCATAGCGCAAAACACTGAATACCCCCTTGACCAACGCGGCACTTGAATATACAGTGTAGGATTGCGGTTATTGACGACTTATTCTTCTTTTGAAGGAGGAATCCCCTTGCGGCGAGGCATCGTTTCCACCCCTGTAAGCCTGTATCGAGAGCGCAAGAGTTTCGCAAAAATCCCCGAGGTAATGGATGTTCCAAATCTTATCGCGATCCAGATTGATTCTTTTAACTGGTTTCGGACAGAGGGACTCGCCGAGGCCTTTCGCGACATCTCTCCGATTGAGAATGCGGCCAAGAATCTGCAGGTAGACTTTGGTGCACATGAATTCGGCGATCCCAAGTTCAGCGTTGACGAATGCAAGGCGAAAGACATTTCCTACCAGGCGCCCCTGTTTGTCGAGGTGCGCTTTCTCAACCAGGAGACCGGCGAGATAAAGGAGCAGGAAGTCTTCATCGGCGATTTTCCGCTCATGACCCCCCGTGGCACCTTTGTCATCAATGGCACCGAACGCGTGGTTGTCAGCCAACTGGTGCGTTCGCCCGGCGTCTATTTTTCCGTCGAGCCGGATAAGACCTCGGATAAACTCATCTACAGCGCCAAGGTCATTCCCTCGCGTGGTGCCTGGCTGGAGTTTGAGACCGACCGTCGCGACATTCTCAGCGTGCGCGTCGACCGTAAGCGTAAGCAGGCGGCGACCCTGCTCCTGCGCGCACTTGGCATCGCCACCGGCCGCGATGAGATCATCGAGCTTCTCGGCGATACCGAACTGGTTCGTCGCACCCTTGATCGGGATCAGGCCATCACGCGCGAAGAGGCGCTTATCGAACTGTATAAGCGGCTGCGCCCGGGCGAGCCGCCTACGACAGATGCGGCGCGTGCGCTGCTTGAGGGCCTGTTCTTTAATCCCCAGCGCTACGATCTCGCGCGGGTCGGTCGCTACAAGATAAACAAAAAGCTCGCCATCGAGGCGCCCGGCGGCCAGAGCACACTGACACATGAGGACATCGTGCGGACGATGCGCTATCTCGTCGAGCTGCACGACGGCGACGACACCAAAAGCACCGACGACATCGACCATTTTGGCAATCGCCGCATCCGCACCGTTGGCGAACTGATCCAAAACCAGTTCCGCATCGGCCTGTCGCGCATGGAGCGCGTCGTGCGCGAGCGGATGAGCACCCAGGAAGTCGACGACATCACGCCACAGTCGCTGATTAACATTCGTCCAATCGTCGCGGCCATCAAGGAATTCTTCGGCTCCTCGCAGCTCTCACAGTTCATGGATCAGACCAACCTTGCGACCGGCATCACGCACAAACGTCGCCTTTCGGCCCTGGGCCCCGGCGGCCTTTCGCGCGAGCGCGCGGGCTTTGAGGTGCGCGACGTCCACACAAGCCATTACGGTCGCATGTGCCCCATCGAGACGCCGGAAGGCCCAAACATCGGCCTTATCGGCACACTGGCCACCTACGCGCGCGTAAACCCCTATGGCTTTATCGAGACGCCCTACCGCAGGGTCATCGATGGCAAGGTGACCGACGAGATTGACTATCTGACGGCCGATGAGGAGGAAAACTACATCATCGCTCAGGCCAACGAGCTCTTTGACCAGGACAGCCGCCGGTTTGGCCACACGGATGTAAAGGGTAAGTTCGTCGCTGCCAAAAAGGTGCTCTGCCGCGTCAAGGATGTGCACGGCGTGTTTGGTGAGCCGGAGGAAGTTGACCCCAAACGGGTGCAGTACATGGACGTCTCCCCGCGCCAGATGGTCTCGGTGGCCACGGCGCTCATCCCCTTCCTTGAGCACGACGACGCCAACCGTGCGCTGATGGGCTCGAACATGCAGCGCCAGGCCGTGCCCCTGCTCAAGCCCTCCGCTCCGCTTGTCGGGACGGGCATGGAGCATCGCTGCGCCGTCGATTCCGGCGAGATTGTGCTCGCTCAGCGCGCCGGAGTCGTGGAGTATGTGCAGACCGACCGCATCGTCATGCGCGCCAAGGACGGTTCGACTGACATCTACGACCTGCCCAAGTTCCAGCGTTCCAACCAGAGCGGCTGTTTGAACCACAAGCCGCTTGTGCGCGTGGGGCAGGAGGTCTTTGAGGGAGATGTGCTGGCAGACGGGCCCGCTACTGAGTTCGGCGAGCTTTCCCTCGGCCAGAACCTGCTGGTGGCCTACATGCCCTGGGAGGGATACAACTACGAGGACGCGATTATCCTCTCCGAACGCGTTGTCTCCGATGACCTGCTGACCTCCATCCACATCTCACAATACGAGATCGACGCGCGCGACACGAAGCTTGGTCCCGAGGAGATAACCCGCGAGATTCCCAATCTCTCCGACGACATGATTGGCAATCTCGATGCGGACGGCATCATCCGCATCGGTGCCGAGGTCTTTCCCGGCGATGTGCTTGTGGGCAAGGTGACCCCCAAGGGCGAGACGGAGCTGACCGCCGAGGAGCGCCTGTTGCGGGCTATCTTTGGCGAGAAGGCCCGCGAGGTTCGCGATACCTCGCTCAAGGTGCCGCATGGCTCCGGCGGGCGCATCATCGGCATCTCCCGCTTCTCGCGGGAGGGCGGCGATGAGCTCAGCCCCGGCGTCAACGAACTCGTGCGGGTCTTTGTCGCTCAGAAGCGCAAGGTTCAGCAGGGCGATAAGCTGGCCGGTCGCCACGGCAACAAGGGCGTCATCAGCCGCATCCTGCCCGTCGAGGACATGCCCTACCTGGCCGACGGCACGCCTGTCGACATCATCTTAAATCCGCTTGGCGTGCCCTCGCGTATGAACATCGGACAGCTGCTCGAGACCCATCTTGGCTGGGCCGCCCATTTTGGTTGGTCTGACGCGGAAACGGAGCGCTCGGTCGAAGGGCCGCTGCATGTTGCCACGCCGGTCTTCGACGGCGCGACCGAGACCGAAATATCCGAGGCCATCGGCAAGGCGAACGCGAATCTCATCCGTCTGCGCCATGAACAGCTCGGCGAGCTTGCCCGTGACGAGTTTATCCCTCAGCTCTCACTGGAGGGCAAGACCTGGCTTTACGATGGGCGGACGGGCGAGAAGTTCCGCGAGCCAATCACCGTCGGCTGGAACTACATCCTCAAGCTCTCGCACCTTGTCGACGACAAGATACACGCGCGCTCGACCGGCCCCTACAGCCTCATCACCCAGCAGCCGCTTGGCGGCAAGGCGCAGTTTGGCGGCCAGCGTTTTGGCGAGATGGAGGTCTGGGCGCTGTACGCCTACGGTGCCTCCCACGTGCTGCAGGAGATACTGACCATCAAGTCCGACGACACCTCCGGCCGCGTGAAGGCATACGAGCACATTGTAAAAGGGGAGAACATCCCCGCCGCCGAAGTGCCCGAATCCTTTAAGGTCCTCGTCAAGGAGATGCGCTCGCTCTGCCTTGACGTGGAGCTGATTGGTGAGGCGCGTGACAAGGACCTGGGGGATTTTGTCGAGAGCGAAAGCGAGCCCGAAAGCCTGGCTGCCGCGATGATGATGAGTGACTTTGATGAGGAGAGTGACGAGGACGCTCTGGATCTGATAGCGAGTGGCCTTGAGGGCCTTGAGTTTGCCGACGCGGTGACCGAGGCCGATATTCCGAGTCTGGTGGACGATGTGGAGAGCTCCGAGGCGCCCGACGCCGCGCCCGCCGACGCCGCGCCCGCCTCGCCCGACGCCGCGCCCGCCGACCCCGCCGCACCCGCACCCAATACCGCCTCCGATGAGGGGGAGGAGTGAACATGACGACTGAATACGATGTGGAGAACTTCGATCAACTGCGCATTGGCCTCGCCTCGGCCGAGCGCATCCGTTCATGGTCGCGGGGCGAGGTGAAGAAGCCCGAGACGATCAACTACCGTACGCTCAAGCCTGAAAAGGACGGCCTGTTCTGCGAAAAGATATTTGGCCCGACGAAGGACTGGGAATGTAACTGCGGCAAATATAAGCGCATCCGCTTTAAAGGCATCGTCTGCGAGCGCTGCGGTGTCGAGGTCACGCGCGCCACGGTGCGCCGCGAGCGCATGGGTCATATCGAGCTCGCCGCGCCTGTCAGCCATATCTGGTACTTTAAGGGCTCGCCGTCCCGTCTTGGCTATCTGCTCGATGTGCCCCCCAAGGATCTGGAGAAGATACTGTACTTCGCTTCTTCTATTATCACCTGGGTTGATGAGGAGACGCGCGATGCCGAAGGCGATGTGCTGCGCGAGGAGCTGGCTGCCGACCTTGAGGAGCTCGACGCCGGCCTGGAGCGTGCCATCGAATCGGTGCGACGCCTCTCCACCGAGTTTGCCGACAATGAGGAGTACGGCGACATCGAGGAAGAAGAGCGTCTGACGCCTCAGGAGATAGAGAGCGAGATTGCCGATCTGCGCGAGGAGTTCATCGAGCGTAAGGCCCTGCGCGAAGAGGCATTCAATGTCTTCATGAAGCTTGCGCCCAAGCAGCTCATCAGCGATGAGCTGCTGTATCGCGAGATGCGCCTGAACTACAGCGACTATTTCCGTGGCGGCGTGGGTGCCGAGGCGGTGCGCGATCTGTTGCGCGGTATGAGCCTTGAGGAGACGGCCGAGGAACTGCGTACCATAATCGCCGAGGGCAAGGGGCAAAAACGCGTCAAGGCCATCAAACGCCTGAAGATCGTCGACGCGTTTATCAAAAGCGAGAATCGCCCCGAGGACATGATTCTTGATGTCATCCCCGTCATTCCTCCCGACCTGCGCCCGATGGTGCAGCTCGATGGTGGGCGTTTTGCCACAAGCGACCTGAACGACCTGTACCGTCGCGTCATCAACCGCAACAACCGCCTCAAGCGCCTGCTGGATCTCGGCGCTCCCGAGATTATCGTCAACAACGAGAAGCGCATGCTGCAGGAGGCCGTGGATTCGCTTTTTGACAACGGCCGGCGCGGGCGCCCTGTTACGGGACCTGGCAATCGCCCCCTCAAATCCATATCCGACATGCTCAAAGGCAAGCAGGGCCGCTTCCGCCAGAACCTGCTTGGCAAGCGCGTCGACTATTCCGGACGTTCGGTCATCGTCGTCGGGCCGCAGCTGAAGATTTACCAGTGCGGCCTGCCCAAAATCATGGCGCTGGAGCTTTTTAAGCCCTTTGTGGTCAAACGGCTCGTCGAGTTGGAGCACAGCCCCAACGTCAAGGCGGCCAAGAAAATGGTCGACCGCGCCATCTCAACGACCGTCTGGGACGTGCTTGAGGAGGTCATCGCCGAGCATCCAGTGTTGCTCAATCGCGCTCCGACCCTGCACCGCCTCGGCATCCAGGCCTTTGAGCCGGTGCTTGTCGAGGGCAAGGCCATCCGTCTGCACCCCTTGGTCTGCACGGCCTTCAACGCAGACTTTGACGGGGACCAGATGGCCGTTCATGTGCCGCTTTCCTCCGAGGCGCAGGCTGAGGCCCGCGTGCTTATGCTCTCCGCCAACAACATCAAATCGCCTGCGCACGGACGTCCGCTCGCAGTGCCCACGCAGGATATGATTATAGGTCTATACTATCTTACGGCCATCCGGGAGGGCTTTCCTGGAGAAGGCCGGGCCTTTGTGAACTTCAAGGATGCCCTCAACGCTTACGACGCGCGCGCAGGCGTGGATTTGCAGGCTCGTATCCAGGTGCGTCTGTCACGCGATTCGATGGTCGCTACCTCCTATAACGTCTTTGAGGAGCGTGCGGCCGGCCAGCGCATCGAGACCTCGGTCGGGCGCATCATTTTTAACGCTGTGTTGCCCGACGAGCACGAGTTTATCAACTTTGAGATGAACAAGAAGGAAGTAGCCCGGCTTGTGGAGGACTGCACGAACCGCTATTCCGTCTCCGAGATGCCCGAGATACTCGATGGCCTGAAGCGCATCGGTTTTCACTTTGCCACCCTGGCTGGCGTCACCGTCAGCGTCTATGACGCGACCATTCCGGCACAGAAAGACGCGATACTCGCCGAGGCCGATAAGAAGGTTGCCGCCATCGACGCCGACTACGAGCTTGGCCTGATGAGCGATGAGGAGCGTCATCGCCAGGTGGTTGACATCTGGAACGATACGAACGAAGAAGTCGGCGATGCGATGGCGGACAACTTCGACCGCTTTAACCCCATCTACATGATGGCCTTCTCCGGCGCCCGTGGCGACATCAAGCAGATTCGTCAGCTGGCCGGCATGCGCGGTTTGATGTCCGACCCGAAAGGCGAGATCATCGACCGCCCAATCAAGGCGAACTTCCGTGAGGGGCTCTCGGTTCTGGAGTATTTTATCTCGACGCATGGTGCCCGCAAGGGTCTTGCCGATACGGCCCTCAGAACCGCAGACTCCGGCTACCTCACGCGCCGTCTCGTCGATGTTGCGCAGGATGTCATCGTCCGCGAGGTGGACTGCGGTACCGACGACTACATGGCCTATCCGCTCAAGAACGCCAAGGGCGACCTGGACCGCAACCTCATTGGCCGTTGCCTGGCCAAGCCCTGTGCGCATCCTGAGACAGGGGAGATACTTGTTGACGAGGGCGAGTACATCTCACCGGCGGATCTGAATGCCCTGGCTGAGGCTGAGGTTGAGGAAGTCCCCGTTCGCACCATCATGACCTGCCACGCCCATCGCGGCGTCTGCCAGAAATGCTACGGCTGGGACCTTGCCGCCTCGCGGCCCGTGAACATCGGCACGGCGGTTGGCATCATCGCGGCCCAGTCCATCGGTGAGCCCGGTACGCAGCTTACGATGCGCACCTTCCATACCGGCGGAGTCGCGGGTGAGGACATCACTCATGGTCTGCCGCGTGTCACCGAGCTCTTTGAGGCACGGCGCCCCAAAGGGCAGGCGATACTGGCAGAGATTGCCGGCACTCTGCAGATTTCGGGCGACCGAAATCAGCGCATCCTCGTCATCAGCGACCAGGAGGGCAACTTCCGCGAATACCAGGTGTCCGCACGCGCCTCGCTCATGCCCGGCATCGAGGACAACATAAAGGTCGAGGTCGGCCAGCAGCTTACGAAGGGCTCTATCAATCCGCATGATCTGTTGCGTCTGACCGATCCCAACACCACGCTGCGCTACATCGTCAAGCAGGTTCAGGACGTCTATATCAGCCAGGGCGTTGACATCAACGATAAGCATATCGAGGTCATTGCACGGCAGATGCTGCGCAAGGTGGCCGTCGTGGATGCCGGCAATTCCGGCTATCTGCCGGGCAAGCAGGTGGACAAATATGAGTTTGAGCGTGAGGCCGAGCGCATTGTGAGCGAGGGGGGAGAGCCGCCGCTTGGCTCACCGCTGCTCCTTGGCATCACCAAGGCCTCGCTGGCCACGGATTCCTGGCTTTCTGCCGCATCCTTCCAGGAGACGACGAAGGTGCTCACCGATGCCGCCATCGAGTGCAAGGCAGACGACCTTCTCGGTCTGAAGGAAAACGTCATCATTGGCAAGCCAATCCCGGCGGGCACCGGCTTGAAGCGCTATCGTAATGTCGATTTGACCTATAAGGGCGAGCCGCTTGCCACCCGTCGCGGCAAGATGGAGACCCTGCCCGAATGGGCGCCCATCGAGCTGCGCGAGCTTGAAGAGATGCTGCCGCAGCCGTCCGAGTGGGCGCTGGATGGCGAGGACTATCTCAGTTTGCCGAGCAGCATCGCCGGCTATTTTGGCGGTGCGTTGACGCCAGCCCATGCTCGTCATATCATCCCCGTCGAAGTCGCGCGTCTCTATATCTTCGATGACCTTGGCGTTTCCCAGCGCTGGGCGAACAAGTTTTCCGAGGTGGGTATTGAGACAGTCGCCGACCTTATCGGCAAGACCGAGGAAGAACTCTTGCGGATTGAGGGCATCGGTGGCAAAGCGCTTGAGGAACTGAAGGCGGGCCTGGAAGAGCGCGATTTGCTCCATATCCTTGACAACGCGCCCATAGACGATGAACCCGATGTGAGCCAGCTTATCGAGATGGTCTTCTCGCCGGGCGACAGCGACCTGTTTGCGAGCGGAGTAGCGCCCCTTACCTACAGTGTCGATCCCGACGACGATCGTATGGGTGGTTCGCTGACGATGCGGTCCAATCTTAACGACGCGGCCGAGCTCGACCAGCTGCTCGACTCCATCGGAATGGGGATCGAAAGCGCCGATTCTGCCGGTGACGACGAATTGGGCAGCCTGGACTTTTAAGCCGCTGGGCAGCCTGGGGGTTTGAGCCCGCTGCCGACCTTCTGCATCAGATGCCCCAATCAGGCCTCCGATTTTTCATCGGGGGCCTGTCATTTGTGCGCGCAGTTTCCCCGCGTTCATCCTTTGGGATGAATTGGCCAGAATCGTCGCTTCCATCCTCTTCAGGGGAAGCTGTCCCAGGTCGCCTTCTCTAGATTGGTATCCCTGTTGAAAACGGGTCTCAGAAGGAGGAATCATGAACAGAAACGAAAGAAGACCGGGAGCAGATACGCGATGGGAAGGCGCTGAGAGGCAGGAAGGACACTCGGAAGAAGGCAGGCAGGCGAGCGAGGAGCGGCAGGCGAGCGAGGAGCGCACAGGGCTGAGTCGGCGCAGCTTCCTGCTCACTGCGACGGCAGCCGGCGCACTTGCTGCCTCCTTTGGTCTGGCGGCCTGCGCGCCGTCAGCACCTGCTGAGGAGGGCAAGGCGGCCGAGGCACCGGGGACGGGGACGCCCGAGACACCAACCCCGCCGACCTCAGTCGCTGCGACCTACGACACCGACCTTCTTATCGTGGGCGGCGGCGGCTCAGGTTGGTCTGAAACTCGAATTTGAACAGGCTCATCTCACCTCTCGCCTCACACGGCCGGTTTTATCGGATAATAATACGGCTTGCGGGCAGGTTGCGGCCAGTGGAGGTGTGTGCGAGTTCTGTCGGGCGGGATGTGGGCACTCTTGTCCATCGTCTAGGGACGCTCCTCGATATCGACAATGTGCCAGCCGTCCTCGTCTTTGTGTATCCTCCAGAGTGAAGGGATGTTGTAGGAGCCAGGTCTCAGATCGGAACTCGGGCTTTGAATGAACTGTGAGTAGCGAACCCACACATAGCCATCTGAGAAGTTGTGAAGTACAAACACTCTTCGCAGCTCAAAGGTGACCTGAGGATCATCAAAATAGCGCAGCGGGTTATATTTGTCCTCCGGCCTGTC